>JALHOQ010000052.1:7908-20590 GCA_022842925.1 Bdellovibrionales bacterium
CGCGATCGGCGTGGCCTTGGCCAACGGGGTGGCGCGGATTAAGGATTCAACGGCCAAGAGCCGAGTGATTATCTTGATGACGGACGGGGAGAATAACTCCGGCACCATCGATCCCGAGACTGCGCTCGAAATCGCCAAAGGTTACGGGATCAAAATCTACTCGATCGGGATCGGTCGCGATGGCGACGCCCAATTGCCGGTGATGGTGGAGGATGTATTTGGCCGCAAGGTGAAGCGCTACCGGCCGATCCACTCGGCCGTGAATGAGACGCTGCTGACCAAGATGGCCGATGAAACCGGTGGGAAATTCTGGCGAGCCACCACCGGAGACGCCCTTCAAGGGGTGTTTAAATCCATTAACTCGCTTGAAAAAACGAATATTGAAACCTCTCAGTTCACTCGCTATGCCGAACTTTTTCCGCCCTACTTACAGTGGGCCGTGATCCTTTATCTTCTAAGCTTGTTTATAGCCTCCACCGTTTTAAGGAAGGGGCCTTAGATGTTCGACTATCGCTTCGCCGACCAGGCCGCTTTGAATCTTCTCCTTTTAATCCCCATGATTGTGTTTTTGCTGTGGTGGATGCGCAAGCGGACGCGTGCGGTGATTCAGCAGCAGATCTCGCCGAAGATCGCGGCTTTCTTAACGCGCTCACTCGCGCCGAAGAAGCGGACGTTTAAAATTTGGCTGCAGTGTCTTTCGCTTTTGTTTTTTATCCTTGCGCTGGGTCGGCCCCAGTCCGGCGAGGGTCGACAGAAAGCCAAGAGTGAAGGGCTTGAGATCATGCTGGCGGTGGATGTTTCGAACTCCATGCTGTCCGAAGATGTGCGGCCCTCGCGACTGGAGCTCGCGCAAAAAGAGCTGACCCGTTTTGTGGATTCCCTCGGCGGCGACAAGGTGGGGATTGTGGCCTTTGCCGGATCGGCCATTCTTCTCTCGCCCATGACCAACGACAAGGGCGCGCTCAAAATGTATATCGAGTCGCTTTCGCCGACCGCGGTTTCGACGCAAGGAACGGATTTTAAAAAGGCGATCGATGAAGCTTATCAGGCGTTGAATCGCGGCGGCACGGAGGGCGATAACCCGGCCGTCACCCGAGTGATCGTGATTGCCTCGGATGGTGAAGACAATGAAAAGGGCGGCCTCGATATGGCCAAGAAGGCCGCGTCCGAGGGAGTCCGTATTTTCACCCTCGGGTTCGGCACTGAGGCGGGCGGACAAATCCCCGTGCGCGACGACAATGGGAATCTCGTCGGCTACAAAAAAGATAAGACCGGACAGACGGTCGTCTCTCGGTCGACCGGTGAAGCACTAAAAGAGCTCGCGGAAGCGGGGCAGGGGACTTATCAGCACGTCACCTTTGGCGGCGATGCGGTTAAAAACCTGCGCGCGAGCATTGATCAGTTGCAACGGGCCCAGTTCGATACCATGGAAGTCAGCCATTATAACGAACACTATCAGTCCTTCCTCCTGATCGGTCTGATTCTCGGCCTGCTCGAATTGTTTTTAGGCGAGCGCAAAAGTGAAGGTCGCTTGTGGCGCGGGCGCTTTGAGGTGGCCGTTGATTAAACGGGCGCAGGTGGTATTTCTTTTGGGCGTGTGCTTTGCGGCAAGCCCGGCGCTCGCCACGACGATCAATTCTTATCTGCGCAATCGCGAGGGCGTGCGCGAGTATAATAAAAAGTCTTATTTTCCGGCGCAGCAGAAATTTATGAAAGCGCTCGAGGACGACCCTTTAAACCCTCAGGTGCAAATGAACTTGGCCCGCACCTTCGAGGCGGCGGAAGATTTTGAAAAGGCAGAAAAAGCGTATCGGGGTGTGCTGCAAATTCTCCCACCCGATTCCACATTGCGTTTTGAAGTCCTGTTCAATTGGGCCGGCGTGCTGGCGAAACTGAAACGGATAGACGACGCCCTCGGCGCGTATCAGGCCGCCTTGGCCCTTGATGCCGACTCGGTGGAAGTGAAAACCAATATTGAACTGCTGTGGCAGGGCGGTGGCGGTGGCGGCGGAGACGGCGACCAAGACAAGGATCAAAAGCAGGATCAAAAGGGGCAAGGAAACCGTCGCGAGGGTGATCCCACCAACAAGGGCAACGAGAAGCCGAAGTACCAGGGTGAAGTGTCACCCGATGATGTGAAACGCATTTTAGACGAAATCAAAAATCAGGAGCAGAACATCCGGGCTCAGGAGTATCAGAAGCAAGGCAAAGATATGCCGAAAGCGAAGGATTGGTAATGAGCGGTTTACTGTTATCGTTCTTAACTTTGTGGTGGGTCGGCGCGGCCGAGGACGTGCAGGTCACGGCCACGGTCGATCGCAATCAAATCGGCATCGGCGATGTGATCAATTTCACGGTCAGCATCACGGCCAAGAGCAGCGTGCAAGTGGATGAGCCCCGCATTGCCGGTCTCGATGGTTTTGATTTAATCAACACGTCTAGCGGGATTGAGACTCGCAGCTCATACGTGAACGGCCGCTTTATCACGGAGCAGTCGCGAAATTTTACGTATATGATGGCGGCCAACAAAAAAGGGGATCTGTTCGTTCCCTCGGTCAAGGTCAACGTCGACGGCAAGATCTATAGCACCGATCCCGTAAAAGTGGCGGTCAGCGGTGAGCGGCGAATGCCGCCCGTGGCCCAGCAAGGGCAAGGCGGTCGGCGCGCGCCACCGGACCCACTCGAGCAGCTCGACGATATGGAAGAGTTGTTCAATCAAATGATTCAGCGTCGCTTGAGACCAGGCCTGCCACCCGGCGGGGGCGGCGGTCCGGCGATCAATCCCGACGAAGCTTTTTTTATTTCGGCAGTCACAGATAAACAAAAAGCTTATGTCGGCGAACAGATTGTGGCCAACTTCTACCTCTACACGCGCGGTCAAATCCGCGACATCGACACTCTTAAGTATCCCGACTTAAAGGGCTTTTGGAAAGAGGATCTCGAAATGGCGACCCGGCTCAACTTTGAGCAAGTCGCGGTCAACGGCGTCGCCTACCAGCGGGCCCTGCTGGTGTCGTACGCGCTATTTCCGATCAAGTCTGGTAAGGCGATGGTGGATTCGTATAAGGCCAAGTGTACGGTGCTTACGCCGTCGACCTTTGGCTTTGGTCGGCCCTATGTCTTTACCAAAACCAGTAAACCCATCGAAGTTGAAGTTTTAGATGTGCCGGTAGACGGGCGTCCCGCCAATTTCACGGGTGCCGTCGGTCGCTTTCGTGTCAGTGCCCAGTTCGAGCCTTTGACCGGCGCCACCAATCAACCGGTCACGTTGCGCGTGCGCATTGATGGCCAGGGCAACGCCAAGCTGATCGAATTACCAAAACTCGAGCTGCCCCCGAGCTTCGAACTCTATGACCAGAAGTCGAGTGCCAAGTATCTGAAAGACGGCTCCAGCTTTAAAGAATTTGAGGTCTTAATTATTCCCCGAGAACCGGGCGTGTTCGAGATTCCGCCCGTTCAAATCGCCACTTTTGATCCGGATGCGAAGAAATTCGTGACGGTCACGTCACAGCCACTGAATTTAACTGTGACGGGCGCGGCCACGCCACAGGCACTAGCCCAGGCCGGCACGCCGGGGGCGGTCCCGCCGCAGGGCGATTCGGGCCCGCAGCTGCCACAGCTCTCAACAGATATTGGTGAGACCTCGGCGTCGAGCACGACCGCACCGGTGTTTACTCTGATTCTTTATTTAGGTGTACTCGGATTTCTCGCGCAGCAAAGTTGGGTGAGATTTCGCCGCAAACCGAAAAAGGCGTCACTTGGAATTATTTTAAAGCGTCGCTTGAAGAAGGTGCGGGAGCGGGCCGCCGCCAAGGAATGGCGCCTAATGGGCGTTGAAATGACCAACTGTATTTACTATATTCTCGGCCAGTTGTCAGAGCAGGGTGGAGCCAACCAGGATTTGGAAAAGCTCCTGGAGTTCACACCGCCGTCGTTGCGCAATGAACTCTCGACTCCGCTCAAGGATATTCTGGCCAAGGCGGAAGCGCTGAGCTTCGCGCCCGAGGCGATGATCGCCGACCTGACCGAGGTGTCGCGCGTGAATAAACTGATCGAGCAGGTGGAATCGGTTTTAATGAAAGCGATCGAGCTTGCGGATTTGTAGGAGAAAATGAAGCTAATTATTTTGCTGTTGTTATCCGCGCTCGATGCCTCGGCCGCCGGTGTTACGGTGTTAACTCTGACCCTCGATCAAAAAATCGATGCGCCCCGATGGATGTACGATTCGAAGGCGAAGGTAAAAGGGGAACGATTGGTGGGGTTGATGGTGGAGGCGAAGCGCGGCCTCTTAAACAAGGATCGCGGCACCTGCCTGCAAGCCTTGGAAAAATCCTATTCCCTCGGCAAGAGCTTAGGTTCCTGGCTTCTTCTCAACCAACTTCAATGCGCTCAACTCAAAGACAAAGCGGGCAAGGTCTCGGTTCCCGCGCTGAAGAGCGCCACCGCCAAAATGGATGCGGAGCCGCGCTGGATGCTGCTCGGCCCACCGGCCGCGCAGTTGCGAACGCAGTATGTTTCGGCACTCCTGATGTTGGCGGAGGCCCAGAGCAAGGGCGATCGCGGCGGGGCGTGGAAAACGATCGATCGCTTGCACCAGGTACAGAACTGGATGTCGATGGAGGAACGTGCCAGCACCTACCGCTGGGCCGGTGAGTTGGCTTTTATTGAGCAGAATCTTCAGGCGGCCCAAGACTTTTTGACCCGCTCCTTAAGCGAAAAGGAGTCGGCCGAAATCCGCACCCGCGTGGATTCCATCAGGTCGTCTCTCCTTGGTAAGAAAAAGGAAGCACCGGCCGCGACACCACAGCCGTTGGTCAGAAAGAGCGACGATGTCGGCATCAGTGATGAAGAGCGGGATCTCGCCGCGCGCATGAATCGCGCCTATGATTCTCAAGACTACGTATCCGCGATAGAAGATGGAATTCAACTCTTGCAGAAATTCCCGGGCAGTCGGCGTAGCCTGGGGGCTGCCGATATGATTCTCGATATCTACCTGAGCATCGCCAATCGCACCGACGAAAAGTACCGCAATGTCCGCCAAACTATCGTTAAAGAAATGGAAAAAGCCGATGCGGGCCGGCTCGCGCGTTGGGCCAACAATGCCTATGCTCGCGGAAATTACCTCGATGCCTTGCAACTGGCAGAGAAGTCCTATGAAAAATACAGCGGGCAGACGGAAGCCACGAAGGTTCTCCTTTTGGCTGGCAAGGCGGCGGTTGCGAGCGGTGAGTACGGCGATGCCAATACTCTTTTTGAAAAGCTAATCAAACTTCATGGCGGAACGGCTGAAGCGGCCGAGGCCACGTTCCGGATCGGTCTGCTCGAATTTCGGCGGAAGCGCTACTCGCAGGCTTCGACCTATTTTGAGCGTGTGATGGCTCTGAACTCGGGCACCGACTTCGAGTACCGATCGCTGCATTGGTTGTGGCGGTCACAGCAAAAGATGGATGCCAGCAAGGCGTTGCCCTATGCTCAGCAACTGGCGGGTCGCTATCCGTTTTCCTACTACGGTCTGCGGGCCCAGGCCGAGATGAACGGCAACGAAATTAAAATGCCGACGGGCGGGCAGAAGATCAAAGCCGAGCTGCGTCTGCTCGAGAGTGAGCGTCTTGCTTGGGAACGCCTGCAGATTTTGCTTAAGGCCGGATGGTTTAAAGAGGCGGAGAAGGAACTCGACGCCCTTCCTGATCCTCAGACCAATGAAGAGAAGCTGTTGCGCGCCAAACTCTGGGCGCTGGCCATGCGCTATGATCTGGCGATCATGGAGATCAGCAAAGCCATCGAAAACGATCCCTCGCTCGCGCAGATTCCCGTGTTGAAAACCGTATTCCCTGAGGAATATGCCCCGTGGGTCGATCGTGAAGCAAAGGCCACCGGTATCTCGGCGTCCTGGTTGCGTTCGCTGATCCGCCAGGAGAGCAGTTTTCGTCCGGATGCAAAAAGCCCGGCGGGAGCGCTCGGACTAATGCAGGTCATGCCCGCCACCGGCGCGGAAGTCGCAAGGGACCTGCGCATCAAAGACTTCGTGCCGACCGAATCTCTGCTTATGCCTGAGATAAACATCCGAATCGGCAGCACCTATTTAAGCCGCTTGATTAAAAATTTTAATGGCAATGTGCCCTTGGCGTTGGCCGCCTATAACGCAGGACCAACGCGGCTGCGCCGATGGTTGAGTGCTCGCAAGGACTTAGGTCCTATCGAAAGTAGCGCTTCCTCAAATCCAGAAGTCGAGATATGGCTGGATGAACTGCCATGGGAAGAAACCAGCTTTTACGTCAAATCGATTTTACGCAATTGGGTCGTGTACCGTCTGTTGGATGGGTCCAAACTGTCTCTTTCCGAGCCGTTGTGGGTGGACGCAAAAGCAACTCCACGCTAACCTGGTTACTACCCTCAAAGGAGTCCGTTTGATGCCGAGGATGTTATGGACACTGTCCGTGTCGTCGTTTCTGTTTTTATCCGCGTGCGCGACTAATAAAACTCGAGTCGATAGCCAAGCTCTGCGGCCTGAGAACCTGCAAGGTTCGGCGGTCGAAGAAGCCGCTCAGGCGCATATTAGAGAAAACGAAGTGTCGTCGGAAGAAGTCGAAAAGAATATCGAGATGCCGTACAAGAGCGCCTACGGCGACATTCCGATGGATCAGAACGAGCATGTGGACAAGTGGGTGCGCTACTTCACCGGCCGGGGCCGCAAGCACATGGAGACGTACCTGGAACGCAGTGCCCGTTACCTTCCGATGATGAAAAACGTGCTGCGCGAAAATGGCTTGCCCGAAGACCTGGTGTATATCGCTTTGATTGAATCCGGATTCTCTCCCAAAGCGCATTCGAAGGCCAATGCCGTCGGCTACTGGCAGTTTATTCGCAGCACGGGCAAGCGCTTCGGTCTGACAATTGATACTTTTATAGACGAGCGCCGCGATCCAGTTTTGTCGACCCGAGCCGCGGCCGAGTATTTCAAGGCCTTGCACAATATGTTGGGCTCCTGGCATCTATCCATGGCGGCTTACAACGTGGGTGAAAATCGGGTGAAGCGCTCGGTGACCCGCTATTACACGCGCGATTTCTGGAAGCTGATTAAACAGCGTCGGTCGTTTCCGGCTGAGACTAAGAACTATGTTCCCAAGTTTATTGCGGCGGCCATGATCGCCAAGGATCCGGCTAAATACGGATTCGCTGAACTTGAGTTCCAAGATCCGCTGTCTTACGACACGGTGGCACTGCAGAGCCCGATTTCGCTCTCCAAGTTGGCGAGCAATTTAAGTGTGGACGTAGACGAGCTCCAGCTTCTCAATCCTAAGTTCCGCACGGATTTCGTGCCGATTTCACGCGGGTCAGAGACTGTGGTTCGAATTCCGGTTGGTCGTGCGACCGACGCCTTAGCGGCCCTGTCGATGAGCGTGACTTCACAGCCGCGCATCGTACAGGCGGATCATCATTTCTATCGCATTCGCCGCGGCGACAATCTTTCGACCATCGCCAAAAGACATCGCACTACGGTTTCGCAGTTGCGCCGTTTAAACAAACTCTCGAACCGCACTTTGCTCCGGCCCGGTCAGCGGCTTAAGGTTCCCGATGTGGGCGGCGATGGAATCAAGTATGTAACTGAAGAGGATGCCCGCCAGCCTTCGGGTGCGCAGCCCGCTTCAGGGATTTCGCCAGCGGTGGAAACGCGCGATGTGGAATTTCATACCGTTCGTCGCGGTGACAATCTCTCGACCATCGGCAAGCGCTACGGAGTGAGCGTGAGTGAGCTTCTGCGCCTGAACGGCATCAGCAGCCGAACGATTCTGCGAAAGGGTCAAAAAGTGCGTATCCGCCCCGAGGCGATGCCGAAGAGCACCCGCCACGTGACGGGCAAGGCCCGCAAGATCGCGGCAGCGGCAGCGCCTACAGTAAAGCGCAACGCCATGGTCGGTTCGGCGATGAAGGCGACCCAGTCTCAACGCAAGCACGTCGTAAAGCGCGGCGAAACTATGTGGGAAGTCTCAAAACGATATGGCGTGAGTTTGAATCACCTGGCCCAGGTCAACAAAGTCCGCGTTAATCATCGCGTGATGGCCGGACAAAAACTCGTCATCCCCGATTAAAGGTACCAGGTTCTTTTTTCCGAAGCTTCGCGTTAAATAAGCTTTTATAAGCACGGACCCATATGGTCTTCGTCGCCTACGGCGCCTGTGGCGTCGTGCTCGCGCAGATGTGCTTCAATCGCCGGCGGTGGCAGGCAAAGAGTGTGACGGTTTCCCGGATTTCCTTCGGGCACATGACAAATATAAAGCTTCTTTCCGCCGCAACTGTACCGGGCTTGAACGACCGGGTCGTTCGGATCGGTGCCCACGACTGGCGGTGGATTTAATGGCGGCGGATTCTCGCCGTCCTGCGCCCTTTGGGCGACGTCCTCGGCATCCACGGAGGTAAATTCCGCAGGACCACAGCTGGTCGTTAGCGCGACAAAAGTGATAATCGGTAGCATGTAATACAGGATAGGCTTCATTCGAACGTTTCTCCCCACAATCCTGACTAGAAGTGCAAAATCGGGAGAGGGAGGGGAGCGGTCTGTATTAGAGCTCACTGTCTTCAGTTGAAACACTGTCTGTCAGTTGGACAGGTTCTCAATCTGAGACTGACAGAACTGCGTAATTTCAATATCCCTTCGTAAACTGAATGCTCTCTACGAGACTTAAGAAATATTGCTTATTCCAACTGCGAATCTTATTCGGATCCTCAATAAATTTTTCCACATCGCTTTTCACCTGTTTCATGTCCATCGACGAAATCTTCTCGGTGAACAACTTCCTACAATCGGCGGGCAACAGCTTTTTGCCTAGCGGCCAGTTTCCGGACTGAACCATTCGTCGCAAAAGGTGCTCGATGTTTAGCATTGTTTTTCGTGCCACGTACCATTCGAGGTCGTACCAGTCCCGGCCTTTGACCCGGTTTTTCCAGTTTCTGCACAGGCAGGCATGAGCCTTACCAGCAAATAAATCTGAGATTAAAAACACCCGGACCGGAAAGGCTACGGGTAAAGAGAGATACTTCACTTCAGTCGTAAACCCAGAAGGCGGCTCGGTATCGACTTCGAGCTTGACCTTTAAGGCCTCATCCCGCCCTACTCTCTTGGCAATTTCTCCCGGAACTTTTATTTGCAACAAGTGCTCACGGGTGTTGGCTTTGATAAATGCAGATTCCACCGCGGAGTCGGCGGTTTTCGTCTTGGATAAGATTTCCGGTCTAAAACCGGCGCTCTCTAACTCCGTCGCTACTGAGGCCAAGTGGGGCGCGAGATCAAATTTTTTTTTCGGTTTCAAAAGCGAAAAATCCAGATCTTCCGAAAATCGGTCTAAGCCATAAAATACTCGAAGTGCCGTGCCTCCATAGAACGCGGCATGATCAAAGAACTGGCTGCGGGATAAACCCAGCAGCGCGAATTCCTGAATGATTTCCTTTAATGCATTTTCATAATCATCCCGGGTTTCACATTTGTAGCGAGCGAGCATGGAACTCAACAATGTACTCACGATGGTCTCTCCAAATATTCGGCGAGGGCTCGCACCCGGTGATTCCCGTATGCACTCACAATCGACCGGAGTTCTCGCTTGTTCATAACCCGGCGAAAAGCCGAAACATCTAAACGCAAATCTTCAGATAAATAGGCATTCACTTCCGAGGGCTGATTGAATCGGGCTCGACAACCCAACAGAATTTGATCGCAAAGGGCTTTTGTGGGAGTCGCGATCATCACATTCGCTTCATTTCCGAAATCGGCTATTTTTAAGGCTACATTATATTTAGGTTGTGCTAGTCGGCGGAAGA
This sequence comes from Bdellovibrionales bacterium, assembly GCA_022842925.1. GTDB lineage: Bacteria > Bdellovibrionota > Bdellovibrionia > Bdellovibrionales > UBA1609 > JALHOQ01. The sequence continues at coordinate 17,722 of JALHOQ010000052.1, forward strand.
TAAAGACGCCGACGGCGGTGTTAAATTTTTTGTCGCGTTTGGGTGTGACGCAGGTCACAGCATGTACCCGTTCGGGAATCAGACCGTAGTGAGCGAGTGCATACTCCATGGAGATCGCAGAAGGTCCGTAAAGCTGCATAGCAATGGACTCGCGAATCAGCGGGCCTTTACGGTATTTAGGTCCGAACACATAAAATCCCTTCTTGAGAGGGATCAAGACTTCCTTACGTAGGAGTTCATGGATTTTGGTGCGTGGGCCTTTATAGGCGGAAAGCGCCGCCTTTAGGGCGGTTGAGTTAAAGTCGTCGCGGCCGATAATGGCGCGTAACTCGAATCCAGTCATACCCAGAATGTTAGCTTTTTCCTAACATTCTGGTCAAGATAATAGGGCAGGTGGGCTAGTCTTTACTTGGACCGGATGAGCCGTTCCAGCTCATCCATGCGGCGGCGGAGTTCGGTGTTTTCGCGCTCGAGGCGTTGATTGCTCTCTTCGAGCGTCGTCAGACGGCGGTAGATCGGGGCCGGGTTGGTTTTATCAAAGGTCTCGAAAGTCACACTGATCAGTTTACGCTTTTTGCCATCGAGATCGGGCGCGATCGTGGACCAGTCCACATTTTCGGCGGCGCGGGCGATGATATGGCTGACCGCATGGGTGCCCGGATCCTTTATCGCATGGCCCGACGTGCTCGATGAGATCAGGTAATCGCCGGACTGAATCTCAAGACCGCCGTCGACCACCCACATTTGGCCGTTACCGACGGCCATGATGAGGTACGGATTATCTTGAGCATGCGGTTTGCCGCCTTCCAAAAGGCCAAGCATGGAACCCAAGACGTTGGGCGAGTTTTCGATTGCGGTTTCGCTCACGCCATAAATAATTTCGGAAGCGGGATTGTTGTTCAGATACGCGTTTTGACCGGTGTAGGAAACGATCTTTCCATGCGCGACGTTTTCAAGCGTCATGGCATAGTGGCTGCCCGTGAAGGCGTTGTACGAGATGGTTGCGCCGCTTACCGAGATCGTACCTTCTTCGGTGCCCGCTTGACGCAAGCTGATCAGGGTGCCGTCGTTGGAGGTGCGGTTGGCAGCGATTGGCGTAGCGCCTGAGGCTTCGACATAGAGGCGGCCGGCGCCCGTGTTCTCTCCTCCGATTCCAGTGGAGCCGGCGAAGTAGCTGGGAGCTGCGGCATCCTGAGAATAGAGAGCATATCTGCTGGTGCCGGTCACGGGACCAATGTGCAATCCAATGGCGTTCGTGATGGTGCCGGATGGTCTTGAGACAGCGGCGTACACGCCGGTCGCGTTGGTAATGGTCGCTGAGGCATCTTCTGTGCTAACGCGATTAAAGGAGCCATAGGCGTTGGTCATCGTACGACCGGCGAAATTGGTGACTGTGCTCATGGTGCCGTAGCTGGTGCCGAGTCCATTTGTACCGCCGCTATAAATATGAACGCTATTATCCATGCCATAAAGATCGGCGCCGCCTATGTTGTCCGAGGTGGTTGAGAGTCGGTTAAAGTTCGCATAGTAGGCCTGGGCGGAGGAGGCGGCGCTGGGCGATACAGTGACCTGCGTGTCCGTGGTCGCGTAGTAACCGGCGGCGGTTTGGGTGTTGGTCTCCTGTACCATGAATTTGCGAACTGGATCTGTGGTTCCGATGCCGACGTTACCGTTGCCGGAGATGCGCATTCTTTCGCCGAGAGCGTTGTCGTTCATAGTCATAAATCTGAGGGTTGAATCGCGAGCGGTCGTCGCATTGCTCTGAGCGACTTCCCAAGACCCCACAATGGCCGCCGCATCCACCTGCGTCCAGTCGGAGCTCCCTTCCAGGTTGAAGACTACACCGGCACCAGTTCCAGCCCCCGGTTGTGTCGCGTCCGCTCTAGAGCGCATTGCATACAGCGAGGCGGCCCACGTATCAGAATTATCTGCATTTTCGAAAGCCGCAGCACCCTGAGTGGATGTCTCTCGCACATGGAGTTTATACCATGGCGCTGCCGTGCCGATCCCGACGTTGCCGAGCGTATCGATATGCATGCGGCCGGTGCCCCCAGTCGAGAGGGCGAGGCGATTGGCGCCGTTGCTCCATATTCCAGTGTCGACATCGCCGACAAAGGCTAGGCCAGGAGTGGCAGCGGTACCAACGGTCGAGAGAATTTGTTGAGTGGCGGTGTGGTTACCGAGGTTGTCGCCGCTGCTCGACGTGGCCAGAGTTTGCCAGCTGTTGCTCTGATAGACTTCAAAGGCTGAGATGTTCGTATTATAGCGGATCATACCGTTGGCGGCGGTGACCGGGCGCTGCGCAGTGGTGGCGCGCGGTACGATCATGGCGCTGAGATTGCCGGTGCCGTTCACGTCAAGGATGGCGGCAGTGTTGGGCGTGGTAGTTCCTATACCAATCATCCCGGCTTTTTCCATTTTCAAGCGCACATTCGTGCCCACGCTATTCGCGTCGGTACTAAACACTAAGGCTTCAGCAGCATCATCGTCGCGGCCGATGGCCCAGTGAGCGGTGGCTATTCCGCTGCCAAAAAGAATTGTGCTGTCGTTGGTACCCGAGGACGTAATTAGGAGCTTACCTTCGTCGCGTTCAAAGAAGTACTGGTCGTCCAAGTTGAGCTGATTTGCGCCGCCATCATAGATCAACGAGAAGCTTCCCGCACCCTCGTGCAGCTCGATGGCCGCATCGCCACTGCCAGCTTCATTCCGTATCTTCAACGTGACCGGAGCGCCGCCGTCGTTGCCATGAACATGGAAGCGGGTGTCCGCTACTGTAGTTCCGACGCCGACGTAACCTAAATTATCAATATGTACACGGCCTGTGCCACCGGTCGAGAACGCGAGACGGTTGGCGCCTGAGCTCCACATT
>JALHOQ010000053.1:0-1445 GCA_022842925.1 Bdellovibrionales bacterium
TAGGCGCAGACAACCGTGATCTGGTAATCCGTATTCTCAGTAACAAACTGATTGGTCACAGTTTTTGATAGGTTTGTATCCACTGAAGAGCGAGCGATGACTTTGTCGCCCAGTTTCGTGGTTAAGCCTGCGCCTTCAAGGCGCCCGCCGGCATATTTACTAAAGGTCAGCGTGTAGGACGGAATGAGGGGATTCGAAACCACCGTTCTTCCGGTTTCGCCATTATGTGGGCCACTCATCCAGAGTTCTGCACTGGATTTGCTAATCACAGTGGGCAACCCATCGACGGAGCGTCTCTCGATTTCGCATTCGATGATCTCTTTCCAACCCGCGTGGGAGCTGACAGAAAATAGGATCAGACCCAATACCATAAGAGCTTTCATGTGGTTTCCTCCAAAGCTGGGGTCGTCTTACTGCGGTCGGTGAAACTAAGCAAGGTTACTCGAACTGATGGCGGACGCCTACGTAGGCCCCAAGGCCGGGGGTGCCATAGCCGGATATCTCCTCGTAACTCTGGGCGAAAACGTTTTCGATGCTGGCTGTAATTTGGGTTCGGCGGCCGAGGGTTCGGGTTACCGAAATATCCAATAGGTCGTAGTTTGGTGTTGTGGTTGCAGTGGCGCTTAAGGCGTTGATGTCAGGGCGGGAGCCTAGGCCGCGCCACTCGGCCCGGGCCGACCAGCTGTCGCCGATGCGGGTGCCGAGCGAGGCGCGCCAGCTTTGGAGGGGGCGGCGTGGAAGGCGGCGGCCGGTTTGTTGGTTGCGAGGGTCGGTGTAGGTGTAGGCTACGTTCAAGTCGAAACCTTGGCTGAAGTCTTTGCTATACTCCATCTCCACTCCGGCGACTCGGGCTAAGGCCACGTTTTCGTAGCGAGATGAAAATTGGATTAGATCCGAATAGAAGTAGCGAAATCCGATCAGTCGCAGGGCGTGACTCTGACCAATCAACTGCTCCACACTGACCTCCTCGCCCCGCACCTTTTCGGGCTGGAGGTTGTGATTTCCATAAGCCGAATCGTGCAATTGAAATAGGCTTGGCCTTTTAAATGCCGTCGCCCAGCGCGCGGATACAGTTGTGCGCGACGATTTAAATCGGTAACCCGGGCTCACCGAGTATGTGAACTGACCTCCGAAGCGGTGCACGTCGTAACGGAAGCCGACGCTGGCGCGCCAGTCTTTTTTGATACCGCCCTCAATAAACGCGCCGTAAATCGTATCGTTATGCTTGCCGCTTTGTTCATGGCGGGCGGCCGGGCCGAAGGTAATGGTCGTGTCGGGGTCGACCTGGTAGGCGAACACCCGCTCGCCTTTAAACGAATTCGAATAGCGATTGTCGAGAAAGTACGATGAATTGCGGCTGTCGCGTTTATTCTCATACCGACGCTGCAGATAAAAATGCGACACCGTTAGATCACTCGACCACTTATCTGAGCGTTCAGACCGCT
>JALHOQ010000053.1:1455-20281 GCA_022842925.1 Bdellovibrionales bacterium
CGCTTCAAGGCTGTGGCGCTGTGAAAGCCGCCGACCGCATAGTTGGCATCATCGGGCTCAAGAAAGTAGGGGCCCGAACTCGACGTAGAAAAGTCCAAATCGCTACGCGAACTCAGAATGCGATTCAAAAGCTCCCACTCTTCCCCATTTTTTTCCACAGACAGGCGTAAGGCGGAAGCCAGGTAGCGGTGGCCATCCAACTCCTCGTACCCGCGCGCGGCCGAAATTCCTTCGGTTTCATAGCGAGTTATGGAAAAGGCGTACTTTACAGCACCCGCCTCACCGGTCGTCGAAACGGTTTGTTGCTGCGTTTGATGCGAGCCGATCTTCGCGGCCACGGCCACCTTGGTCGGCCCCCCACCCTTTCTCGTTACGATATTGATCACCCCACCTACGGCTCCAGATCCAAAGCGAAGGGCCTGTGGACCTTTAAATATTTCGACGCGCTCGACCTGATTTAAATCGATCGTGGAGAAATCAAAACCACCGGTCGGTTGACTCGGATCATTGATCTCAACGCCGTCCAAGAGCACCAAGGTGTGCTCGCTGGCGGCACCTCTTAAAAAAACGGAACTCGGTTGACCAGGTCCGCCGGCCCGGTTGACGACCGTGCCTGAGGCGCCTCTCAAAACATCATCTAATGTCGCGGCCTTTGGAGTCGCATGGGCCGGAACTTCCACAATCACATCCGGATCTGGCGTAAGAAAAAGCGGCGTCGGAGTTACAATAACCGCCGGAACCGAATAGGTCGGAAGATCCTGCGCGAAAGCGGAGAAATGGAGCAGTAGAAGCCAGAGCATGGTCAAGGCGCTGTTTATACGGCGGCTTTGAGAATATGCAACTGCTCTTCTTTTACTTGGTCACTTTTGATAAGGACAAGTTCAACTGGCTTCGACTGGCCTTTAAACAGATGACTTCCCAACTCAAACTGCGGGAGCTTGGGTGGCGTAGACAGGAGTGATACAAACTCCTTCGACATCACGATGTTGGTGCCGGGAACTTGATGAATGAACTTCTCGATACGGTGGACAAGATCGATATCCGGACTCGATGTATAAAATTTCTTCTGTACCACCACGCCCTGCGGAGTACCGACGGTGTACTCGCTAATATTGGCTTCGCAGTTCGCAGCGAAATGAAGTGCAATCCCACATTCAACCGTCTCCTGATGGTGGAGTGACATGCCTCTTAAGGCGGCGCGAAATTCATTGGCGACCGCGTAGGCGGCGTCGCAGGGTCTCTCGGTACGCTCATTTAAGCCAAAGTTAGCGTAAGCGGCATCGCCCTCTGTGTTCTCGACATAGCCGCCGTGCTTGAGCACCAGCATGGCAAATTCTTCGAGAATCTGCGCGTGAAGTTTCTTATTGCCGATGTGTTTGCCGTGGATGGCCCCACTACCCACGATATCGATGGCCATAACGGCGAGATCTTTATGTAAAGGGAACGCCGCTTTACTTTTCGCCAACCACGTTACGACCGGCGGCACCCAACAAGCCAGCTCTTTGGCCATTTCTTCGGTTGACCTTAAAGTTCGTTCGAGCTCGAGGGAGACTTGAGTCAGCTCCGCGTTGGCATTTCGCAGTTCCCGCTCCCGCTGACGAAGTTCGCACTCGGCCTTATCTCGTTCTTGCACGGCATTGTGATGATCGAGAGCGGCCTCGAGACGCTTAACCAACTCGTCCACATCCCAAGGCTTTCGAATATAATCGAAAACTTTAGCGGCCCGTACGGACTCGATTATCAAATCCTCGTCTGTATATCCCGTGACCAAAATACGAACGGAGGACGGATTCAGCTTTCCTGCAAGTTCAAGAAACTTTACGCCCTTCATCCCGGGCATACGTTGATCGCTTACGATAATCGCGGGCTTTAGCCGGTCGACTTCTTCAATCGCTTTGAGCGGGCTATCGAAAACCTTCACATCCCAGGTTTCGGGCAAAGCCGCCTCGAAGACCGCTAGGTTATGCGGTTCATCGTCGACAAACATGATGATCGGTTTCACATCACTCATGCTACCGCCGAAAATTCAGACTTAAGATTTTTGGGAAAGCAAAGCTCGAAAGACGTCCCATGAGCGGGAATCGAATTGACGACCACCTTGCCTTTGTATCGCTCCATCTCTTTGTTCACGATATAAAGGCCAAGACCCGTGCCCTTGCCCACCTCTTTGGTAGTGAAGAAAGGGTCAAAAATCTTGTCCACGATTTCTTTTGGTATGCCACCGCCCGTGTCGCGCACCTCGATGACAACCTGTTCGTCTGTTTCGCGTGCCTTGATGCGGATTGTGCCGCCCTTGGGCATGGCATCCATGGCATTGGTCATCAGGTTCATCAGAATCTGATTGATGCCGACTACGTCGCCATAGAGTGTGAGGTCCTCCGGAATGTCGAGCTCGACGCGATAGGAATCTTTGAGTTTCGCATGCAAGATCGTGCTGACCGTTCGCGCGACTTCGTAAATACGCACGTCTTTGAGTTTGGCCTGATTGAGACCCGTGAACTGGCGCAAGCTCTTTACGATCTCCACAGTTATACCCACACCGTCTTTGATCGCAACCAGCAGTTTTTTGCCGACCTCGTAGTCTTTTGGCGAAACGGGCTCCAGTTTCGCGATCAGTCTTTCGAGGGGGTGAATCGCGCCGTTCACAAAGTTAATCGAGTTGTTGATTTCGTGGGCGATCCCCGCGCTGAGCGTCCCGAGGGATGCAAGTTTGGCCGAATGCACCAGCTCCGCCTGTGTGGCACGTAGCTGGGCGGTCTTTTTCGCGACTTCCTTTTCGAGATTCCCACGCAAATAATCACGTTCTTGGTAGGTCTCTAGAATAGTTTCATGAACCGAAAGCGCCATTAAAAGCATTTGTGTAATTAAGCCGACTGAGTAAAAAAGGTATCCGTCGTAGGCGCCCATCACGACCAACATGTCGTTGATGCTGGTCACTACGAAAATGGACATTCCAAACATTTGGAACATCGACATTCGATCCCAGGCTCGGCGCGCAATTAGTTTTCGCGTGAGCGCATACATGGCGTAAAAGACGACAATAAAAGTGGGGATAAACGAGAAATTAGTCCCCATCTGAACTTCGTCGCCAGTTCGTGCCGACCACTGCAAAACAAGGCCTATGCAGACGATAGCTGTATAAAAGCGCGCGAGGCCGCGGCCAATTAAGCCCATCTCATAAAAAACATAATAGAGAAATGCGCAGCCGATCCACAGGGCCGAGTCGCCCACTCGGTGCACGGTCAGCATATCCACCTTCATCGACATGAGTCCCGTAACGGTGCCGACGAAATATATGGATAAAAAGATATTGGAGAGAAAATAAAAAACCGGGATCCGGCTGTTGACCTTGCCGGCAAAAATAATCATGCAGAAAAGGCCCATGACGAGGAGCGTGCCGGCCGCGACTATGTTCAGCGACTCATAAAAAAAGTTATCCGGTGGTCGAACATGCTCAACCTGCGGAAAGGTAATAAACCGAGCAAAATATTTGGAGTCGGTCACCACGGTCCACTGCAAGGCCTTCGCTTGGACGACCTCGGCACAGCTGATCGACGGCTTCCCGTACACGGATCGAACGTCTTTAAATTTTGGGTCTGAAAAAGTTAAGAGGGGGCGGTCGTCGACCTTAATAATATGCGCCCCATTGATCACCATGGGAAAATCAACAAATGAGGCAGGATGAGCGCGACAGTGTTCGGGAATCAAGGTAGAGGTGGAGCTGAATGTGTAATCTCCCGCTGTGGATTCCCATGCGGAAGGCGACCAAATCGGCTCCGCTTGTGACGGAATCGTGGGGTCGGATCCAAAGACCGACCACAAAGCCGCAAAAATCACACTCAACACGGAATCCATTGCGAATGCCTTTAGGCCGAGCGCCGACGCCTACTTTGTGCGCCGACGGGTTCCTGTGTAAATGAAAAATCGGCTTTCTTCATGCCTTGAGCTAGAACTGTGACGACATAGTCGATATCCGAAACTGTGTGCTCACTCATCAAGGAGAATCTGAATCGGCATTGAGCTCGACTCACGGCTGGGTAGACGATGGGGACGACGAACACACCCGAATCACGCAAATGCTGGTTGATCAGACCCAGCTTCGCCTCGTCGCCAATCACAACTGGAACAATCGGACAATTGTGATCGACTGCTATGGGCGCCCCGAGGGTCCGAAGACCTTCGACAAAAAGTTTGATATTGCGGAACAGGTTGTCGTGGCGTTCCTTGTCCTTGAGCATAAGGTCGATAGACTTGATCCCAGCCGCGGCGCTACTCGGCGACATACTTCCCGAGAACATTCGCGAGCGGCCATAGAACGACAGCCATTCCATCACTTCCTTAGGACCCGCGACAAATCCGCCACCGGCGCCGACGACCTTCGATAAGCTACTCATGACAATATCGACGTCGCCCATGACTCCTTGGGCTTCAGCCACGCCCATTCGGTTCTTTCCGTACAGACCAAAGGAATGCGCTTCATCAACCATCACGCGGCAATTGTATTCCTTCGCAAGGTCTACGACGGACGCGATATCGCCCATATCTCCATCCATTGAGAAAGCGCCCTCGGTGATAATAAAGGCACCTAAAGCACTGGGCCGATTTTCCGTCAGAATTTTTTCGAGGTGTTCAATATTGTTGTGCTTGTAAAAGCGCGCTGTGGCCGGGGCCATTTGAATGCCATCGTGAATCGATGCGTGCGCGAGCATGTCGGCCACGATCAGATCCTGACTGGCTGTGAGGCCGTGAATTGTGCCCACGTTTGCGGCGTATCCGGAGCTGAAAAGAAGCACTTTTTCTTTTTTCAAAGTGCGAGCGAGGAGATCGGCCAACTCTTCGTGTAGCTCGGTCATCCCGGCGACGAGAGGTGATCCACCCGAACCATAGCCATATACCTTAAGGGCCTCTGTGGCCGCTTCAATGACCTGTGGATGAGTCCCTAGGTTTAAATAATCGTAGGCCGCCATTTGAATGTAATCTTTCCGACCGTCCGCGCGCGGTCGCCGCAGTTTAATACGAGAACCAGAAGAGGCTTCGCGCACCACGGAGTACTGGTACTTGTCGGTCTTCTCCCACTGCTTGAAAAAAATTGAAAATTTTCGGCAGCGAGCAAAAAGATCGATATTGGTGTCTTGTTGCTCAACAAAAGAGGCCAGGTTGAATTTGTCGGGACTCAGTTCGAACTGGTAAGGATTCATGTCGCCACTGTCTGGCGCTTCGAGATAGCGGCTGAGGGCCCCGTCGATCGGAAGTTTGCTGTCGATTGTCGCCAGTCCCACATAGAAGTCGCCTTTGTCCTCACGCTTTACAAAGTAGCGAACCGTGAGACGACCCAGGCCAATTTCTTGATTGTTCACTACGATTTTGGCAGCCGGTACAATGGCGCCGATTTCTAGATCGTGATCTTCGGCCGGAATGGTTTTAGCGATTGCGCCCATCCCGTTAATGGAACAATTTTCTAGCGTGAGCTCCATCCGCACGCCGGTTTTGGTATCCAGCACAATTTTAGCGACGGTTTCTTTTTTAAGGCTGAATCGCTTTTGCCTGATTGCCCGACTTAATTCCGACATGATGCAAACCCCTTGGTGTGGATCTCATATGAATATCGGAGATTTCACCAAGAAGCGTTAGACTGCGGGACCTACGTCCGGGATTTCCCTTAACGGTAGCGTTTACTCTTAGACTTCTTCGCGCCTGCGACCTTGCGGGACTTACTTTTGGACGCCTTGCTACCCTTCGCGACTTTTTTACCTTTAGAAGACTTTTTGGTGATCTTCTTTTTGGCCTTGGCTTTGGCCTTGGTGACTTTGGCCTTTTTCTTTTTCGGTGGTTCGTAGTTGAACGAGCCAGGATCGCCGCTCGCCTTGAAGCTTTCGCCGCCGCCGCGTATAAAACTGTCCGCCGTCACTTCCGGCTCCGGAGTGTAGCTTTGAAAGGAATTGGACTCAGTCAATGAGTCGCCTACGGTATTGCTGATCTCCGCGGCGGCATCGTCATCGTCGTCTACGTTCTCGCGACGACTGGGGCTTTCCATGGGAATCGACGCGGTTTGAGCACCATCGAGATCGCCGCCTGTTTCCCGATTCACGTCATCAAAGATCTCGTCGATTTCATCGCCCGAGAGTTCACCGCTCTCCGCGAAGACCACGAAACTGAATGTCATGGCAATTGATAGAATTAAAACTTCACACAAATGGTATCGCTGGTTCACACTTCACCCCCCTCAGAGTGTGCCCCGCCAACCCTCACGAAATCCCCGGACGGGACTCCGTGTCCTTGTTTGTAGAATAGCACTGGAAGCGAAAAACGCGAGGGCGCCTCTCAATTTGAGACGGTTATTTTGCGGGGCCCGTGCTCGGCGTTCCTATGACCGACGACTCGATCTCGAATTGCTCGACATGGTAGTGAGGCTCCACTTTGAATACAACGGGCCGCTGGATCTTGGCTTCAATGGATTCGAGGGCTTCCTGCTCTTCTTCATATATCCAGTCGGCCACCGTGCTATGGCAATGAACCACGGCGCTCGTGGCGCTTTTGTTGCGTAGAACTTCCCGCTCCAGCGCCATAAAAATTTCCTGGGCCATGGTGCTTTTGCGCTTTATGTAGCCCTTCCCCTCACAGTAGGTGCAGGGCTCGCAGAGTGACGACACCAGCGACGGACGGGTGCGCTTGCGGGTCATTTCAACCAGACCCAGTTCCGACATCGAGACGACCGTCGTCTTAGCATTGTCGCTGGCCAGTTCCAGTTGGAGCTGATTCATCACCTTCTCGCGGTGAACGATTTTCTCCATATCAATGAAATCGATAATGATAATGCCACCTGCGTTGCGAATGCGGAGCTGGTGCGCGATTTCTTTAACCGCTTCGAGATTGGTTTTTAAAATCGTGTCCTCGAGGTCTTTTTTGCCAACGAAGCGGCCCGTGTTCACATCAATTACCACCAGCGCCTCGGCTTCATCGATCACGATATAGCCGCCGGATTTGAGCCAAATTTTTCGATCAAGGGAACGAGAAATTTCGAGATCGAGTTCGTAAAGATCGAAGAGCGGCTGCGGTCCTGTGTGCAGAGTCACCGCTTTGGAGTGTTTGGGCATGAACTGATTGATAAAATTCAGCACTTTTTTATGAACTTTGGGATCGTCGACAATCACCTTTTGTACTTTTTCGTTCAGCATATCCCGCAAAGCTCGCAATTCAACGTCGATTTCGGCGTGAATAAGGCCCGGCGACTTCTTTTTCTCGTAGGATTTGTCGATTTCGGACCACAGCCGGTAGAGGTAATCCAAATCCGCGCCGAGGTCTTCGCTGCTCGCTCCTTCGCAAGCCGTGCGAATAATCACGCCGCCTTTGGGCTTAAGCGCTTCCACGATTTTTCGTAACCGCTCCCGTTCGAGCTCTTCTTCAATCCGCCTCGAGATCCCCAGATGTTTGATTGTAGGCATGTAAACCACGTGGCGGCCGGCGAGAGAAATATGGGTGGTGATACGGGCGCCCTTAGTTCCAAGAGGATCTTTTGCCACTTGCACCATTAGCATTTGGCCCTCGCGCAGAAGGTCTTGGATCGAAACCTTTTGCCCCTCATCCTTCTCTGAATTGTCGCCTTCGTCCCTTTCCTCATCCTGGTCCAAATAAAGGCGAGGTTCACCGTCGATATCCGTGCGCACGTCCGCCACGTAGAGGAAGGCGGCGCGATCGAGACCGATATCGACAAAGGCGGCCTGCATGCCGGGGAGCACACGAACCACCCTTCCCCGGTAAATTGAGCCGACCAAGGTCGGGAAACCCCGGCGCTCGATCTTTAGATCATTGAGGGATCCTTCTTCGACATAAGCGACACGGGTCAAACCGGGACGGACATTAATTAAGATCTCAGCGGCCATGGCCCGAAGCTTATACAAACTTAAGTCCGGTCACAAGTCCGGTGTTCAAGACGCGAGCGTGAACGGCCGATGAGGTCTACATGGCTGAAATAGATAAGTTATTCAAACTTATGGTGTCACAGAACGCATCCGACATGCATCTTTCAGCCGGTACCCAACCGTTCTTCCGCATTCATGGCGAGATGGTGGGGCTCAACCACCCCGCGCTTGAAAACGAGGCCGTGCAAGCCCTGATCTTCGAGATTCTGAGTGAGAAGCAGAAGCGAACTTTCATGGAGAACTGGGAACTCGACACCTCCTACCATGTAAAAGGGCTGGGGCGTTTCCGAGTGAACGTCTTTATGCAGCGCCGAGGAATGGGCGGCGTCTTTCGGGTCATTCCTGAGATTATCAAAAGCGCCAAGGAACTGAATCTTCCTCAGACGATTTTAGATCTGATCGACACCCCCCGCGGCCTCGTTCTGGTGACCGGTCCCACCGGTTCTGGTAAGTCAACGACTCTCGCCGCTCTGATTCACGAAATCAATATCGCGCGCAAAGAGCATATTATTACGATCGAAGACCCGATTGAATTCGTACATGAAAACCGAATGTCGCTGATCAACCAGCGCGAGGTGAATGCTCACACCAAATCCTTCGCCAACGCCCTGAAGGCGTCACTGCGTGAAGATCCGGATATCATTCTGGTGGGCGAATTGCGGGACTTGGAGACAATTCAGCTCGCTATGACGGCTGCGGAAACGGGCCACTTGGTGTTTGGAACCCTTCACACCAACAACGCCCCCAAAACCGTGGATCGGATCATCGATGTTTTTCCGCAGGCGCAACAGGCTCAGGTGCGGACGATGTTGTCGGAAAGTTTGCGTGGCGTGGTGGCGCAGACTCTGTTCCCTCGGGTGGATAAGCCCGGTCGAATTGCGGCCTATGAAATTCTCACCAACTCGCACGCCGTGGCCAACTTAATTCGCGAAGCGAAAACTCACCAAATTCCCTCCATCATGCAAACGCAAATGGATGCGGGAATGATGACCTTCGAATACCATCTGACCAAGTTGGTGAACGACGGCAAGATCGACAAACTCTTGTCCGACACATTCCTCGGCAAGAAACAGAAAAAAGATATGACAATTCAAAACACCTCGTCGATTGACGTTGGTGCAACAGGTATCTCAAAGTCGAGTGGGATCGTCCTCACAGGTGTCGAAAAACCGGGTCCCGGAAAGCAGCCCCTTCCCGGCGCTCCGGCGGCGGGCCAGCAAGGCGGCGGATTTTTGAAGAAATTCAAACCATAATTCTCATATTGAAACGGATAAATTCTGAGCACTGACTGGGAACTTTACGCCGTATGCCCGTGCATTTGCACCCCCAAGGCACGACAATTGAACTATTCAGGCACAGGAACTTTGGACGAAGGGATCCCGTGAAAACGTATCACCGACTCGCGCTCAGCATTTTACCGATCGCCTTTATCGCGCTCCTTTTTCAGAATTGCTCCCAAACCGAGAGCGCAGGCTCGGCCAGTGGCGGCAGCAACTCTCCTCAGCAGATCGACGGCGATATCACCATTGTGTCCAAACCCTCCGACACGACTCTTTATGTGGGCACCCAATCCTTTATCGCCGCCATGGTTCGCTCCGAGCGTGGCTTTCCGTTGAGTTATGAGTGGTACAAAGACGGCGTTAAAATCGACGGAGCGGACACCAATATCCTAGAACTGATCAGCGTGCTTCAGGCCGACGCCGGGAAGTATGAGTTGCGAATCAAGAATGACGTTGATTCAGCGGTGGTTGAGATCAATGTCGCCATCTCCGACTCGCCGGTCGTACAAATCAGGACTCAGCCCCTGCCACTTGAGATCATGAATGGGCGGCCGGGCACCTTAACCGTAGCCGCCGAGAGTTCGGACTCGGGCGTTCCGATTAAGTACCAATGGTACCGCAACGGAGTGAAAGTTCCCGGCGCTGTAACCAACACGCTCGCCCTCAATAGCTGGACAATTCCCGATTCCGGCCTTTACTCGGTGAACGTGTCCAACGCGCTCGGTGTTGAAACCATTATCAAGTCCAATGAGGTCGGTGTCTCGGTTGGATTTGAGTCTTCGGCAGTGGGATGCGCCAGTTATACGCTTCCAACCGGAGTGAGCAGATTGAAGGTCACCGCCATTGGCGGCGGCGGGGGTGGCGGACGCTCGTATGGCTATCTTGCCTACAATCTGCTCTCCGGCGCAGGTGGCGCCGCAGTTGAAGCGATTGCCACGGTCGCCGCCGGCACTACGTCAGCCACATACTGCGTGGGCGGTGGCGGAGCTCCCGACGCGGGGGGCGGACAATCGACTTTTATGACGGCAATTACGGCTCGAGGTGGCGCTCAGGGTAACGGCTGGCACTACAAGGGTGAGGATGGCCGGGGCACTCCGCCCTCCCTCGGTGGCACATACACGGTGGATGTAAATACGGTTCAGTTAGTGCGAGCAACTAATGGGCAAAACGTCGTTTCTTTTGGGGCCTGTGGTGGCAACGCCGGTTTCTCAGTCGATGCCACACGCACCGGCTTGGGCGCTTGCTCAGCGTCGGAGAACGGTCGAAATTTCGGCGGCGGCGGATGGGGTAATGGCTCTTATTATTCGAACGGTTCGCCCACTTCGGGCGCAGTCGGTTACATCAAGATTACGCCGGCGTTTTAGTCGGCCTTAATTAACAAAAACTGGCCGACTTGCCTGTTGGCAAGTCGTGCCGAAGTTTTTGTTTTGGCTGGGATATTGCTTTTAGCTAAGGCATGCCGACGAAACTACCTTTAAATGATCCCCACTGTCCGCGCTGTCCGAATGGCGGAGATCTTGTCCGGCACGGTCGCTTTTATCGAAAGTCCCAAAAGAAGTGGATCCGCCGTTGGCGCTGCAATTTGTGTCTAAAAACGGTGTCACGAGCGACTTCCGAGCTCGAGTTCGGACAAAAGAAGCGGCAGTTTAATCAGTCGATTTACTTCCTTCTGTGCTCGGGGGTTTCTCAACGGCGCCTCAGCCTGGGGCTAAACCTTCATCGAAAAACCATCGCTCGAAAGCTCAAATTTTTAGCCATAAAATGCCGCTTTAGACAGAATCGCTTTTGGCTTAAATATCTAGAGGCGCCGATCGAGCGCGTTCAGTTTGACGAAATGGAAACCAGCGAGCACACGAAACTAAAACCCCTAAGCATTGCCCTGGCGGTTTGTGAAAAGTCGAGAAAGATTTTAAACTTCCAAGTGGCGTCTATGCCTGCCAAAGGTCATCTGGCTAAACTCTCTCGCAAAAAATATGGGCCAAGGCCCGATGAGCGAGCCGAGGCCTTAAGTCGTTTGTTTGATCACTTGTCGCCTGTTTTAACCGTGAATGCTCACCTAAGATCAGATCAGAACCCGCGCTACCCATTGTGGACAAGAGGAACGGGCTGGCAGCATTCCACCATCAAAGGGAGTCGCGGAGCTGTTACGGGGCAAGGTGAACTGAAGAAGGTCGTTTTTGATCCCTTGTTCTCGCTCAACCATACCTGCGCCATGATTCGAGCCAACGTGAACCGAATGTTTAGAAAAACCTGGTGCACCACTAAAAAAGCGGAAGGTCTGACCGATCATCTCTGGCTTTATATGGATTTTCATAACCGAATTCTTACATAAATTGAATGCGTTCCCAGCGGTCCACTTTGTGCCCTCGGTCGGCACGACTTGCCAACAGGCAAGTCGGCCAGTTTTTAAAACTCGAAGGTGTATGCGAGTTGGGGAGTGAACTCCGATTTTGTTTCGAAACGGAGGGTCGGATCGTCCAATCCGTAAAACTCCCGGGGCTCGGCCGCGGCCTTATAGGTGGAAAGCATCGTTCCACCGATCACGCCAATTGCAAAGCCGACCGCGATATTGGACAACCGATCTTGAGGGCGGCCATAAAAGCTCAATGTGGAAAGTCCGAGTACAGCTCCCGCCAAACCAGCAAATACTATATTCGCGAGATGTTTGCGCGGACCTTGGGCGGCATTTTGCCCGGCTTTATCATCGGTCCGTTGAGCGTGGGCGGGACCTGAAAACGCCAGCAGTAAGCTGACACAGAGAAAAAGGGCGGTTACTCGTCTGTACATGGTTTTTCTCCATCGTGCCGGACTTGAAAGTCCGCGCAGTTCTGCGTCGTCACTGCGAAATCCCACACCTTGCACTCGTCCGGAAATCAGATAGTGTTTGGTTTGGTCCTCCATTATACAAAGGTAGGATGGAACAAAAGGCTTGGAAAGGACTTTCTTTGTGCCCAGACTAACGCAAAGCGCGCTGGCCGCATTAATCGATCACACTCTGCTCAAGCCGGAAGCGACTCGGGCCGAGATCGAAAGACTTTGTGCCGAAGCCGATCATTTCAAATTCGCCACTGTCTGTGTGCAACCCTATCGCGTGGCCGTGGCCGCCGACCTGTTGAAAAGCAGTTCGGTCAAAGTTTGCACCGTGATCGGATTTCCATTGGGTGCGAACCGCGCTGAGATAAAGGCTCTTGAAGCCGTGCGCGCCTGTACCGACGGGGCTCTCGAGCTCGATATGGTGATCAACATCGGCGCGGCTAAGGACGGCAACTGGAGCGTGATTCAAACCGAAGTGGAATCGATCGTGCGCGCAGCCCAGGAACGCTTGGTGAAGGTTATTCTTGAAACTTCTCTGCTCTCGCGCGAGGAAATCATTCGCACGTGCCAAATCGCCCGCGACGCGGGTGCGATCTACGTTAAAACTTCGACTGGATTCAGCAGCGGAGGCGGCGCCACGGTCGAAGCCGTGAAGCTGATGCGCGAAACCGTGGGCGAAGATATGGGCGTGAAGGCCAGCGGAGGCGTCCGCGACCTCAACACGCTTTTGCAAATGGTCGATGCCGGCGCCAACCGGATCGGCACTTCGAGCGGCGTGGGCATCATGGAGTCGGGCTCCGGTACGGGAGCCTATTGATGTTTATTCCAGCGGAGCTGATTCGCAAGAAGCGCGCCGGCCGTCATCACACCCATGAAGAGATTCGTTTTCTGGTCCAAGAGTTCGCGCGCGATAAGTTACCCGACTATCAAATGGCCGCGTGGCTGATGGCGGTTTGCTTTCAGGGGATGTCAGACGAGGAAATCTCCTGGCTCACGCAAGAAATGCGCGACTCGGGAACCGTGATCGACCTCACGGACCTCGGGCTTACAGTCGATAAACATTCCACCGGCGGGATTGGCGACAAAACAAGTTTGATTTTAGCGCCGCTCGTGGCCGCGGCGGGCATTCCGGTGCCCATGATGGCCGGACGTGGACTGGCCCATACCGGCGGCACGCTCGACAAATTAGAGAGTATTTACGGCTTCAATGTGCGCCTCGATCTAAAACAGTTTCGCGCGCAAATTGAAAAAGTGGGCACAGCGATCATGGGGCAAACCCAGGAAATCTGCCCGGCCGACCGCAAACTCTATTCTCTTCGTGACGTCACCGGAACGGTGGATTCCCTGCCGTTGATCTGCGGCAGCATCATGTCCAAAAAATTGGCGGAAGGGATGTCGGCCTTAGTTCTCGACGTGAAATTCGGCTCGGGCGCCTTTATGAAAACTCTCGGCGAAGCCGAGCAGTTGGCGCGCGCGCTTCAAGACATCGGCGTTCGCTCGGGCAAGCGCGTAACCGCGCTCCTGACTCGAATGGATGAGCCCCTTGGGCGCTTTATCGGCAATGCTCTCGAGGTCCAAGAGTGCCTCGACATACTCCAGGGCAAAGCCGCTCCCGGTGGCGGCAAAGATTACTCCGACACAGTCGAACTGACTTTGGAGCTGGCCGCTCATATGATTTTTCTCGGCGAAAGGGCGAAGTCTTTGCAAGAGGCGAAAGCACTCGCGGGGGTGCTCTTAAAGGACGGCTCCGCCTATAGTAAATTCCAAGAGGTTTGCGCCGAGCAGGGCGGCGATCTGGAGAAAGGCCTGCCGCAGGCCACCCATTCCTCATCGATCAAGGCGCCCATTGCGGGGTTTATGCATTACAAAGACACGGAGAGAATCGGTCACGCCTGCATTTATCTGGGTGCGGGTCGGCGGTTTCAAACCGATCCATTGGATATGGCCGCGGGAGTGGAAGTTTTCCGTACCAACGGCGCTCGCGTCCAGGTCGGCGATACTTTGTTTAAACTTTATCACTCTGGCGGACCCGGCGTGGACGACGCCATTCGCGAAATTGAAAAGAGTTTTCTTATTTCCCCCCATCCTGTCGAGCGCACGCCGCTTGTAGCTAAGGTGCTATTATGAATGTGGATCAAAATGTGAAAGAAACAGTGGCCGCCATCGCCAAGCGGTCTGCAATCAAACCCAAGCTGGGCTTTGTTCTTGGATCTGGCCTGGCCCATTTTGCCGACAGTGTAGAAAAGCGAGTTGAGTTCCCTTTTGCCCAACTTCCGCATTTCGCTACGGCAAGCGTGGAGGGTCATCCGGGAAAGCTTATTGTCGGCGAAATCGAGGGCGTACCGGTCGCGGTCCTTCAAGGTCGCCTTCATGCCTACGAAGGCCACAGCATGGAACAGGTTCTCTACCCGGTCCGCACCTTGTCTGCCCTCGGAGTTAAAACCGTCGTGGTCACCAATGCGGCCGGTGGGCTGAAGAAGATCATGAAGCCTGGCGATTTTATGATCATCAAGGATCACATAAATCTCAGCGGTCAAAACCCGTTGCGCGGGCCGAACTGGGATAAGGGCCCCCGCTTTCTCGACATGACGGAGCCTTACGACAAAAAATTAAATCAAATTCTCAAGGCTTGCCTCCGCGCCCAAAAGGCGCGTGTGTTTGAAGGCGTATACGTGGGCGTGATGGGACCGACTTACGAAACGGCGGCGGAGATACAGTTTTATGCCAAAGCCGGCGGCGGGGCCGTCGGCATGTCCACTGTCACCGACGTCATCGCCGCTCGCCACGCGGGTCTTCGGGTTGCGGGCCTGAGTTGCATAACGAACCTCGGCACCGGGTTGTCCCGAATGAAGCTGTCGCATGACGATGTAAAAAAAGTAGCGCAGAAGGTTGAGAAATCCTTTACCAAGGCGCTGATCGAATTCGTCAAAAAGGTCAAATCCGACTTATGAATCCGACACTGATCCGCAATGGCGTGATCGTCACCATGAATAAGAGGCGTGAAATTTTGCGCGGAGATTTGCGCATCAGCGACGGTAAGATCGCGGCCCTCGCTCCCCACCTCCCCGCTGAGAAGCAGGACACTGTGGTCGACGCTCGCGGCGGATTCGTTATTCCGGGCCTTGTCCAGGCGCATACGCACCTCTGTCAAACGTTGTTCCGCGGATGGGCCGACGACTTGGAGCTGCTGGATTGGTTGGAAAGACGAATCTGGCCCATGGAGAATGCGCACGATGCCGAAAGCATGCGAGTCTCGGCTCGAATCGGACTGATGGAAATGCAGCTTCTTGGTACGACGTCGATTCTGGATATGGGGTCGGTCGATTTCCACGACTCCGTATTTAGCGAAGCTGAAAAAAGTGGAATGCGTTACTGGGGCGGAAATTGTTTAATGGATCTAAAGGCGGCGTCCGGCCCCCTTTTTCGCCCAACAAAAGACACGCTAGAATATAGTGAAAGCCTGATTCAACGGTGGCATGGCAAAGTGGATCGAATCCAATACGCCGTAAGTCCACGGTTTGCGATTTCATGCACGGAGGAAATTCTACGAGCCTCCGTGGCGTTGCGAAAAAAGCATAAACTGATTTTTCATACTCACGCGTCCGAGAATCGTGGAGAGATCCGGATAGTCAAAAAACGAACAGGTCTCGATAATATTAAATATTTGAATAAACTCGGGTGCCTCGGCCCGTCTTCCGTCATCGCGCACGGCATACATCTCAGCAGGAGTGAGGTGACCGATATCGTAAAAACTCGAACCGGAATCACTCATTGCCCAAGCTCCAACCTCAAGCTTGCCAGTGGAATAGCCCGGATCGCTGAGTATCGAAAACGAAAAGTGAAGCTGGCCTTCGGCGCGGACGGGGCGCCATGTAACAATATGATGGACCCCTTTATGGAAATGCGTTTGGCGGCGCTACTACAAAAACCGATTTTTGGCCCAACCGCCATGCCCGCGATGGAGGCCTTTGAAATCGCCACCCTTGGGGGTGCACGGGTGCTCAATGCCGAGGATCGAATCGGCTCTTTGGAGCAAGGTAAGTGCGCCGACGTGGTGATCGTACGCCGCGACCATCCAAGTTCCGCCACCGTCGACGACCCCTATTCGGCTTTAGTTTACTCGGTAAGTGGACGCGATGTGAGTCACGTGTGGATCGCGGGACGCGGAATCGTTAGTGAGGGTCGCCACCAGATTTATGAGCAAGAATCGGTTATCGAGGATGCCCGGTCACAAATGCATAAGCTCAAAAGCCGGATCAAAGTTAAGTCCGCCCACCGACGATAGTCGATAACAAGTCAGGTCCGATTGACAGGGTAGTCCCGTGCCGTTGTGATGAGTCTATATGATTATCGCACCGGTTCTGGGCGCGTTCTTTGCTGGACTCGGCTATATAGGTCTGCAGTCGCTCTTCTTGGATAAAATGGTTCTCCTGTGTGACAACGCGCGCACGGCGCTCTTTATCCATTTTTATCTTTTGCTCATCACAATTCTAGTGGCGAGTTACATTATCGAAGCCAGGCCCGCTAAAAATCCCGAGCGTCTGATGCGAATCAACGGCCTCGCAATCATCGTCTCCCACGTGGCAGTGTATTTTGCCCTGAACGGGCTTGATACGCCGCGACTGTCGACCATGGCCGCGGCCTGGTTCGGTGGCGTAATCTTGACCGTACCCGCCGTGACCGCCGGTATGGCGTTCGGTTGGTTTTTTCAGGTGGTCCTCAAGTTTTATTCCGGCCGAGCGTTCTTGATCTTGTGTTCCTCTTCGGCCGGAGCGCTGATCGCGGCGCCTCGTGCGCGCGTGCTTGTAGCGGAGATCGGTGCGACGCCCGCCTTCGCGTTAATCTTGACCGCCTTTGTTGCCATTCTGGCGATTCTCCCTTCGACCGCGAGCGAAGATCGTTCTGGTGCCAAACTTTCCTAGAACCGTAACAATAAATTAAAGCTACGCGAACACGCAGTGCCGTTTCGTCACTGATGTCTTAGACAATGTGATACGAAATGGCGGTTAAAACTATTTTCACGAGTGGCACACGATTTGTAATACCTCCCACTGTAACCCGGACAGGATGTCCGAAAAATTCCAACAACAAACAAACTCTATTTGGGGGGATCCAATGAGTCGGTATCTCGGTGCTTTATTGTCTCTTTTATTAACTTCGACCGCCGCCTACGGTAACGGTCTTACGCTCGGCGAGCCGCAGTACGGGGGCACCGGTTGTCCGGCCGGTTCCGCTTCGGTCGCGCTGAGTCCAGATCAAACGGCGGTTAGCATTCTCTTCGACCAATATGTGGTTGAGGCGGGTGGTCGCAAAACCATCGATCGTAAGAATTGTAACATCGCCATTCCGGTAAGAGTGCCACAAGGTTACAGCGTCTCGGTATTCGCGATTGATTATCGGGGTTTCACTGCTCTGCCTGCCGGCGCACGCGCCCAGCTTGGCGTTGAATACTTTCTCGCCGGTAACGGACGCGGAGTTCGCACTTCGAAAACCTTCTACGGCCCCAACACTTCGGACTACCTGAAGTCGGATACCCTTGGCATGCAGGCCGTCGTGTGGAGCGCCTGTGGCGCCGACACGATCCTACGCGCCAACACCAGCATGATGGCGCAAACCAACTCGCGGCGCGAACAAGCGCTCGCGACCGTTGACAGCGCCGACGTGCAAGCCGGATTAATCTATCATCTCCAGTGGCGCCGTTGCCACTAGAGGCTTCGGCGGGGGAGTCTCACCACTCCCTCGCTGATTTTCTACTTCCCTAGGTGAGGAGGGATTTATGAAGCGAAATGGTGTGCTCGTTCTTGTTTTTCTTTTTCTATCGACAGTATCCACGGACTTATTCGCCCGAGATCGCGAGAAGAGTTTTAAAAAGGGCCGCGGAGGCCCATGGCGCGGTAATGAACGCTCGGAGCGCCCCGGTCGCGTGCCCGTTGGCCCACCGGCATTCGGTGGAAATGGATGCCCCGCCGGTACAATGCGCGTGGTTTTTGCTCCCGATAATCTTTCCCTTTCCATTCTCTTTGATCAGTTCGTAGCTGAAGCGTCCGGCGAAAAGGGTCAGAAGCGGGATGTGATGGCTTGCGACGCCCTAATCCCAATCGAAATTCCGCCGAATATGCAAATGGAGATCACCCGGGTTGATTACCGCGGATTTGTCGCTCTCCCACAGAATGCGCGCGCCAGACTGCACGCTCTCTTCAATTTCCGCGGACGCGGCGGCGATGGCGATCGCTTAAACATGCGGTTCGACTTTCAGGGGCCGGTCGCGGACGTTTATGAAATTTCGACGGATTTGCTGAATGACGTGCGAACGGGCACCGAAGTTTCGCCTTGTGGTGGCACTACAGTGCTTCGAGTTTACAATCAGCTGCAAGTGAATGCGAAGAAATCGGGTGAGCAGGCTCAGGCCACGATCGACAGCATCGACGGCTCATCGAATGCGATTTACCATTTGAACTGGCGCGCCTGTACTGGACGAAATAGCGACAATGGTCGAGACGGGCGCGACGATGGTCGCGGTCGGCGCGAACCCGGCCGACGATAGTCAAGTCGAGTCCGCCTATACGAACGCCCAAGGTAATCAATTTATAATATAGATAGGCCGATATCTATTATGGGATGGGCGCTCGCTTCTATATTATTCTTATTACTCTTTTCTTCGCGAATTTTTCTTTCGCTCAGCCCAAGTCTCGCCTCGCTCACTGCCTCACCAACGCTTACGAAGCGATGGCTGAAAATTTCAAAGCCGAAGGCAAATACTCGGTCTCGGAAGAGAAACTCAAGAACAAGCTTTCTGAAGGATGCAAAGCCCTC
>JALHOQ010000054.1 GCA_022842925.1 Bdellovibrionales bacterium
TGCTCTTCCGATCTCGAAAGATCTACGGTTTTGCCCTGAATCGTGACCGACCGCGAGCGCGAACAGAATTCAACTTTGATTTCTGGCGTTTGCAACGCCTGCTTGAGACGCGAGTTCCAGAGATGCTGACTCTTCGGGTCGAGGCTTTTGATAATCAGCTGAATTTTGCGGTTGAGCTCCATCTTGGCTGACGGTAGCGATTCTAAATTCGCCGATAAACACAGCAGGCGAAGATAGGAGGCCCACGGCAATTTGGGAGCAAGCTTGGTGAGCTCCTGGGTTTTGGTCGCTCCCAAGCTGCCCATGAATAAGTTTGCGCAAAAAATCTTCGTAAGGGTCAAAAGTCTTAAATTGATCGATCATGGCCAGGACCGCGGAGCTTATGGCGATGTCTTGGGCCAAACAGCCCTCGATAAAATCGAAAATCAAGAGCCGCCGGTCAATTTCGGGCACATCCGACCCCAGCCGCTCAAAACGCTGCCAGGCGTGATCGGCGCCGATGAGGCGTAGTTCGATCAAGAGGAGGTTGTGTTCAATCTCGATTCGCATATCCTGAGACACCGAGTCGGTCGGGACACTGATCAGCTCCCTATAAAGGCTCCCGAGTTCGTGCGACGGTTCATACAGGGCCACCCAGCGGGCCTTTTGCAAAATAACGCGCAAACGTTCACCGGGCGAATTCGTGCGCAGGAGCGCGCGCTCGTAAAAAATCAGGGCCGGCGCCAGCTTGCCTTCTTCTTCAAGAAACTTTCCGATCATGGTCTCGCATTCCAAAAACGAGCGACGCGAAAGTTTGTCTTCTTGTTCAATCAGCGTGCGTTCGAGCTTATCGAGGCAGAGGCGAAAGGCGAGCATATCTTGCTGATGATAAAAACAGGTGGCGAGGTCGCGCATGAGATTTACGTTTTCACCGAAGTCCGCGACCGCCTTCTCGAGGCCGATCCGAGCCTGAGCGATATCGCCTTTGTGAAAATCAATGAGAGCCATGTAATGGGCCTTGATCCGAGCTTCCGAGGCAGTGCGGGCCTTGTAGCCGTCGAGAACCGTCTTCAGCTCAGTCAGTTGCCCATTGAGAAGTAGACGGCCGATTTGCGCCAATTCCTTAGGCCAGCTCATTCGAAGACCCCCGTACGTATGCGGACACGCGGACCACTGCTCAAACCCACATTGTAGCCGCTGAGAAGAGGCTGCTTCATAAACTCGAGAAGGGATTCACTGCTTTCGCTGAGGCGACTCTCGAATAAAGGCCGCTCTTCCACGGCCCACAGATCGGCCGCTAGGAATTGCGCGACGTCGCCCGCACTCTGGTATTGATCCAGGTTGGCGTAAAAGACGCGCTTCATGTCTTTGACGGCGTCACCGGTGGATTCGGATTTAAGAAACTCGACCGGCAGCCGATTCAGCACAATATGAGCGCGGGTCAAGGTTTCCGCATCCCAGTTTACGGCGCGCGGAATCTCGCTGGATACGGAGGAGCGAAAGTGCGGGGCGAAGGCGAGCAGGGGAAGGCCCAGCGGGAGCAGCGTTGCGCGAACGCGTAGAATCACATCCTTTAAGCACTCATGGGCGCAGCTCTCTTGAATAAAGCGCTGCTGCATCGGTTCGGCCGCGGCGGACGCGTTGATTTTTTTACTGCGAATCAACTCCTGTACGATCATCTGCTCGACTTGCAATGCGCGTACAAAAGTCAGCGCGTGGCTATTGAGCGGGTTGGTTGCGGCAATCAAAGGATTCATCCCCGCCGGGGCAGCGAGGCGTAGGTTTCGTAGATCCGCAATCTGATCAGCGTCGGGATGAGCCGGGTTGGCCTTGGCATCGAAGTAGACGGCGAGTTCATGCGCGAGAATCTGCACCCAGCGCTCTCGGCTCAGGGGCAGACGCTGGGTCACCAGCACGGTGGTATTGGTAAAGGGCTCGGTCCAGCTTTCGATGGGAAAGGCCAGCGGCGAAACCAAGATTTTATACTTCCGCGGGTGCGAATTTTTTAGGGTGAGTTTGCGGATATCAGTAGGATCGGTCGCGTAAATCCAGCGGTGGCGGCCCTCACGCGGGCACGAGGCCGCGATTCGGCGCGCGACCAGAGCTGAAACGCCGAGGTGAAATTCGAGCGCGTGCGGATCCGCGCCCAGAATTTGCCGGCAAATCGCTTTGCCGAACGAAGTTTGAAAGATCAGCGTGTAGGCCGAATCGATTTCCGTTTGATGGATCGATTCCGCTCGAGCCGGAAGGCTCGCCAATGTAGCGAAAGCGACTGCTGCGCCGATCGAAATATATTTAAATGTACGCAAATTCCTTACCCTGTGAATTTGAATACAGAACGCATATCACAAGTCATACTAAGTGCAGAAATGTTCATATTTGTTTGTTCCCAGATTTCAGGGAGCTCGGTAGTTTTCGCGCATCTTTGGTCTTCCTTTCTTGACACTGGTCGGCCCTGGCAACAGGGCCGGTCTTTTAAGGGACTCGCGGAGACGCGAGGAACCGATATAAAGAAGCCCGGGTAGCTACAGGGGGGATTCTGTGGGGGAATTCGGGCTTCTTTACTTTTTCCGCCGCCTAACGCCAAAAAACGTCTCTTAAAACCCTTCATATAGTTTAAATTTCAGCTGGTTAAGGCCCTAAGCTTGCAACTTACCGTAACGTGGATAGGTTTATGGCACGTTGCGCATCAAAATTCGTATGGCTGGGACTCTGCCTCCTCGTGACGGGGTGCGGCCCACAAGGTCATAAGGCCCACCAGCACACGTTTGTCACCGAGTCGCCCGAGGGTGATGAGGCTGAGCCAGAAGAAGTTGCGCCTCTGCTTCAGCGCGACGAACGTGAGACTGAGCTTCCGACCTACCAGATTCCCGAAAAAGTGCGCGAGCGGGTGAACCAAGAAATGCCCGATTTCGCGCCGGCTCCTTCGGAAAAGTTTAAAGTCATCAAGCAAACTCTAAAAATCAACGTCAAGACTTCCACCATGACCTTTAACGGGATTCTGCAAATTCCCGGCAAGCCCGACGAAGCCATCGAGCTTCAATGCAAATTCGATAAGACGAAGGAATGGATTTGCGGCGACATGTTCCCCACCAACGCGGACGTGGCCAAAGAGCGCCGCTTACAGGGTACCGTCAATTGCCTCGACGTCTACCGCTGCGATCAAGTCGGGCTCGAGCTTTTTGTTCGCATCAATGGCAGCACGGAATCGCAACTCTATCAAAGCTCGCGTTTTGAGATCCGCCAGGCCACCTCGGGTGACATCGATGAGAGTTTACCCAAACTCCCATCGCCCAGGCCGCGCCGACCTCGCGTGCAAGAGAAACCGACGCGACTTCCGCCCATGCAGCCCCCGGCCGCCATCACCGATGAGCAAGTGAATCAACTGATCGAGAATCCCAACGCCGCGGTCGAAATCACGGCCCCGATGCCCGTGCCCCCGCCGACACGGGGCGAGTTTTCCATTCCCGACATTGAAAAACTCCGGCCCGAGATCGGCTCCGGAGTTCCGAACCAGGCCATCGGTCAGCATAACGGTGGACGCCTATCGACGCCGTCGCAGCTACCTCGCCAAGGGCCGGGGTTTATTGCCCGGCCGGGACGGGCTGAGAAATCGTACGGCACCGACCTTATGATCGGTCTATTGACCGCGGCGTCGGCGCAGGTTGAACAGGTGGTACCGAATAAATCCCCGCTCGTAGTCTCGAATATTTCGAAAAAAACAGGCGGCCGTCTCTGCAATGGCAAGAGCTGCCACGCCAGCCATCAAACCGGTCTGGATGTGGATGTGGCGTTTCCCTCACACAAGTCGGTGCGGGACCTATGGTCGGCCTGTAACTCGAGAGGCAGCAACTGCGTAAAAGGTGTGTCCAAAGACTTTGATGCCCAACGCTTTTGGCTCTTTGCCAAGCAGGCGACGTGCGCGGACAAGAATCCCGTGATTGCCATTTTTGTCGACACCGCAATTAAAGAGCACATGTATGACTGGGCTCGCAACCAGGGCGAAAATCTGAGCGATCCGAACTCCTGCGCCTTTAAGGCCTTAAGGGCCATGAAGTACGAGCCCGGACACCACAACCACTTCCATATGCGGTTGAAGTGCCCCGGTAATCGTGATTGCCGCAACGCCACCGTATCCCTGGGCAGAGGCACAGGCTGCTGATAGGCTATTGAGACCGTTGGAGGTGCACGATGCGCTGGTCCCTAAGCCTTTTATTCTTTTGTCTGGCCTGTCAGAGCCAGTCCCCCGCCCACAGTTTGAAATCCGAAAGCCAGCTGGCCAAGGTTACCCGCGAAGCTCCGAGCGTCGCTAAGGCCGAGTATGGGGTGCAGATCCTGGCTTCGCCCCGGCGGCATCAGGAACTGGAGGCGGGAATTATGGGGCATCCGGATGTGCGCAAGTGCGTCGATCAAGCGGCGACCCAGACTTTCGAGTCTTTTGATGTCGTTGTGCAGGGGCGCCTGGCCAAGTCCGGCTCCGTAGCCGAAACCAAGCTGGAGCGGGCTTCCAAGGGTTTCGAATTGTGCATGAACCCGGCCTTAAAAGCCGTCAATCTCGGGAACGGCCGCTCAGGCCTCTTTAAAGTGCGGCTTTACCGCCGGGTCGGCCAAAATCAGATAAAAAAGTTTGAATAGTTGACGTTCCCAGGCGAAAGCTTTAACTCTCTGTTTTCACGAAAGATAAGGAGATCGCCTTTGGCTAAGTTGAGTTCCGTACTGAAAAACGAGCGTCGCCGCAAAATGGCCGAAAAGTATGGCCGCTACAGAACCGAACTGCGTAAGATCGCAAACAATCCGAACAAGCCGGATGAAGAGCGCAGCGAGGCCCGTTTGAAATTGCAGAAACTCCCTCGTGATACTTCGCCGATTCGCGTGACCACCCGTTGTTCGATGAGCGGCCGTTCACGCGGCAACTATCGTAAATTCGGTCTTTCGCGAATTGCATTCCGCGAACTGGCTCACCGTGGTCTTCTCCCGGGCGTGACTAAAGCCAGCTGGTAGTGCGTTTAGCTCAGTTTCTCTCCATCCTGCTCTTTTTTGGCGCCGGTGGTTGTGCTTCAATCGGTGCTCATAAAATTCAATCCCTTGAGTCCGCTATTAATCAAGGCCGTCCGGCCATTGAAAAACTTTGTGAAGAAAAGAAGATCTCCGCCGCCTGCGCCTTAAGCGGACGCGAGGTGGCTCCGGCCCGAACCCTATCGATTATGCAGGGTTTGAGCGGTGAAAAAGAAGCCCGCGTGGTGGTGCTGGCCCCGAAGGGCAAGAATCTTCATTACTATCTGCGCGTCCGCGATCAGATTCGAAAAGTGACATATGAAACAATCAAAGGGCCCAGGCAGTCGAGTGAGCTTCATCATTTGAGTTTGTTCGATCTCGAGCCGGGGACAGAGTATGCACTTGTGGCCGTCGGTCCCAACGCGGAAATGTGGGATCAGCGTCGGCTGCGTGGCCTGAGTCCGAAAAAGAAGCGGGCGCGAATCGCGGTCGTGAGTTGCATGGATGACTCCTTTACAGACGTGCAGCGCCAGATTTGGCCGGAACTGCTCAAGCAGGGACCGGATGCCATCTTGTTAATTGGCGACAACACCTATGCCGATTGGTCCCGCGGCAAAAGACGGCCGGTCACCTCGGCCGAGCAGATTTGGACCCGCTATGCCGAGACTCGCGAGGCGCTGGCGGTCTTTGCCGCGAATCCATTGGTTCCTGTAATTGCGACTTGGGACGATCATGACTTTGGTCAAAACGATGGCGACCGCACCTTTCCGTTGAAAGATGAGGCGCTGGCCGTTTTCTTCGCCTACTTTCCGCAGCGTCAGCCGGGCCCGGGTTTTCGTAACGGTCCTGGAGTGGCCTCTTGGTGGAACGCTTTTGGCGTCGGCTTCGCGTTTCTAGATGATCGCTCGTTCCGCTCCCCCAATCGGGTGGAAATAGAAGACCAGACTCACTTCGGGCCGGACCAAGAAAAGTGGCTGAAACAGGGTTTAAGCGAGGCGAAGACGCCCGTGTTTTTAGTAAGCGGAGACCAGTTCTTCGGCGGCTATCACGGCTTTGAGTCGTATGAAGGCAGTCATCCAAAAAGCTTTAAAACCCAGCTCGAGGTTTGGCGCGGAAGTGCCCGTGTCCCCCTGGTGTTTGTCAGCGGGGATCGCCACTTAAGTGAGATTATCAAAGTTCCGTCTGAGCATCTCGGGTATCCGACTTTTGAAATCACGTCGAGCGGTGTGCATGCGAAGGTTTTCCCCGAAGCCTTTAAAAAATCGCCTAGCCCAATGCAGCTGGCGGGAGTAGCCGGTGAGTATAACTATTCGATTGTGGAAATTATGGAGGCGAGCAAGGGCCGCCTGCAACTGGATGTGAAATCCTTCGGCCTCGGCCAAAAACTGCACTATCAAAAAACACTTATGGTGAAACGATGATCGAAATTGTCGCCGGCACTGACCGTCCAGGCTCGAACACGCTTAAGGTCGCCAAGTTCGTGCAAAGTCTGTATCAAGCTCAGAACATCCCCGCCCAAGTCTTAGACCTTATGGAGATTAAACCGGCGGACGCGGATGGTGGAAATTACTTTCAAGGCGCGCGCGGAAGCCTAAAGGTGATGGTCGACCGGATCACCGCGGCCGATGGCGTGGTCATGTTGGTGCCGGAGTATAATGGCTCGTATCCGGGCATATTGAAGCTCTTTATTGATTATTGGAAGTACCCCGAAACATTTGAATACCGGCCTTTCGCCTTTATCGGGCTCGGCGGCCGCTTCGGGGCCTTGCGCCCGGTTGAGCACCTGCAGGGTGTGCTCGGGTATCGCAATGGATTTCTATTTCCGAACCGGGTCTTTATTTCCAATATCAAAGAGGCCCTGAAAGACGGCGTCATCGTCGATTCTCTTCTGCTTGAACTTTTGAATGTGCAGGCGCGGGATTTTGGCAAATATGTGACCGCACTCAAAGGCCAGAAGCTGGACGCGAATTCCCGGCAGAAATTATGAAATGGTTGGTGACGTGTTTCGAGCCCTTCGATCACGCCCACAGCAACTCATCGGAAATGGTTTGGCAGGAACTTAAGAAGCGCGACTGGGGCGGGGAGTGCGTTTTTTTAGGCCCTTTGCCGGTGACCTTTGGCGACTCGTGGACCGTGCTTAAAGAGTTCCTTAAAGACGCGGATGTGGATGGAGTTCTGGCCCTAGGTCAGGCGGAATCGCGCGCCAAAATTTCACTCGAATGCGTTGGCCTCAACTGGATCGACGCCCGAATTCCAGATAACGCCGGTGTGCGGCCGACGATGGCGGCGATCACTCCGGCGGGGCCAGCCGCGCTTCGTTCGGCAATTCCGTGGGCCGAATTGGGCGAGAATGAATTTTGGCAGCGCTCCTATTCGGCCGGCACCTACGTTTGCAATTTCCTTTTGTTTCGGATTTTGGAATGGGCCGAGGCGCAGGGCAAACTCGGGGGATTCGTGCACATTCCTCTTCTGCAGTCGCAAACAGAGGCCCAGTTCATAGGGTTACCCCGAATGCGGGATTCTGATGCCGCGAATGCCGTGGCCCGTATCTTGGATTTTTTGCGGCGACGTTCATGAGAACGCAAGTGGCGGGCGCGATTATCGAAGATGGAGAGGGCCGGATTCTTTTGGCGCAGCGACCGAGGGGTAAGCGTCTCGAGGGTTTATGGGAGTTTCCGGGCGGAAAGCTTGAGCCCGGTGAGACGGCCGAGGCGGCGCTTCGCCGCGAACTTAAAGAAGAACTCGATCTGGACATTCGTCTCGAGCGTAAGCTCGGGGCGTTCGATTTTGATTACCCTTGGGGGCAGATTACGCTCCATGTTTTTATAGTAAAGGCGGAAAGTGAGCCCCGCCCCAGTGCGGATGTCGAGGTTTTTCGCTGGGTGGAGAGGGCGGAGGTCGGGAGTTTTGAGCTCTCGCCGGCCGACCGCGATCCCTGGTCCTGCTACCTTCAGTTTAAGGCTTAAATTCCCGAAAAGTGGAATGAGAAAAAGAGGCCTTGATCATGTCCATGCGTAAAGTCGTCGCTGATAAATTACTATGGGAAACGCTCAAACGCTGGAAGCGCTCCAGCCCTGAGACGGATCGACTTCAGTTTCTTCAATCCGTTCCCTTCTTCAATGAGCTGACAAACTGGCAGCTTAAGAGCGTATCGGAAATCATCTTCGAGCGCAGCTATGACGCCAATGAATTGATCTTTGAAGAAGGGCAGCCGGGAGCCGCATGGTTTTTGATCATGCATGGTAAGGTGTCCGTTGAGATCTACCGCGAAAAGTACACAGCTCGCCTGGCCACTTTAGAAAAAGGCGCCTTTTTTGGTGAAATGGCCTTGCTCGATGAAAGCCCGCGTTCCGCTTCTGCCCGAGCTCTTGAGCCGACCCGAACCCTGGCCCTTTATCGCAACGACCTGAACCGTTTGATTGAGAAAGATCCCCAGACGGCGTGCCAAATCTATCGGGCCCTGGCGCGCATCGTGGGTGATCGCCTGCGCTCGACCAATGAACTCGTGCAGAACGAGACCGAAAAAGTGGCGGCATGAAGAACGGGAAGGACTTCGAGGTCAAAGAGTTCGAGCGCAAAACACGGCGCAAAGTTTTTCATATCGCCTTCGGCCTTGTGACGACCATCGTGGTTGGACTTTTGTTTTGGAAGCTGCACATGCTCATCCTTCCTATTACGGTCGGGGCTTTGTTGGCGTTTTTGTTCCGCCCGGTAAAGGAACGCTTTAAGGTTCCCTGGCTTCATCACGAGTTGCAGGTGCTTTGCTCCTTTGCCTGCATTGGTCTAGTTCTCTTTTTCGCCTTCAACAACGTGCGCACTCATATTCCCGACGAAAAGCAGAAGCTCGAATTAAAAGTGCGACTGAAGTACAAGCTGAACGAAAAGTATCAGCAGGTCGTAAATGCCAAAGCGGCCGACGGGCAGAAGACCCTGTTGGGGCCGTTGATCGCCAAAGAGGCGGGGCCGGTGATGGATCAAATCAATCACTTTCTCGACTTGAATCAAGACGAGCAGGAGCTCTTTTTGAAATATCGGGCCGGCTATAAAAACGAGCCTCCGATCGAAGACAAATTCTTCGAATATTTCATCGCCAATCGAACCACCAGTACCTACACGCCGGTTGAGCACGATCCGGCTCTTGGGCAACCCGCCGTCGCGCAAGCCAGTACCGCCACGCCGGCCAAAGTTAAAAAAGACGGGCACAAAGAACTGACGATCTGGATGTTGGCGCCTCTGATATTTATCTTTTTGGGTTTCGATAATGGCCAGCTCCGCCGCTATTTTATCGGCCTCGTGCCGAACCGTTACTTTGAGCTGTCCTTAACCGTGATGGACATGCTCGACGACGCGATCGGAAAGTATCTGCGTGGAACCTTGATGGAATGCTTTCTGGTCGGCCTCACGCTCACGGTCGGAATGATCCTTTTGGGAATTCCGATTAGCGTGGCGGTGGCGATCGGCGTGGTGTCGGGGCTCGTGAATGCCATTCCTTTTTTGGGCACCGTAATCGGGCTGATTATCGGTCTAGGCTACGCGTTGATCGCCGAGAACGTAACACCGCTGATTCCAGGCCTGAATCCCGATGATCTTGCGATCTATGTGATTGTCCTGGTCGGCATCGCCCATCTGCTCGACAACGTGGTCTTTCAGCCCTTCGTGCTCGGCAGCGCCGTCAATGTTCATCCGCTGGTTGTGATGGTGGCCATTATCAGTGGGTCGCTGATGATGGGGCTCTGGGGCATGCTCTTCGCCATCCCGACCGTTGTCGTGGTTAAGACCGCCGTTGAAACTCTGTTTAAAGAGCTCAAAGACTACCGGATTATCTAGTGGGCTTTAATTCCGGCAAGGTCATTGGGATTACACTTGGGTTGATCGTGGCCGGATTAATCTATGCTCTGACCCAGAAAGAAATGATCGAAGCGGTTTCGCTGTGGCTCGGTGAGGCCTTAAGTCAGAACAAGATTCAGGTGACGGAATCGAAGCCTGTTGAACCAGTGCAGGCACCATTAATCCTCTATATCGAGAAGCCAGCGTTAAAGCCGAGCGCGCGGTTTGCCTTTCACTATAAGTTATATGCGAAGAACGACCTCGTGCTGTACGCGGAGACTGTGAACTGGAAGATCGTCTCGATCGACGAGCAGCAGGTGACTTGGGAGAGCGACACGAACTGGCTCGAGGCGTATTCGCGCAATCCGTTTCTGCCGCCGCTGACGGCCACAGAAACGCTCTATCAGACGACGGCGCGGCGGGATTATTTGACGGCGGCCGACGTTTTTCCAATCTCCAGCAGCGAGCCGAAAGCGGTTCGCATTCAAGATCGAACGGTGGCCGATAGCCGGCCTTACACGTGGTCCTGCTTGGTCACAGGACAAGAAACACTGAGTAGTATGGGCGGCGAGTTTCCAGTCGAAGTCGTAACGTGTGTGGCTCGTGAAGGAAAAATCGGAACTGAAACATTCAAATACTCCAAGCGACACGGCCACTGGATTTACCGAGAGCGGAGCGGGTTCGATTTGCCTAGGCTCACTGTAGAATTGGTCAGCTATCAGGACTAAAGCCACCTGACCTAAGGCTAACCGTAACATAATATAAGTTATCAGATATGTGCTAAAGCGCTTTCTTACGGAGTCCGACGATGTAGATCTCAATACTGCCTTTTCTCACGGCTTCGGGCTTATACCGTTTGGACTCCTGGAACAAAGTCCGGAAGCGCTCATCGATTTTTTTGGCGTCTGGGCCTTCGAAAATTTTCAGCACGCAGTTGCCGCCGGTCTTCAAATATTTCTCGGCGATATTTAGAACCTGACCGCAGAGATCAAAGCTCCTCGCCTGATCCACATCGCGAAACCCCGTCGTGTTGGCCATCATATCGCTTAACAGGCAATCGACTGCGCGACCCTCAAGAATTTCAGAGTCAAAATTAAAGGCGTCCATTTGATAAAACTTGGCGTTTGCGGCTGTGAATTCGACGGGCTTTAAATCCAGTCCGACCACGAGCCCTTTAGGGCCTAGAAGTTTAAGTGCGACTTGGGACCAGGCCCCCGGCGCGGCCCCCAGGTCCAGCACCAGATCGCCTGAACGAAAAAGTTTAAACTTCTTCTGCATCTCATCGAGTTTATAGGCGGACCGGGCCAGATAGCCGTCGGCCTTGGCTTTATGGAAGAAGCGATCTTTCGGATTAAACGCCATTAGGGCGGCTCTTTCTGGTTAAAATAAACAAAATAACCATGATCCCAATCACCCCCACCATGATCCGGACCCAATGTTCGCGGTCACTGAAAAAGCAGGTGTAACTCAAGCTCAGCGATAAACCAAGGGTCGCGACGACCTTCGCTGGCCAGCGTATGACACGGTTCTGTTCCCAGTCCTTGAGCGGTGGCCCCAGCTTCGGATGATCAAGCAGCCATTTGTGAAGCTGAGGCGATCCTCGCTGAAAGCAGTACGACGCCACCAACAGAAATGGCACGGTCGGCATAAGCGGAACAAACATTCCGACCCCCCCAATCCCGACAAAAATCCAGCCTACGGCAAGCCACATAGGCCGACTATGACGGAGCTTCAGCCATAAGTCCATATTGGGCTCCCAATCCTCAACCCCATTTTCGAAAATTCCGAAGTATTAAAGGGGGTTTATGCCGTGAAAACCTGGAGCCTTTACAACCGCGAGGAAAAACTTCGCATCGATGATCTGAGTCTGGAGCAGGTAAAGATTATTCTGCTGTCGATCTCCACCCGTCGCATGCACGAATGGTACGCTTGTCTGGCCGGCGATTTGTCGTGGCGGCCGTTAGCCGAAGTGCCGGAATACTTCAATGAAGTCCGTTCGATTCAGCAGGACACCGCTTCGCTACAAAAAGTCGCTGGCCAGGATTTCTCGAGCGGCCGGCAAACCCGCGTGGCCGGCCGAACAAAGACCCAAACCAAAACAAAAAAAACCAAACCCCGCTTGAAAGCCGTGCCCTCGCCCAAACCGGATGCGTCAGGCGAGATCGATGGCGGAATGATTCAAACCGTGCACGATCTGGTGGTCGATAAGTCGCAGACAAAGGAGCGGCGCTCGGCCCGCCGTTATGCCCGGAAGATTTCATTTCAGGTCACGAAGGAGCAAAACAGTTTCAATAGCGAAACTCTGGATATTTCCATGAATGGTCTCTCGCTTCGCGAACCCCTACCCGCTTGGGTGCCGCGCGCCTTTTCAGCCACGCTTAAGCTCAATCAGTACAGCATTAATATTCAATGCGAAAAAGTTAGCGATCGAAAACTTAAAATTACTGCGGCCGAGTCCTGGGACTTAATCCGCCAGTGGATTGTGAATTGGTGATGTTTAAAAAAAGGATTTCGGCCGAGGAACATGCCATCTCGCTGGTCCAAAGCTACGCTTCGAAGCTGGGCATTGAACGCCGCCAGAGCGTGCGGGTGCGCTACCCGGAACCCTACTTAAGCAGCCTGCCGAGTGTTTTTTACGGAGAAAAGAAACTCCGGGTAAATGACATGAGCGTGGGTGGCTGTTGCCTGATCGATGAACAAGAGCATTTGGGGCCAAGCGCGGGCGTGGAAGTTCAGCTACGCCTAATTTGGCCCGAAGGTGAGCGTGTCGTACGGGCCCGCATCGTCGCCTATGTTCATATTCGGCGCCATATCCAGTTCTTGGATCCGGCTCCCGAGATGGTGCAGGCGATCAAGTCGGCGCTCGCTCCTGGCGTGCTCGGTCTGACCATGAAGCCTTTGATCGAACGAGAGGCGGGCCAACTGGCCCTACATGCCAGCGAGGTGTGGACTTCGATGAACGGGGAAAGCCTGGTCTTTCTCGACGATATTCATGTTGCGGCCGAGCTCCATTTGCAAGGCCACGACTTCCGCTTTATGCGCGATGCATGGCCCGTGACGCGCAAAAACCAACCCGCGACTCCCCTTGAGACTGAGAACATAATCGTCTTTCTAGAGAATATTCCTCAGCCCAGTCCGGCGATCCTCAGCTTGAAAAGCCAGCTGCAAACACTCAATTCCGAAGGGCGTTCATGAAGGTGTCCGCCACTCTCGAAAATTTTAAGCCACGCTTAAGAGTGGGTCGCGTCATCCCCCAGGGGTCACGCATTATTTTCGAGACGGACAATCCATATAACCAGATTTTTCTTCCGATGGCCTTGGCGGATCTCATTCTCCTTTGCAGCGGTCAGTTTACAGTCCGGCAGATTATCGAGAAGATCTACCGCAAACAGGGTGCGGTCCCCTTCAAGTGGATTCTCTCGGCCCTGCACGCGCTTCATCAGGGTGGGTTTCTTGAGAATGCGGATGAGCTTATTTTAAGTGAGCATCTTGAGTCCTGGGTGACGCCCAAGCGGAGCCGCTGGCACCTGTCATGGCGCTTCGGCCAGCGGATCGTGGCCGACAGCAAATCACCAGTCGCCTTTTACGGGCTCACTCTAATCGCTTTGATTCTATCCTTGCTAGGTCTTCAGTTCTTTCCTCTATCGCCAGTCAAAATGGTGGAGGCGTGGACTCAAGAAATCAATCTGGCCCAAGGGCTGTGGTCGCTTTTCATCTTCGGTTCCATCATGCAAACAGTGCGCTATCTTCTCTGCGGCGTTCAACTTTTGCTCCTCACGGGTAAGGCCTATAACGCCTCCTTGCGCTTGAGTCTTTGGGGGGTTCATCTGCATGTCGGGGATGAGTCCAATGTGCTTTTTGAAAGCCGTCTCTACACGGCTATGTTTCACTTGAGCCAGATTCTAGCGCCGTGGGCTTTTGTTTACGCCGCCTCCTTTCTGCTCGCGCCCGCTCAAATGAATTCTATGCTGCTCGTCAGTCTTTGTCTGACCATTTACGAGTTCAATCCGTTCGTGCCTAGCGAAGGCCGCAAATTAATTAAAAGCCTTCTCATTCCAAACGATCGCGACATCGTTTCGTGGCACTTCGAAAAAAGCACCATCATCAGCACGTTCAGTCCCGAACTTCGGCGCCAGGATCAGGATTTCGCGCGAATCTGCATGTTCTGGGGGGCGATTTGGCTTCTGGTGATGCTATCGGTTCTACATGAATCCGCGATCTTTTTCGGACCCGACATACTGGCCCATTTAATCAAATGGGACCAAGACACGCTCCCCCGCTTGGCCGGTCTCGCAATTTGGCTGGTGAGCCTATTTTACCTAGTGCAGTCCTTTATCGAAAAGGTTTTCATGGCCGCAATGGAGCCGATTTGGATCAAGCTCCGCTCCAGGGCCAAAAAACTTTCCGTCAATCCGGACGGAGAATGGCCACCACTCGAAGTAATGAAGCGGGTCGAGGGATTACCTCTGTTCTCGCACTTTCACGAGCAGTTCTTAACCGAGATCATAGCGAAATCGGAAGTCCTTGAACTCAAAAAAGGCGCCGCCGTTATCCGCCAAGGCGACACTTCCCGCGACCTCTACGTTCTTCTGGACGGCATGGCTGAAATTTCCCGGCTGGGAGGTCCCGGTTTTGAGGACGAATGGATTTCGGAATTAGGACCCGTCTCCGTATTCGGAGAGGCGGCCTTGGTGGACGACTCCCCCCGATCCGCGCAGATCTCGGCCAAAACATCCGTTACCATCTTAAAGGTTCCCATTTCCGTCATTCGCCAAGTGGCCCAAGACGCCAAGACCATTCGCTACCTTGAAGACTTTCGCAACGCCATTTTGGTCAATCAGTTCTTCGCCTCAAGTCCGGTGTTTCGCAGCCTCTCGACGGAATCCATCGACTTCTTGTCGAGCCGGGGCACGCTCACGTACTTCAACTTGGGTCAGAAAGTTTTTTCGCAGGGCGATCAGGGCGACAGTTTGTTTTTAATATTGCGCGGATCGGTCGATGTCTTTATTCACGGCCAACATATCAAATCCCTTAGGCAGGGCAGTTTTTTCGGCGAGATCGCCCTTATCGCGAACATTCCCCGAACCGCCACGGTCGTGACCCGCGAGCCCTGCGTCTTCTTTCAGATTTCGGCAGACTCCTTCTGGGAAGTCCTCGTTCAGTACATCGATCTCGGCGTTTTTATTGAAACCGTTTCGGAGAGCCGCTTGAAAGAGGATTTGGAGCTGCAGCCAATGCTAAAGGCCACTGGAACTGACTCAAAATGAGACGAGTGAGTACGCCTACGGCGCCCTTGTGTTAACCTAAGAAAAGTCGAGGAGTTCATTGAAGTGAAAAACCCCCGCCATCACTTTGCCGCTTTGGCCTTCGTGATCGCACTTGCGTTGCCGGTTGTCTTTAATGCCTGCCAGGCTGGCTTACTCGGCGGTAAAGGTTTTAGTGCCGCAAGCTCCTCTCTCGCCTGCAAGGCCGTTCTTCATAATGGCAAAGTGCAAAAACTTTCCGACTTACCCGTTGAGCCAGATCCATTCGAAAGTGGAAAAGTTCAGTTGCGTCCACCCTCCAGCACGTCCGCTCAAGCCAAGGCTACGGGCCCCGTGACGGTGCCCGCTGGCAGCGAGCTGGCCTTTATTGCCGACAACTCCTGTTTGAATAGCGGGCCGCAAGGATTTTTTAGCCAGGTCGCATTGGCTTCGAATGAATTTCATCGGGACCTTCCCACGCAAGCCTATCGCCTAACTCTGGGGCGCGATTATACGGATGTAGAGTTAGGGGCTTTGGCGGATCAAGACTCCTGCGTGTCCGGTGTGTCGTGGAATCATAAATATAAACTTCAAGCTTATAACGATGCCGGCCGCCTCCAACAATCTCATTTGAATGCGATAAAGGCCGACGAATCTTATCCGTATTTTTACAATAGCAGCGGCGGAATGGAACGCACGGGAGCCAACCTGATATTGGTGGCGGTTGTCGATACGGGTGTGGATTGGCAGCATCCGGATCTCTATGACAATCTGTGGAAGCATTCGCTCGGGATCGGAATCGACATCACCACTCTTGGGGGCACGATCAGCTACGATCCTCAGGATATTTCCGGTATCGGCCACGGCACTCATGTTTCGGGTTTAATCGCCGCTGTCACCGATAATGCGGTTGGCGTCGCCGGCGCCATGCCTTTTCGCGTGCAAGTGATGCCGATCAAACTCTTCGCCGTCGATGGCCAAGGTGAACTCACCACGACGTCGCAGCATTTTGCCAATGCGATTCGCTTCGCGTGGGAGAATGGCGCCAAAGTAATCAATCTTAGCGTGGGCAATATCGCACCAGGACCTTTGACCGATTCCATAGCGGAGCAAGCCGTGAATCTCGCCGTGCAGAATGGCGCGGTTGTAGTCACCGTGATTGGCAATGCCGATGGCGGGGCCCAGGGTGCGCTGGTAAACGGCACGACACTCTCGAGCATCCCAGGCATGTACTCGAGTCGGCCCGGTGTTTTGGGAGTGGGCTCTTATGATACGCAAACGGGACTCAAGAGTCAGTTCAGCCATTACAGCACGACGTTCGCCGAGATCGGCGCGCCGGGAGCGGACTTGAACACCAGCGGAATTTTTTCGACGCTGCCCCGGTCGCTTTCGTCATACGGTCGGCTGGCCGGAACATCGCAGTCCGCCCCTTTGGTCAGCGCCGCGGCCGCCTTGGCCATGGCGATTCTTAAGGATGCCACCAATGTGTTTCCGTCGCCGCAGGAAGTGGAGCGCTTGATTCTGGCTTCGGCCGAGAAAAACGCGGCCTTAGCTCCGTTTTTTAAAGAGGGAAACAAGCTCGATCTGCACCGTCTCGCGCAGCGAATTAATACGGACTATCCGCAAACCCAGAGCGGCAATTCCATTGATCTTTCCTCCGTAGGCTGCCAATAATAAGAGATGCTTTTGATTTGGATTTCGACATGGATTTCGCTGGCCGTGGCCAATGAAATCGCTCCTCCCGCAACCCCTATCGCGCCTACGGAAAAATCTCTGGCCGAGATCTGTTTAGAGGAGATGAAAGGGGTCGCTAAGGGAGAGTCCAGCGCCCAATTAGAATCCGCTTGCGCCAAGGTGCAAAAGTTGGAGGGCTGCGACAGTATTAAAGGCGCTCCGATTTTTCATTACGACAAGATAGGGACAGCTAAAAAGCCGCAGAGAATTTTCGCCAAAGCGCTGATTCATGGCGATGAAGTTTTAAGTGGAGTGGTGGCCAAGCTATGGATGGAGCGCCTCGAGAAGATTGAGCCGCGCAACACCTGGCGCGTGATCCCCATCGCCAACCCGGATGGATGGAAAGCCCGAACGCGCATGAACGCCAATGGCGTGGACCTCAATCGCAATTTCCCCACCGCGAATTGGGAAGACGAGGCTTTGAAGTACTGGAAGACGAGAATGAAGTCAGATCCCCGCCGCAATCCCGGGTCCTCATCGGCCAGTGAGATTGAGACTCAGTGCTTGCTCAAGCACCTCGATGAATTCAAGCCCGATATGTTGATCAGTGTGCACACCCCGCTTGGAGTCCTCGATCTGGACGGACCGAAGATGAAGCACCCCCCTTCCTTTAAGCCCCTGCCCTGGACCTCGCTTGGAACTTTCCCGGGAAGTCTTGGGCGCTATATGTGGGCCGATCGAAAAATTCCTGTGCTGACAATTGAACTTAAGGGCAACGAGGACATTAAAAAACTCGAGGCCTTCGATAAGCTCCAGGATATTTCGGGCACTATCGCCATCCAGGCCGATCAGCTGCGTAAAACGAGCAAGTGACTAAAGAGCGATAAGGGATCGTGACTGGGCTTTGAGCCGTTCGCGGCCTTTTAAAAAACCAAGCTCCATCAAAAAGGCAAAGCCCGAGACGGTGGCGCCCGTCTCTAAGCAAAGGGTCTCAGCGGCCGCAGCGGTTCCGCCTGTGGCCAGCACATCGTCGACGATGCAGACATGATCTTGGTCGTTTAACGCATCGACATGGATTTGTAGGGTGTCGGTTCCATATTCCAGCTCGTAAGAATGCGAGAGTGTCGCATACGGAAGCTTCCCTGGTTTTCGGATTAAGGTCATTCCGAGACCGCGCTTGAGTGCCACGGCTGCACCTAAGATAAAGCCCCGGCTTTCAATGGAGGCAACTCGGGTCGTATGAGCTGGAATCAGTTCCGACAAATGTTGAACCAGGCTCGCAAAGGCCTTCGCATCGGACAACAAGGGGGTGATGTCCTTGAAGAGAATGCCGGGCTTGGGAAAATTGGGAACATCGCGAATGAGCTTTTGTATCTCAGCGACGGTCATCGTCACTGAAAGTCCCACTTCTTAAAGCCCTTCGCTTCGGCCTTTTTTAAATCTTTGGCGGGAATTTCATAGACATTCGCCAGGCCTGTTCCCGAGCCGCAAACTTGAATATGCATAAGGCCGTCGGGTTTTTTAACCGCCGAGAAGATTTGAATTCCGGCGAGCTGCTTTTGCATGTTCTCAACCGAAACGGGTTTGCCCTGGCCGCACTGGAGGCTGCCGTCGTATTTATAGACCACGACCCGGTCATTCGGCCGGGGTTCCGGTTGGGCCGTGGCAGATGGCGCCGGGTCCACTGGCTTCGCCTGGCCGGGCACGTCTTTCTTTCGACGACAATGACCTTGGGTGCAATTCACAGTAACGGATAAAAGAACAAGAAGAGCCAACGTCAGTTTCATTTTCACTCCCAGGGCCAGTCTTTCGCGAATCGCTTCCAACTCACTTTGAGGGCAAAAAGATTGGCATCGGTCGACATAAAGTAAACCTCACCGGTGCTGGGATCCACAGAAGCCTTCGAGGTCACTCCCCGTCCTGGGGCGAATTCATCCAGGAACTCTCCCGTGCGGGCATCCAAAAAGCGCAGCGCGCCTTCCATCTCCCCCACCATCAAAACGCCTTTGTGAAGGTTTGGCGCTGTGCCAATTCCGCGGGGATTGTCTTTGCTCCAAATCACTTTTCCCGAAAGTTTATCGAGCGCCATGGTCTTGCCGCTCGTGCTCGAATAATAAAGCGTATTGCCATTCAATAAAACTTCTTCGTAGCCGCCGTCATCGATCATCCAGATGACCCGGCCATCAGTGAGACCCAAGCTGTAAAGAGCTCCATCGTAGCTGGAAACGTAGATGCGATCGCCGTCCACCACCGGCGTGGCGTCTACATCGCGGAAGCGCTTGTTTCGATTCAATCCAGTTTCCCATAAGACTGCACCCGAGCTCTTATTTAGAGCCACAAGTACGCCATCCGAAAAACCGACTAAAACCATATCTCCGGCCAGGGCCGGCTGCGAACCACCACGCACTGAGATATTGCTCGCTTCGCGGCGGTTATAAGTCCAAATCAGTTTTCCGGTCTTGGCGTTTAAGGCGTGCATGACGTTGTTGCCACCCAGCACGTAAACGACGCCGTTCTGAATCAGCGGTTTGGCGATCCCTTCCGCGCGCAGCGGGTAGGTCCAGAGAGTTTTTCCGCTATCCGGCTGTACGGCGTAAAATTGTCCGTCGCCCGCGCCAAAATAAAGAATATCTTCGGCTAGCTGGGCGCCGGCTTCGCTTCCGTCTTTTATTGGCAGCCGCCAACGTTTAAGAGCGCTGCCGCGATCATAAGCCACTAGGCCATCAATCGAATTGCCGCCGATGACCAGCTTATCGGTCAGCACCGGGCTGAAGCGGTGAATGCGCCGGCCTTTGATATAGGGTTGTTCCAGAGTTTCGCGCACCCAGCGCTTCTCGACGACAAACTTATTGGGAACCGTTCGCACCGTTGAACAGCCCACGGTGATCAGGGCCAGGGTCGCGAGAAGAAGCTTACGCATGAATTATCCTTGTTTGGATTTCAGTTCCAGTAGTCGTAAGAATTGAGTGGCAGAATTCGAGGCTTCGCTATTCGGAAAGTCCCGACCCAGTTTTTCGTAGGTCTCTTTGGCCTTGGTCGCGTCGCCTTTGAGCTCATAGGCAATCCCGAGTTTCAGCATGGCTTCGGAGTGAAACGGCTTCAGGTTGTCGGAAACTAAGACTTCGTTATAGAGCGCCAGCGCCTCTTCCGGTTTGGAATTCTCGAGCAAAATTAGACCATAGTGCATGCGCCAAAATCCGCCGAGAAGGTCCTTGTTCGACGGCTTAAAGGAGGGGACCTTCATCACCTCAAGAGCTTCGCCAAACTGCTTTTGCTGGACCAAAAAGTACGAGAGGTTCAGTGCCGATACCACGGCGGCTCTGGTGCCAGAATGAGCTTGAAGGTCCTTCTTCACTTGAACCACTAGGCCCGCGTAATCTTTCGCGTAGTCGACGGGGCGGACAAGATCAGGATTGGTTGCGGGCTTGGCCTTGC
>JALHOQ010000055.1:0-15123 GCA_022842925.1 Bdellovibrionales bacterium
GACAGTGGGGATCATTTGAAGGAGGTTTCGGTGACATGCCTTAGCTAAAAGCAATATCCCAGCCAAAACAAAAACTTCGGCACGACTTGCCAACAGGCAAGTCGGCCAGTTTTAGCTCTTTA
Organism: Bdellovibrionales bacterium; assembly: GCA_022842925.1. Lineage (GTDB taxonomy): Bacteria > Bdellovibrionota > Bdellovibrionia > Bdellovibrionales > UBA1609 > JALHOQ01. The sequence goes on from JALHOQ010000055.1 coordinate 123, forward strand.
ACAGTATGCTGAGCGGTAGAGTGCTTTTAGGAAACGAATGGAAGACGTTCCAATCCACGCCCATGGCCGTGGCTATGGTTTGCGCCACGTTCTCCGGAAAGATCATTCGCGCTTGCGGTGTGCGCGACCGTTGCACTGCAAAGGTGGCGTAATCGATCGGGTAGGCGATGTGATAGGAGTCCCCGGTCGGCGACTCGGCCGCCGTGACTAGACGGCTGGCGCCAATCACTTGGCCGCCCTTGATGCCGCGACCGGCGAGAAGGACCGAGTTCGTCATGGGGTTGTGATCCTTGCCGCCGGCGCCGTTAAGTGCGGGCGTGCGCGCGAACTCGCTCACCACCAAAAATGTGGTGTGATCAAAAAGAGAGCCAGAACCGTACTTCGTGTTTTTAAAAAGAGTGAACAGATCCGACACTCTCGTCCAGACATTCGTCTGCTCGGTTTTATGGGCGCCGGTGTGACTCGCGTGGGTGTCGAGCAGACCGTTGGAAACCTCGATCTGCGCGCAGCTGGCGACATCTGACATAAATGCGGCCGCCAGAATCTGTGCATCGCTGAGAGATTCAGCCGCACCGAAGCTCAGCATGTTTTGAATGAAACTCCGGGTTTCCGCGCCAGAGGAGAGAACTCGAGCGATGGCCAATGCGAAGGCCGTGCGACTGCCCGGCGCCGCCACTTTCTCGAGAAGCGAGCTTAAGTCGATTCGTTTTGGAAGCTCCTTTAAATCCTCAAGCATGGAACTCGACACCACGCGATCGCCGAGCGCCAGAGTCCGATCGGCCAAGACGCCAAAGGCGCCCTCGGTGGTGGAGCGCGCGATTTCAACCGGCAGGGTCGGTGCGAGACCGTTGGTTGAGCCGGCGCAGATGTAATCAAGTGAGGCGGTATGGCCGTTGTCGACCTGACTCATAAACACGCCGTTCACCACGGAGAAATCTCCGGCGTGGACTTTGAGTGGCGCGCAGGAGGGGCCTAAATGAACTCCAGCTTCAATCAGCTCGTCGGGGCGGTACTCGATAAACATATCGGTGGCGAGCGGCAGCTCGGGAGCGGTCCAAGGATCGAGTCCTAAAGTTACATCCATTCCGCCGAAGGCTCGGATCAGGACAAAGAATTTTCCGATGGGCGCGGGCGGTGTGTGTGCGATGCGCGCGGACGCGGGCAACACGGGAAGTAAGGATAGTGCACCCGACACCTGTAGAAAACGCCGTCTAGTAAGTGATGAATTCTTCACGCAGTGTTACTCCCGTTATTAAAGCCTGAGTGGCATGGCTGATCTTCAAGTTGGAATCGTCAGGGACAATCGATTGAATGGTAGCTGCAAGGTCGTCGATGCCCTTTGCGAATCCTAGATCCGCAATCACTGGGTTAGGTCCGATGAGCTCTTCAATCAGAAACCGGATCTGCACCTGTTTCAGATTTGGTGGCAGATCTTTCCATTCGACCGAAGTTAGCCGGTGAAATGGTTCCTTAACATTGCCCTTATCGCGATACCTATCGAGGATCTCCGGCGCGTAAAACTTTTTCCACAGTCCCTCATCGTTCGCTTTGAGGTTTAGAGCCATGAACTGTTTTATGACGATCTGATCCACGCACGAACCCCACCAGCGCACGAAGGCTGTCCCCGGAGAGGCTGTGGCGGCAGCACCAATGGCGGGTAGTACGAGGCCGGTGGAATTGCCATTGCGAAGGCCGAGCCCCCAGCAAGAAAGCGGAACCTGATCGGAGGGGAAGTGATACTTAGCCAGATGCTGCTTGTCCTGCAGAACAGGGAACTTCTGATTGAGAAGCGTGAACATGTCTTTTGGGGATAGGTAGCGACGCGAGTTTTCGCTGAATGATGCAAACGCCTGAGAGGAGAAGAATATCAGGAAAACAATAAACCATTTATTCATTGGGAGCTCCCATATCGAACCAACGTTGAAGCGTGGCGAGGTCGGCGGGCGAAGGCTGCCACGACGAATTCTTCGGCGGCATCCAGCGCGGTTTCGATGAACCGTCGAGAGCCAGCGAGTTACGGATAAAGCCGAGCATTTTCTGATGCCGACTTTCGGTTCCGCCAATCGGCCAATCGGTAAAGCTCGGCACGCCTTCCAGCGCATGGCAGCCGTTGCAATTTTTAAGCACGCGCTTCACAGCCGTGACGAGCTCGGCATTCGACTCCTGACTTGCGACAAAGCCAAACTCAGGCCGGCTCACGAGGTAGGCGATAAAGTCATTCGGCTGCCGTTTGACTTCCTCAAACTTAGCCGCGAGCTCCGCCGCCACAACGGGTGTCAAAGGTTTGTCTTCGCCAATGTACCAGCGCCAGAAGTGTCCGACTTGGCAGTTCACGTATTCGGGTTGTTCGGTTATGGCTTGGGCCAGCTGGCCGACACCGGCCACCGGAATATTCACCTTGCCGCCATTCGCGCGGGTGTAAACGAGAGCTCCAGGTGAGGCCAGTGGCGCTAGGATCATGCCGGATTCCTGAAATGTTTTACCCATGGGATCGAGTTTGTAATGGCACTTCATACAAGCGGGGTCGGTGCCGTGAGGATCTGGCATGGAGCTCTTCGCTTGCCCGCCGCCGATGAGAGAATTCCCGCCTGGGCCGGGAAAGACTTTATCGAGGATTTCGTTTTGATTGCCCGATTCGTCGACCACGACCGCCTTCATATCGTCGCACAAAAAGGTGCGAAAAATCGCGGCCGCGCGTTTGCGGTTTTGGTTTAAGGCCGTGTTCACATAGCGGCCGAAAAAGCGTCCAGTGGTGAGAATTCCGGCCACGCGGGTGTCATCAGCGGCGAAGACCACGGGGGCCTCCGTTTGGCTTTGGCTTGGAACCCCGGCGGCGTCGGAGAAAAATAGAAAATCGCCAGTGTGGAGGGCGTTGATGTTCTCGGCCAGGGGAAATGCGCGATAGCTCTTGCCGGTCAGAAGAGTGTCCCAGGATTGATTCTGAGCCACCACTTGTCGGACCAGTTCGTTCAGCGAGTTCCGGGCGATGTACTCGTCAAACGCTGTCGGCGCTAACGGTCCTTCGGCTTTATAAAGGTCGAGCAAGGGACTGTGATAAGGCACGGGCGTGGCGCGCAAATGTAAGAGCTCCTCAATTCGGAAGCTCATCTTGTCAATATGCTCTCGCGACTTCAGATAGTGCGTGGTTTTTTCTTTAAAAAACTGGTCCACCTGATTTTGCTCAATCGCCCGAGTCAGTTCGGCATATTCGGCGCGCTCAGGGGTTTGCCCGCGAATATGAAAGGACAGTTTGCGCAAATAACTGACCGGTGACATGGCCACAGGCTCGGGCTTCGGTTGCGGTTTGATTTTAGGATCGGGGCCGGCGGCGTGTCGGGGGGTACAAGCGGCTAGAACGGCGAGGGCCGCGGCGAGTGCTAAAAACCTACTCGGCATAATTCAATCCTTCGTCGGAGAACAAGTTGAGGGTGACTTTCATCAGCGAATCCTGCTCCCACGAATAGGGTTCAAAAGACTGGGGCATGGTGGAAAGCGTTTCGATAACGGCGCGATTGAGAGGCCCTAGATTCGGTTTGAAGGAGAGCCAACAGGTGCTCCCCGCGAAGTCCCACCTCCAAGTTACGACACTGCCCAATAGCGCGAAGGCGGATTCGCCTTTAAACAGGGAATATAAAGAGCGAGCGCCATCCCATTCCACGACGCCATCGGAAATCCTTTTAAACCGCACGTGGGTTCCGCCGCCGATCACACGGTTCTCAGCCAACCCTGTCTGTGAATTCGTGACCATCCCTTCCGCTTGCCAGTTGGAGATCGTAAAATCCTGAACTCCTGCTTCCATTCCTGGAAACCAGGATAGGTCGGTGAAGGTATAGGTATCTTTTGATAAGGTTGGAACGAGATCCGGGTACTGGAAGATCGTGTTATTGGTAATAAAGGCGAAGGAGAACAGCGCATTCATCCGGCCGTTCCCATAGTTCGCTACGACGATTTGATTTAATTTTTTTTCATCGGGATGCTTCGTCCAAATCCAGGCGACGCGATCGAGCCGCAGATTCCAGTTCGAAACGAACTCGGCGCCGACCGCTCCAGGCTTGCAGCCATTTTCACTGACTTTAAAAGGTACGGGCGCGGCGAACTCCGTGCCTCGGCTGACCCAAAATTGGGCCTCGCGCCCGTCGGGCCACACAGCTGTGGCGACCTGACCTTTCACACGGGTGACCACGGGTTTCACTGGCGTTTGCGCCCAAGCGGCAGTGCAAAAGAGCAGCCCCAAAGACAAGGCAAACCACTGGCGCATATTCCCCCCTAGGACTTGCGATGGATGGTGCCATTTAGAATAGGAGTTTCGTCTACGGAATCAACGCTTGATGCAAACGCTGTACAGTTTCCACGGATTGGTCGGAGGTCACCACGAAACTAATATTCAGTTCGCTGGCGCCCATGCTGATCATTTGCACATTAATATTTTTAATTTCAGTAAAGATTTTGGCGGCGAGGCCCGCCGTATCGCGTATGCCGCGCCCGATGACCGAAATCATGGCACGTCCGCTGGTGATTTCCACATCGGCAAAGGCATTCAGCTCTGCTTTCGCGCGCTGCAAAGCGTCCATATCGGAGTTGGGGTCGAGTGTCAGCGACACGTTCACTTCGGAGGTGGAGATTAAGTCCACCGAGAGTTTATGACGGGCAAAGACATCAAAAACAGATTTTAAGAATCCGTGGGCGCCCAACATCCGGCTCGAATGGATATTCACCACCGTGATGTTGTTTTTAAACGCAATACCTCGCACGCCGGCCGGGGAGTTCTGATCAAAAGTGATTTCAGTGCCCGAGTCGGCTGGGTTCTTGGAATTCAAAACCCAAACTGGAATTTTTTGTTTGAGGGCCGGATAGATGGTCGCCGGATGGAGAACCTTCGCACCGAAGTAGGCCATCTCCGCCGCCTCTAAAAAGTGAACTTGTCGGATGGTTTTGGCATTGGGAACCACGCGCGGGTCGGTGGAGAGTATGCCGTTTACATCGGTCCAAATCTCCACTTTCTCCGCCTTCAAAGTGGCGCCGTAGATCGCGCCCGAGAAATCCGATCCCCCGCGGCCGAGTGTGGTCGTGTGGCCCTTGGGGTCGGCGGCGATAAATCCTTGCGCCACCACCACTTGCTCTTGCAAAAGCGGCAGGAGTTGAGCCTGGACGTTGGCGGCGGTCTTTTCCCAATCCACTTGGGCGCTCATAAATTCAGAATCGGTTGCCACTAGCTTTCGCGAATCGGCCCAGGCGGCGTTGACGCCTCTTTGGATAAAAGCGCCGTGCACGAGGCACGAAGAAGAAAGTTCACCGAACGAAGCGAGAAGATCTTTGGAGCGAGGGCTGACTTCGCCTAAGGCCGCGAGTGAGGCGGCCAAGTGGCGCAGCTGTTGAAACCATTTTTCGATGGGCTCGATCTGCATGGCCGATAGCCCCAGTTCGCGACCCACGTGCAGGTGACGCAAGCGTAGCTCATCGACCTGCTTTTCCGCGCCCGGAAGGTCGCCCTGCTCGCAGAGCTGGGCCACTTTTAACAGCCCATCCGTCACCTTGCTTAAAGCACTGACCACCACCAGGCGGGAGCCTGGGCGGGCTTTTACAATCTCAACCAACTGACTTATGGCGGAGGCGTCTTGAACGGACGTGCCACCGAACTTCATCACGATCATGGGCGTACAGATACCATAAATTAGAGGGATTTAAAGTAGCCGGCAATGGCTTCGGTCAAAAATTCAAACTGACGGCCCGAGCGAAATAAGCCCACCTGGCGGAAGTGATCAATCGGAATTTCGGCAATCACGCGCCCCCAAGGTTGGGAGTCCCGCTCCACCACGCCGTCAGACGGAAGGCGAAAATCGTCGAAAGCTTTAATTTTATAGAACGCTTTCAGCGGTAGGCACCACTGCTCGCGCGGTGCCGCGCATACGATTGATCCGGCTTTTACTTGAGCCGGAAGGTCGAGCATTTGCTCACTGAAAACGCGTTGCAAATTTTCCGGCGTCAATTCATCAAAAAAATGTCGTTTGCGCTGAAGATTGTACCCGAAGGTGCGAAGGATAAGTTCGGAGCCGGGATTCTTTTCCTTCATATTGGCAGCCACCTCGGCCAGAACTGAACCCCGGTGGGGGGTGGCGACCGTGAGGGCGCTCAGCGGCGGGCGCTTCAGTCGCGGTAAGATAAGCCGAACGACTAAGCCCCCGGCCGAATGGCCAAAAAGATGGACGTCAGTCGAGGGGTCATTCCAAACGGGATGTTGGTCCAGAAAACGTAGGGCTCGTTCGCCAATCTCCGGCAACGAACCGGCACCCAGACCGAGGACCGGATGGAATTGGAGGCCTCTTTCGGTCAAAGCGTGGGCAATATGCTGATACACAGGGCCGAAATCAAACACGGACCACTTGGCCACATCGCGGCCATAGGTGCTCAATCCTCGAATGAAAAACACATGTTGGGCCTTCATCTGGACCAAAGTATCAAGGGTTCAGTTCCTCCGCAACTCAGCCGAAAACCAATACTGAGGTGATCTATGGGTTTTGTAGGCATAATCATCGTGGTTGTCGGAGTGTTCGGGGGCTATGTCCTCGCCGGCGGTCACTTGCACATTATTTTTCAGCCATTTGAATTCATGATCATTTTCGGCGCCGCTTTCGGCGGATACGTGATTGGCAATCCCCTCGGCACCGTGAAAATGGGACTTAAAAAAGCGCTCCACGCATTGCTCGGCAAGAATCCAAGCAAAAAAGAATATGTCGAAGTTCTCCAGTTGCTGTTTCAGTTGTTCCAGATTTTTCGCAAAGACGGTCCGCAGGCCGTTGAAAAACATATTGAAGAGCCAAACTCATCCGAGATTTTTAAAGCTTACCCCTCGTTTTTAAAGAACCATCATGCCGTGGATTTTCTCTGCGACACGATGAAGATCACTCTTTCAGCTGATCTTTCTCAGTACGATGTGGATGATCTGCTGGATCAGGATATTAAAACCATGCACGAAGAGGAACACGCCGCTCAACACGCGGTGGCCACTACCGGCGACGCCTTTCCGGGTCTCGGGATCGTGGCCGCGGTTCTCGGGATCGTGCACACGATGGGTTACCTCGATCAGGGACCGGAAGTGATCGGTCATCACGTGGCGGTCGCTCTAATCGGAACGTTTCTCGGGGTTTTGGCGGCTTACGGTTTCGTGGGTCCAATCGCATTGAAAATGAAAAACGACATCGACGCCGAAGGCCGTTTCTTAATGGTGATCAAGGCCGCGCTGGTGGCTTTGCAACGGGGTGCGCCTCCGCTCGTTTGCGTCGAGTTTGCCCGCCGTACGATTTACCCGACTGAACGTCCGTCATTCGAAGAAATGGACAACGCGACTAAGGAAGCGAAAGGAAAGGCAGCCTAACCTATGGCCGAAAAAGAATCCGTCATAGTCATCAAGAAGATTACGATTGCCGGTGGCGGTGGCCACGGCGGTTCATGGAAGGTGGCCTTCGCCGACTTTATGACGGCGATGATGGCGTTCTTTCTTTTGATGTGGCTGCTGAATCAAACACCAGAAGTGAAGCAGAATGTCTCGGATTATTTCTCGACGCCTTCGGTGATCGAGTACAACTTTTCGAATTATGGCGTGGAATTGACTCTAGAGAAGCTGTTCTTGGATATTATCAATGAGCCACTGAAAGTCCTTCAGGACTTTATGACACCGACGGATTACACGCCAAACTTCTTGGCGATGGGTTCAAAAAATATTGTGATGTCGACGTTAGGCGAAGAGCTCGGCGAATACGCCGAAGGTATGGACGTGCAGAGCGATTCCATCGAGATCAAAATACCCGAGAGCAAATTGTTCGAGGATGGCGGTGCCAACCCGAAAGCCGTGTTCACGACTATTATGGACAAACTGTCCAAATTTACCGCCGGAGTCGAAGATGCCGACATCTTTGTCGACTCACGCGTGTATTTGCATACGATTCGCGGGCAAAGCGAGTCGTTGGGCTACTCCGTGGCCGAACGTCGACTGGATCTAGTGCTGGGTATGGTCAATCAGAAACTGGAACATCAGACGGTCGATTTGCATGCGAAAGCCGAAGCAAAGCCGGGCGCACGCCGCCAGGACGGCCGACCCGAGGAAGGCTACATTCGCGTTTTGATCAAACAGAAAGAACTGAAGTCCGATGGTTCCAAGCCCCGCAAGATGGGCAGTCTTACGGGTCGCGACGATGAGTCGATGAACGTCTATAATAACTTCGTCAACAAGATGACGAATAAGAAAGCCAAAGAGAAGTAGCGAACTCGGCCCGGGCCGAGTTCGTTCATCTTAAATACAAGTCTTAATGGCATTGTGAACAAGCACGCCCTCGACAATATAATTGCGGGGATGGCCTTCGAGCTGAAGGTCAAAGACCGGGGCGCGGCCGACGTTTGGACGATATTCCCCTCGGGGGATTTCAGTCTGAGTTGAGTTCCAGGCTCCGCCCTCCCCATAAAGTAGACGGGCTTCGGGGGGGATGTCTTCGATCGCCTTGTAGCTTGAAATCTTTTGTCCGGCTTGGCGCCAGGTGGAGTAGAATTGGTGGCGCGAAGTCACCTGAATGGGTCGCGGTAAATCTTTAAGAGTTCCATAAGATTGATCCGCATAGGAGGGATTGACCGCCACACGATTGGCCACGAGCGTGATCTGCCCTGTGAGTGAAATATCCACTGAAACGACTTCGTCACCCGGTTTCAATTGCGAGATCGGAACCTCACCTTTCGGAGTTAAGACTTTCATTTCGCCGGTAAAACAGTAGATATCATCCGGTGGAGGCGGGCCCGGCGAAGGAGTGGGTGCCGGAGGACGAACGCCAACCAAGGCCTCGCCGGTGGCCTGCAGAATGGCGTCAATATTGTTCTCGATCTCACTCAGAGTTAAGGGCCGACCCAAGCGGCGCCCGGCTTCTACCAATAGGGATTCGCATTCACTGCCGGAGCGAATCGTTTGACCATTGGTATGGAATTTTCGGATGGGCTCCAGGAGTTCCGAGTCGGGCGGCACGGCTGGGGTCGGTTTCGTCGTGCGCGCCGGCGGCGCGGGGCTGGGGCCTGGTCCGCCGTAGTCGAGCACACCTTCGGCATGCAGGTCTGTCAGGGCCATAGCGAGGATTAAACAGAATAAAGCTCTATATCTTAACATTGTGAACAAGAATTCCCTCTACGATAAAATTGCGAGGCTCGCCCATCAGCTCGAGGTCGTAAACCGTACGAGTCCCAGTTTGAGGAACGTAACAGCCGCGGCGGATCGGGCGCCATTGTTTGCCTGGTGGCTGAGTCAAATCCACAAAATAGAGGTCGGCATCCTCGGGAATATCGCCGATGGCGTGAAAGTCGAAGTCGAGAGTTTTGCCCTGGGCGAGAAAACGATGTCTGTCTGTCACGTCGATCGGAGTGGGAAGGTCGATAAGGCGGCCGTAAGCTCGAGCCGCATGGGGGTAGATCCGAGCGATGGTATTGGCTCGCGGTTGTCGAGAGACGAGATCGATTGAGATCACTTCGTCCCCTTCGCGCAAGTCCCCAATCTTTTTTGGACCCCCAGGCGTGGCGACGGTCATATTAGCAGTGAAACAATTCCCGAAAGGGTTACGACTTTTAGACGACGAGCTCGGAGTTGGCGCTGGGCTCGGCCTCGGGGCCAGGGTCTCCGGCTCGAGGGTTTCGCCGGTCGCTTGGAGAATTTCCCGATAGTTATCTAGGATTTCCGGTTCGGTGAGCGGGCGGCCCAAGCGGCGTGACGCCTCCATCAGAATACTTTCACATTCGCTGCCTTGGATGACCTTCATTCCGTCACGGCGGAACTTTCGGATTTCTGTAAGAATCCGATTCTCGACCGTTTCAGGCGGTGAGAGATTAATTGATGAGGGGCCACCGTGGCCACCGAACCTAATGGCGTGAGCCGAGTTTATAAAGCTGAGTGACACTAAGACGAGTGACATACACACCCATTTAGCCAGGCCAAAAGATCGCATAGAGTCTCCGATAGAGCTTGCGATTAGCAATCATCGTTCCAATCTGAAATCTGAGCACAGGCCTTGCAGATCGAGCCAGGTTGAATCGAAATGAATTGAATCAATAGTTCGCGGCGTGACCGTGGTCCAAAGTGACTACAGGTCTGAACTTTTTATCCGCGTGAAGGCGAGAGCGATGATGTTGCGAAGTTGGGTTATGGCCGGATTTGCCGCTTTGTTTTCCTCGGAAGCCAGTGCGATCAGGCAAGTGATAGGGGGAGGCGGTCCATTTCATAGAGCTGAGTGTGAGACGAGTCTGACCGCCAAATCGGTAATCCAGGATCTCCTGCGCGAGCGCGAAACCAAGATGAATACAAAGATCAAAGATCTCATCGAACCCCCCGCGCCCCAGCTCCCGCCCAAATCCGCCGACGAAATCACGGCCGATATAGCGGCTAAGTTCGCCAACCTTCCCCCCATCGCCAAGGCCGTCGTGAACGAGCAGATCGCGCCAGTTTCATGCGCCGAGGCCTGCGCCCCTTTGGGCAAAGTCCGGGCCCTGTTTGGCAAGCTGCGGGAAATCTTTTACGAGCGCGATAGCCTCCTCCAAGTTTTAGAAGCCACCTTTATCGGCAAAAATTCGGTCTTGATCTTGGGGCCAGGCGGAACTGCAAAGTCCGATATCGCCGATCGGGCCGGTGAAAATATAGTCGAGGAAGATGGAAGCACGTCCTACTTCTCCCTCCAGCTCACACAAGACACCACCGCCAGCGAAACACAAGGGGGCGTCATAGTTGAAGAGGCTTTGAAAGGGCGACCGCTGCGAAACTGGATGGAAGGCGTTCTAGGTTCGAAAATCGTGTTTCTCGACGAATTCTTCGATGGTCGTTTAAAGTTTCTGCGAAGTTTTTTAAAGGCCTTTAACGAGCGCGTTTATTCTCAAGGTCGCGTTCGCGAGGCGGGACTAACGGAAGTCTTTATTGCGGCCAGCAACAAGTATCTCAATCAGATTTATGAAATGTTCGGCAACAATGACCCTCAAGCCTTAATCGATCGATTTCAGTTCGTGTACTACGCGCCGGGTGTGCTTCACGACACGGCCAGTATTCTTGGCCTAGCTCAGATGACCCGCCCCGATCTGCCCCGACTGACTTTTAAGGAACTAAACGAGGTTCACGCCTTCGCCCAGTCGATTCCGCTCGGGCAGTTGGAGGTTTTGCGCGCGCAAGCGATCTTTACGGCCATGCGCCGCAAGGTGCGCGAGCAGGAGGCCTCGTCTCTTGCCGACTATCTAAAAGCCCGCGCACGAAACGAACGGGTGCAACCGCCTTACAAAAGCACGCGGGTGTTCTCGCCGCGAAGCTTGCGCCTGGCGTTTAAGCTGATTCGCGTTCAAGCGGTCACCCGCTTAAAAGAGAATGAATCCGAAATTCGAGTCGTTCCGGAGGATGTGGACCGCTTGATGTCGAACTACCTCGCCATGCAAACGGATAAACTCCGACAAATGGAGAAAGGCGAGGATGTGGACCCCTATGAAAGGGCTCAGCTGGAAACCCTGCGCTTCGAACGGGAATCGATTGCGGCTGTTCTGAATGAGTTTATGCATGAGGCGGTGGTAAACCACGACAAAAAGGACCTGATTGTCGAAAAGATCCAGTCTTCGACTACAGATGAAGGCACTCGGATTGCCCGCTCTCTCTTGCTCGACTTCGTAGATGAGCTATCCAGCCGTCTTCACGAAATCGACGACGCCGAAAAAGTCGACGTCCGAATGGTGGAGGCTCTCTACGCTCTTCGTGATCTCGCAAGTGATCCGGTGACAGGACCTCTGCTTAAATAAATGCGAGTTTTTCGCGCTGGCCTAGTGGCTCTTTTATTGATCTCCTGCCCGGTGCAGGCCCAGGAAATGGGTCGGTGCGAAGCCGCGCTAGTAAAGGCAAAAGACACTATTCAGTACGTGTGGCAGCTGATCTTCGGCAAGCGCGCGCGAGCAGCGGGTGAGTTGCCGAGTCCTCCGAGTGCACAACCCCAACCCGGGTCGCGTCGCCAAGGCCCACCCTCGCGGGCTCCGCAACCCACGCCTGAAGACCAGTACCAGGCTCGCAACAAAAACACTGACACTCCTCCGCCGGAAGCGGAAGCTCAAGTTGCCTATTGGTTCAATCAGCGCGGGGTCGTTTATTTCTCAAGTCACCGATTTCCTCTGATCGACATCCATTCGGGCCAAATGTCCATCCCGCCCGCGGCTCAGGCTCGGCCGCTCAATCGCCAGGTTTCGCGCTCCGAGTTTATTCTTAAGGTGAACTTGGCTGCGGTTCCGGCAAAAGGGTATTTGCAAATTCCCTTTGGCTTTCGTGCGCTCAGCTATTTCGGTGAGGGAATCGAATTAGTGGAGCGTCCGTCTGGGGTCTACTTTTCGAAGTCCTCGAACGCCGGTGATGTCACGGTTTATCTCGAGCCCGTGCCCGAGCTGAACTTAAGTGAATCTGAGCGCCAGGTTTTGCTTCATACAGACGGCGCACCCACCGTGAATGAGTATCCCGAAGCCTGGGCCGCCTTCTTAAGTGAACTTCTCGCTCGACGCCAGACCGAGAAGTTAGCGGATATCGCAGTCGCCGAGCAGCTTAAAGATTTTATGAAATCCCAAATGAAATACGCCGTTGACGCCACCGAAGATCGGGGTGTGTTGCAGCTGTGCCAAAGCGGCGCCGTTCAGTGCGATGGCGCGGCTTTGATTTATGTGGCGGTCTTGAGATCCGTTTTTGCCATACCCGCGTTGCCCGTAGCGGGGACCATGAGCGCGGAGTCGGTGGCCGATCCCGAGTCTAGCGTGGTGCTCGATCAGTCCACACCGCATATGTGGGTGGGAGTCTATGACCGCGAAGCCCGTCGTTTTGTGGTGATGGATCCAACACCAAGCGAAATGACGCGCGAAAAGAATCATAAGGACAAACAGGACCCCCGTTTTCGTAATTGGCCGCAACCGGGCCAACCGAATGCAGAAAACGAAGGGGAATCCAAAACATTTGATCCAGCCGAACTCTGGCGCCGGGTTTTTGCCGACGCGGAATCCCCGCAGTGGCTCAACTCGCTGAATCTTTTGCTTCAGGCTTTTGAGGCGCGTCGCGCCCAGCACGGCCTCGGTCCTGATGAAGAAAACATGCTGCGGAACGCGCTGTATGTTCGACAGATGGCGCAGGTTTATAAACCCTACGGTTTAAAAGACATGGCCCAGAGCGTGGCCCACGACCGCGGTGCGGGTGAGAACGCAAAGGAAAACTTTCTGCGGCTGGCGACGCTGGCCCGACTCGCGCCGTTCGGAGTTCGTTTCGCCAAGGGCAAGGAGCGGGAGTATCGAACCTTAGCGGAAGCGAGCGCACGGCTCTTGGGCCGCTTAAAGCCCGCGCCGCGATTGGATGACCGCAAGGAACTCGCAGGGAAAATGCCGGGCCGGTGGAGCCGTGAAGCCGCGGAACTTGGGAGCGCTCCCGAGCCGATTCTGCGGCAAATGGCGAAACTCCAGGACAAGGTGCGACTCGCTCGCCTTCGCAATTACACTTTGCAACCGAGTATCAGCTATCGTCCCTCTCCCACACCCACCGATGAGGGTGACGTGGAATATGAAATTGCCGAGGATTTTGACGGGATCGAACACTTCGATCGCTCGGGATTGCCGCCTCAGTACGATGCCATTCGGGTTGTGAGTGATGACATGTTGGTGCGCCAGTGGCGGGAACCCGTGGTTTCGGACATCTATAAGCCGGATCCCGTGATCGGGCGTGAAATCACATTTATATTGTTAGACCTAAGCGAAAGCATGGAGCGAGATAGAAAGGGCGAGGCCCGCGACCGCCTGACCCAGATGTGGATTGATGAGTTGATGTCTGAAAACGATGAAGGTGTCATTGAGATTATCGGATATCGAGGTCGCCCTGAAACTCCGGTCACCATGCGGAGTGAGCGTGAGGCCAAGGCCCAGTTTCAAGCCATGATGGTGGCCGGCGAGTACTTTCACAGCGACGGCGAGAACGATACGGCGCGGGCATTTGCCTTTGCGATACGACGGGTGCGGGAACTAGGCGGAGATTTTAGAAGAGTGAATTTCCGTCTGGTGACCGATGGCGAGGAGACCTTAAGCATGAATACCTTTCGTCAGGCCAAAGACGATCTGGGCGCGCAGGTCGAACTGAATCTGACCGCGGTGACTTTGGTTACGGGAAATTCGGATCTTAAGCGGTTTGTTAAAAAGAACGCGGACGCGAATCTTCTGAACGACGGCACCTTCGTACATCTATCCTCAGGAGAGATTCAGAACATCATGAAAGACTCAAGCCGTGAGCAGGAGCGGCAAGTGAACTCATTGATTCCCGACAACTATCGAGAACTGGAGAAAGCGCCGGCCTCGCTGTTTCGGGATCTTTCTCGATTCCGATGATTGTTAGCGCGCATTTACGGTTAAGACGGGAATGCGGCAGAGCGAAGAACGGTCGCGATAGACTCGAGTTGAACCATTGCCGGACTGATACTCGGCCGCTTGATCGCATGGCACGTCCATTCCAAGAGTTAAAATAAAACGACCGCCGCGAATATTGCGGAGGCTTAAGAAGCCGAGATTTTCTTCCAACGGAAAACGAAATCCCACCTCAGAGGCGATTTCGACTGGCTTTTCATGGGGGTCAATCGGGCTAAAGAGCCGAAACCAGTGCAGGGGATCTGAGGTAGCGTAGGCCTGACGGAACAATTGTTGCCCGTCCGGTGACCATAGTGTGACATGGTGATTGGCCAGCTGAAGCTTGATCAGACGGCGCTCCTGAGGAGTCAGTCCCCCAAGGCCAAAGGCTTCGCGCACATTCGAGTGCAGGTGGGGTTCCATTCGGGTCTTGTAGGTGCGCGGAGGGAAACGCAGCGCCGGTTCTGCGATTTCTAGAGCTTGGGCACGGTCCGATCCATTTTCAGTCAAAACCTGCTCGCAGTATTCGACCCCGACCAGAAATGTGTTGGCTCGGTCATGGGCATACGCATGCGGCAGGAGATTGATTAACGTGAGTAGA
>JALHOQ010000055.1:15133-20124 GCA_022842925.1 Bdellovibrionales bacterium
AGAAAAAACATCAAACGGCTGTAAACTTTCGATATGGAATTGGCAAGCGGGGCCCGCGAAATAGTAGATTCCATTGTAATGAATCCACTTGAGGCGCTACTCCGGCACCACTTATTCCGCGCCCGTTCAAGTGGGGCGAGAAACCATCCAACGCTTGATCATCCAAAAAAACACAAGCAAGGCCAGAACGATCAGCAAAATGATCTTAAATTGCTTGATGTAGTCGAGAATCACATCGCCGTAGTAGGCCACCAATAGCACTTGAGTGGGTACCGTTAAAAGCGCGGCCAGTCCGTCAATAAGAATAAACTTCCATGCCGCCACTCGCATAAATCCGCAGGACATATGACCGGGAAAGCGAATTCCGGGTGTAAAACGAAAAACGCCGACCATAATCATGCCGTTTTTTTGAATCAAATCCGAGGCCCTGGCGAATAAAGAGCTGCCGATAATCCCAGCGAAGCGCCGACTTTGCCCAACATGGCTACGGGCCCAGCGGCCGATGCCATAGACGAGAAAGTCACTTAGAAATACGGCGAGAAAGCATACGACAGCGAGTCCGATCGGTGTAACGGCGCCGGATGCACCTTCTGCAGGTACGAATGTTTGCGGATGGGCGACGATGTAGCCTACGATTCCCGCTGAAATCAGCGTGACCTCTTCCGGAATAGGAAGCCCAAAGCTGGAGGCCGTAAGCATGGTGACGATAAGACCGTAAACAACCCATGGTTGATGAGCATAGGCGGTGAAAAGTTCAATCAGATCGGCTTGAGTCATGCGAGTTCCATTGTGACCTTTCCTTCGCGTCCTGACCAATGGACGCAGGTCTAAATGTGTAGCGTCAGAGGAGATGAGAATCAAAAGGTCTAAAAAAGAGATGGAATTTGCAAGTCTGGCGTCAAACATAGTAGACCCAGGTGCAATGACTCTACGTACGGCCCTCCTCCGGCACCAGAAAATCCGCGCTTACCGCTATCTCTACGAGTTCACTAAGTCGCAATGTTCGGACTGCGCCAAAACCGATTGCGCCTGCAAAGACACGATTTGCGCCCATGTGGAGGCTCAGATTCGCGGCAACGGCCTCCATGTCCCGACCACCGGCGCGCGTTTACGTTTTCTCGGCTGCGACGGTTGCGTGGTGCCGCCTCACCTGCGCGAGACGTGCACGATTTACTTATGCGAACCGGCGCAAAATCGCGCCGACTTTCCAGCCGAGAAGTATCGGCGACTCAAAGAAATATGTTTTCGGATTGAAGAAAAACTTATGGCCAGTCCACCCCCGTGGACAGAGGGGCTAGGCCCGGGCCGAACTCCCTAATTTTTCTCCAGAGGCGGCAACTTCTTCTTCACCATCTCAAGAATCATTCGAGTTTGTTTTTTATCATGTTGAATCACGGCACATGGGGCCGCCGGTTCACCGGCTTCGACAAAGAACTCCATAGTTTTTTCGCGCAGGACCCACTCCATGTCTTTGTTCAAATTCTTTAAAAAAGACTGCGGCACGTCTTTTGGGTCGCAAATCAAATCGTTGCTGAAGGCGATCCCGGTTTTGAATTGGCCCTCCGGCCTTCCGCCGGGTTCCACTGGTTCATCTTTGTCTTGGGTTATTTCAAGAGGATCCAGTTGGCAGGTGAACTTGCGCCCTTGATACTCCACCACCCAACTAAACTTACCCGTAGTGTCCATCCGGACTTCGATAGGACCGGCTACGGCCTTCAATCGACAGTGAAGCGGGTAGGTGGGGGCTATATTTCGGGTCGGCTTGGTCGCACCTGACGGTTGGACAAGGGTCAAAAACAGCGCAATTAGAATCGACATACCAGAATTGTAACGGTAAACCCTTTTCCATGCATGCAAAACCTTGGCTGGAATCTAGTTTTGTCGCCATCGATTTAGAAACGACGGGTAAGTACCCGCTCGACGCTGAAATCTGCGAAATGGCGGCCGTTAAATGGGAGAAAGGCCAGATCGTCGGCACCTTTCAAAGTCTGATTAAGCCGACCTATCAAATGGGTGCCGAGGTCATCAAGATCCACAACATCACTAACGAAATGGTCGAGTCCGCCCCCCGCCTGAATGAGAAACTTCAGGAGTTTTACGACTTCATCAAAGACTCCTATCTTATTGCTCACCACGCTCCGTTTGACTTGGGTTTTTTGGCCTGGGAATTTGAAAAGGCGCGCTTGCCTTTACCTACGCTTCCAGTTTTTTGCACGAGCTTGATGTCACAAGCCATTAACTTCAACACCGCCAATCATCGGCTTGCGACCTTGGCTGAGTATTTTAAAATCGACGCCGGTGCCGCCCATCGGGCGCTGGATGATGCCAAAACCTGTCTTGCAGTGGCGTTGAGGTTTTTCGAGAAAATGCCCGAGGCGAAGGTGAGCGATTTGTTGAACGCCCAGCAAACTCAGCTGCTGTGGCCGCGCTATTCGATTGAAGCGTTGATGGAGCGCGAACATTTTCTCGCCATGGTTCGCGCTGTGGTCGATAAGTTCGAAATCGTGATCACCTATGAATCGGGTTCTCGCCCGGGTCAACCGCGTAAGGTCTATCCGATGGGAATTGTGCGCTCGCTCGCCGGCGATTTTCTCGTCGCGACTGAGGGAAATCAGGAAGGCGACGAGGTCCGACCGAAGCGCTATTTTCTGCAACATATTTCAAAAGTCGTCCGCGCCTAAAGAACCTGGTACCTTTAGCTGGATTTTTTGCGGCGCTTGGGATGGGACTCGTCATCCCCTTCGGGGTTGTTTTCGACGTGCTCTTTGATGATCGGCTGAAGTCGATCGGCTAGGTCTTCGAGGTTATCGCGGAATTCATCGCCGCTGCGCAGGCGGAGTTTGCGCTCTTTTCCGTCAAGGAGATCGCGGATGTAGTTCTCAAAAGCGTAAATGGGACCTGCGGTCCGGTGCGAGAGGATACGGCCGAGCACGAAGAGTGTGAACATAAAGCCGATCGTGATCACGGAATAAGTCTGCATAAAGGGAATCAGAAAGCGATCTTCCATCATTCGGGCCGGACCCACCACCAGATCATCGATCGTTACTTTTAAGAACGTGTAGGCGAAAACTCCGTTGACGACAGCGAAACAGAAACCAATCGCGACGATGGTCAGGCAGTATTTGAGCTGAAAGCTGGGGTTGACCCAAACGGTTTTGCGCGCGTTCACATCCGGCCAGAACAGACTGCCGTCTTTGATCAGTCCATAAACCACAAGAATGTATCCAACCCACTGGATGGCATCGGCCATGTTAAAGGCCGGAGTCGCCATCTCGCGCGAGCCGAGTAAGAGAAAGTCCACGACCTCGCCAATCACGATTCGGTCGGTGACGTTGCCGAGAATTCCCCCGAGTAAAAGGGACATTCCGCAGCGCAGTTGCATGGAGCGGGAAGGCAGAAGGTATTGAATCGCGGCGTAGATAAAAATCAGGAACGCACCCGCGGTGGACAAAGACACCACACGAAGAATGGGCGGCAGGTGCGAGAAGGTCCCGAGGATAGCTCCGGGGTTGAAATGCAGAACCAAACCAACTGGCCCGTAAAAACGGAGATCGGTGAGATTGCGGACAGCCCACGTTTTCGTAATTTGATCTATGGCCCATGTCGCGATCACAAGACCGATGACCAGAGCCCAATCTCGACGCTTCATACAGGGAGTTTATCGGCTCTTGCTCACTTGGGTGAGAGGCCAGTAATCACTTGTAATAATCGGTTTATAGTTGAGAACCTCTCGCCGCGCGACGGCCACTTGCCGGTCGTACCAGAGCGGGATTATGGCGAGGTCATCGTGTACGAGCTTTTGCACTTGCAAAAATATCGCGCGACGTTTGTCCCGGTCCTCCTCATCCATACCTTGGTCGAGGAGTCGATCCACCTGGGGATTGCGATAGGCGCCGCGGTTGCGGCCGGGTGGCGTTTCTTTTGAGTGAAAAGCGTCGCGGTAGATATCGGGATCCACGATCCCCACCCACTTCATTACCGCGATCTGAAAATTCCCCTTCTTAATATCGTCGTAGTAGGTGGCCCACTCGTAACTTTCATGTTTTACGTTCAATCCCGCCTCGCGAAACTGATTGGCCAGGATGCGGCCGCTATCGATCGCGGCGGGGGTATTGGCGGTTTTGACGATAAGAGGTTTGTCGCGAAGGGGATGGTTTTTGATCAAGCTTTTAGCCCCAGCCAAATCAAAGGCGGGGTTGCGCACATCGGAATTAAAATAAAAGTGATCGGGCGACAGGATCGAGGTCGCGGCTAAGGCGAGGGAACTTAATTTATATTTGATCAAGGACTCCCGGTCGATGGCTTGGGCCAGCGCCCGACGGATTGAAGGGTCTTTAAGGGAATCGTCGCGATGGTTGAGTAAAACGTAAGCCATATTGAGCCCGGAGTAGATCATCACATTAAAATCGTCCGTGCGTTTCTGAAACTCCGCCACCCGTTCGGTGGGAAGGACGTGTTGAGCTACATCGACTTCGCCTTTCAGCATCTTCTGATATCGGGTAAAGTCATCACGAATGACCTTGAAAACCAGGTTTTGGATTTTGGCGCCGGCCGATTGCAGGCGGATCTCGTTTAAGTTCTGCCCCGAAAAGCGAAAGGGTCCAGTCCCGATCAGAATCTGAGCGAAGTCGTCGCCATGAATTTCGACCTCGGCTTTGGGCAGAATTTTAATCGAAGGCAATTCGCTTAAAAGAAAGCCGTCCGTCAGGCGGTCGAGCAGAATATCAACCCGAATTTGCCCGTTCTCCGTTTGAACGGCGACGGTTTTAATTTTTTTAAGGCTGGTGGCGAACGGGCTTTTGGGTCCGCGGTAGAATTCCCAGGTGAAAATCACATCTTCCGGTTTTACGGCGCGGCCGTTATGAAACTTCAAATCGCGGCGCAAATAGAAAGTATAGGTCCGCTCTTGCACCGTCCATCGCTCGGCCGCGTCGGGGATAATTTTTAGTTCATCGCCGACACGCACAAAGGAGGAAAAAATCAGGCAGCGG
>JALHOQ010000056.1 GCA_022842925.1 Bdellovibrionales bacterium
CGAATTCAGAGACATCCGGATCCTCTTTCGCTAAGAGGCGCGAACCCTTATCGATCAAGGAGACCTCACACCCCAACCGCCCAAAGGCCTGCGCGAGCTCGCACCCAATCGCACCTCCTCCTAAAACTAGAAGCCGCTTAGGTGCCTCTTGAATCCGCCATAAATTCTCCGAAGTGTAATGAGGAACATCAGCCAAACCAGGAATCGGCGGAACCACCGGCGCTGCCCCCGTGGCGATAATCAAATTGCGCGCGGTGATGACCCGATCGTCCACTCGCACCCGGAACGGGTCTTCGACTTGCGCGGTGCCACGAATACAATCCACGCCCAGCTTCGAATAGCGTTCGACCGAGTCATTCGGTTCGATATGCGAAATGATTTTTTGAATTCGGGCAAAGACCTTGCTGAAATCCACCTGCGGGGCCACGTCCTGCAAACCGAATTCCGCTCCTCGGCGGAATAAATGGGCGACGTGCGCACTGCGAATGAGCGACTTGCTTGGAATGCAGCCCGTATAAAGGCAGTCGCCACCCATCTTGTGCTTTTCAACCAAGCCGACCTTGGCTTTCAGCGCCGCTGACAGATAGCTCGAAACGAGTCCGGCGGCACCACCCCCAATCACCAACACATCGTAATCGTAGGTCGAAGGCCGCACGTACGGAGCGTAGATCTTTCGACTTTTGAAAAAATCCAAGATCACCTTGGCCATCCAAGGAAAAACGGCCAACATCGCCAAAGACAAAAGAACCGGCGCGCTCACAATCCCACTCAGAGTCTGCACTTCCGCCAACCGCGTTCCCGCATTTACGTACACCGCCACTGCGGGAAACATGCCGAGAAATGAAACTAAGGCAAACACGCCCGGAGACATTTTGGTCAATCCGAACACTAAATTAATCACGAAAAAGGGCACGACCGGAATTAACCGAAGGGTGAGAAGGTAAAAAGCGCCCTCTTTCTCAACCCCCGTTTGCACAGCTTCGATCCGTGAACGAAAGCGCTTCTCCACCCAATCGCGAAACAACAGCCGCGAGCCGAGAAGACAAAGCGTACCACCAATGGTGGCGCCTAGGTTGGCGAGAAAAATTCCCGGAAACAGGCCAAAAATCGCTCCACCCGCCAAAGTCACGATCGTCGCGCCGGGAATGGAAAGCGCGGCAACGAAGATGTAGACCAAGAGATAAGATACGACGGCGTGTGTGTAATGCGTGCGAGTCCATTGCTGCAGCTCCGACTGACGCGCCTTCAAATTATCGAAACTGAGTTCATCCAGATAGCCAGATCGGATCACATAAGCCGCGACCAAAACACCAACAGCAAAAAAAGCTAACCTTAGAAAATTTTTTTTATCCATAAGAAGATTTTAAGCACACCGTGACTGAAGGTCCAGCTCGGAGGTCCAGAATCGGACCAGTCCAGTCTGCAAAGCGCCACAGTTCAAATCTTGGACTAACCCGAAAAACCGCCCAAAGCGACAATACCTAATAAGGCTTTTCCAGGAAGGAGAATGCCATGTCCCAACTTTGTCGCCCCATCGTTTGTATAATTTTAACCACTCTCGCCCTGTCCGCCTGTGGCAAACAAAAAACCTCAAGCCAGGTTTATGAAAAAGCCGCAGAGGAATGCGTCGCCGATGTGATACCCAAGCAGTTTGTCGTCCACTACACGGACGGCCACAGTGAAGTCGTGCATGCCGAGTCAGAAAAAGCGTTCTTAGACGGTTTCGTAGCCCAGAATCTAGATCGGATTGAGTTCGCCGAGCCGGACTACTTGGTGCGGGCGTTCACGCCGACTGCAACACCGCGTGCGGCCAGCGCGGATAACTGGGGCGTCGCCCGAATTGGCGCCGATCAACTTTGGGCTCAGGGCATACGCGGAAGCGGTGTGGCCATTGCGGTGGTGGACTCGGGAATGGACATTCAGCACCCCCAGCTGGTTTCGCGCGTCTTTGTAAACCGCGCCGAAATCCCCGGCAACAACGTGGATGACGACGCCAATGGCCTGATCGACGACTATTACGGCTACGACTACGTCGCGGAGAAGGGACTGACTAGAGACAATCAGTATCACGGCACCCATGTGGCGGGAATCATCGCCGCTCATCACACGGATAACGCCGCCAGCGCCACCCTTCACGTTCAAGGCGTCGCTCCAGAATCTAAGATCCTCCCTCTCGCTTTTCTTAACAGTCAGGGCGCGGGCGCTATGTCGGACGGAGTTCTCGCCATTCGCTACGCGGCTGAACGTGGGGTTCGCGTGATCAACGCGAGCTGGGGCGGCTCGATCTGCTCGCGCTCTTTGCGCGACGAAATCGACAGTCTCGAGGCGAAGAACGTTCTTTTTGTGGCGGCTTCGGGCAATGAGGCGATGAACATCGACCGCTATAAATCCTATCCAGCCTCCCTGCAGTTCCCCGCACAAATCACCGTCGGTGCGACTGGTGAAAACGACCTCATGTCCGATTACTCCAATTACGGTTCGCAGACGGTGCACCTGTTCGCGCCGGGCACACTTATCGTATCGACAATTCCCGGAAATCAGATGGCGGCGCTGAGTGGAACTAGTATGGCGGCTCCGATGTTCGCGGGTGCAGCGGCTTTGTTGTTGAGTGCCGAGCCGACGGCGAAAAATTCTCAATTGCGCCAAGCGTTTTACAATACGGCGTTCAAGCAGAACACCTATATGAATGCTTCGCACGGGCGCCTAGATCTCCGGCAGGCTCTCGCCGAGCTGCGCCGGTTAATGGGCAAGTAGGTAACGCCTCGCGTAATCCGCTTCTGTTCCCAAATCCCGAATCCACATGTTAGACCCAACCTTCTATATCATAGCGCAGATGTCGGAGGGTTATGCGGGTCTACATCGCGGACTTAAAAGATCATGTCGGCCAAACCGTCACAGTCGATGGCTGGGTTTATAATCACCGCTCTTCAGGAAAAATCAAATTTCTCCTTCTTCGGGACGGCACCGGCATCAGTCAGTGTGTGTATTTCCGTGGAGAATGTGAAGAAAAGGCGTTCGAGGACTTTGAAAAACTGAGCCAGGAGTCCTGCGTTCGCGT
The DNA here is from genome assembly GCA_022842925.1 of Bdellovibrionales bacterium. Taxonomy (GTDB): domain Bacteria; phylum Bdellovibrionota; class Bdellovibrionia; order Bdellovibrionales; family UBA1609; genus JALHOQ01. Next base: position 3,059 of record JALHOQ010000056.1, read on the forward strand.
GACCGGAGTAGTAAAAGCCGAACCTCGATCGCCAGGCGGCTTTGAGCTCGGAGCCCGCGAACTCGTGATTCATAGCGGGAGTGTGGACTACCCGATCACGCCGAAAGAGCATGGTCCCGATTTCCTGCTAAACAATCGTCATCTTTGGATGCGCTCCAAGCGCCAACACGCTTTGTTACGGGTGCGCGCTGAGATTATCGCGGCGATTCGCGACTTCTTTGACGGCCGCGGCTTTACCTTAACTGATGCGCCGATATTTACTCCCAATGCTTGCGAAGGCACATCGACCCTGTTTCAAACCCAATATTTTGACGAGAAGGCCTTCCTCTCGCAAAGCGGCCAGCTTTATATGGAAGCCACCGCCGCCGCGTTCGGAAAAGTCTACTGCTTCGGCCCCACCTTCCGCGCCGAAAAATCTAAAACCCGTCGACACCTGATTGAATTTTGGATGGTGGAGCCGGAAGTTGCGTTCAACGATCTCTACGACAATATGGAGCTCGCGGAACAGTTCGTGGAGTATGTGATTCAGCGCACGCTCAAGAATAAGGCCGAGGAGTTAAAGGTTCTCGAGCGCAATACGGACTCTTTGAGCAAGGTCAAGGCGCCGTTCCCCCGGATCCATTACAAAGAAGCCACAGAGATGATTCTTAAAGAGAATCCATCGTTCGAGGTGGGTGGGGATTTTGGCGCGCCCGATGAAGCCATTGTCTCGGCCAAATTTGAGAAACCGGTTTTTGTTCATCACTTCCCCTCCGCCATCAAAGCTTTTTATATGAAGGAAGATGAGAAGGAACCGGGATACAGCATGAGTTGCGATCTGCTGGCGCCCGAGGGTTACGGCGAAGTGATTGGCGGCGGACAACGCGAAGACAACTACGACGTGCTGGTTCGCAAGATTGAAGAGCACAAACTCAGCATGAAAGATTTCGAGTGGTATTTAGACCTACGTAAGTACGGCACGTTTAAACACGCGGGCTTTGGCCTGGGCGTCGAGCGAACGGTAGCGTGGGTGTGCGGCATTCAACATGTACGTGAAACAATTCCTTTCCCGCGGCTGTATGGCCGCAACTATCCCTAGGCTATGCGAGGAGAATTAATGGAAACCGAAGTTCTAACGACAACAGAACAAAAGCTGCAGGACTTTGAGCGCCGCAATGAGGCCGCCTTTGTGGGCGGAGGTAGCGATCGTATCGCCAAGCATAAACAGGGCGGGCGACTTACGGCGCGCGAGCGTCTGGACGTTTTGCTGGATCCCGGCTCCTTTGTGGAGATCGACAGATTCGTCACACACCGCTGCACGAACTTTGGCATGGATGATCAGAAAATTCCCGGCGACGGCGTGATCACCGGTTACGGGCGTGTGAATGGAAAAATTGTTTACGTGTATTCGCAGGACTTCACGGTGTTCGGCGGCTCGATGTCGCGCACGCAGGCCAACAAGATCATCAAAATTATGGACCTTGCCGTTAAAAACGGCTCGCCGGTCATTGGCTTAAATGACTCTGGCGGCGCGCGCATTCAAGAGGGCGTTGAAGCTTTGGGCGGCTACGCCGATATTTTCTTGCGCAATGTGACCTCAAGCGGAGTCGTGCCGCAAATTTCCGCCATTATGGGCCCCTGCGCCGGCGGAGCCGTGTACTCACCGTCGCTGACCGATTTTGTCTTTATGGTTAAAAAGACCTCTTACATGTTTGTGACGGGTCCCGAGGTTATTAAAGCTGTCACGCATGAAGAAGTGACCAAAGAGGATCTGGGCGGCGCGACCACGCACGCCAGCAAATCCGGCGTCGCTCACTTCGCGACCGAAGATGACCGGCATTGCTTGCTGATGATCCGCGAACTTCTCAATTTCCTGCCGTCAAACAATATGGATGATCCACCCATCTTGCCCACCAAAGATCGTCCCGACCGCGTTGAGGAATCGTTGAATTCCTTTATTCCCGACAATCCGAAAAAGCCCTACGACATGATCCAGCTCATTACCAAAGTGGTTGATGAGGGGTACTTCCTAGAAGTGCATAAGGCCTATGCCGCCAATATCGTCGTCGGCTTCGCGCGACTGAACGGCCGCCCGGTCGGCGTGGTCGCCAACCAACCGCAGGTTCTGGCCGGTTGTTTGAACATCGAAGCTTCGGTTAAGGCGGCTCGTTTTATCCGCTTCTGTGACGCATTCAATATTCCCGTCGTCACGTTCGTGGACGTGCCGGGATTCCTGCCGGGGACCGATCAGGAGTGGAACGGCATTATCACTCACGGCGCCAAGCTGATGTATGCTTACGCCGAGGCGACCGTGCCGAAAATCACGATCATCACTCGCAAAGCTTATGGCGGGGCCTACGACGTGATGTCGTCTAAACATCTGCGGGGTGACATCAATATGGCCTATCCGACCGCGGAGATTGCGGTGATGGGCGCCGAAGGCGCGGTGAACATTATTTTCCGCAGCGCCATCAACAACGCCAAAAATCAGGCGGCTGAGCGAACTCAGCTGACCAAGGATTACGAAGCCAAATTCGCCAATCCTTATGTAGCGGCCGAGGCTGGTTATATTGATGAAGTGATCGAGCCCGCGACCACGCGCAAACGCCTGATTGATTCGCTCGAAATGCTAAAGAACAAGCGGGATTTCAACCCGCCAAAGAAGCATGGAAACATTCCGCTTTAATGCGGGCTCGTGAGGTAATGTATGTTTAAAAAAGTTCTGATTGCCAACCGGGGAGAGATCGCGATTCGAGTCACTCGAACTCTGCGCGAACTGGGAATCACTTCAGTGGCCGTTTACTCCGACGCCGACCGCAATGGCTTGCACGTGATGTTGGCCGATGAGGCCTACCATATCGGTCCGCCGCCTTCGAAAGAGTCCTATCTGAATATCGACAAGATTCTCGAGGTGGCCAAAAAGGCCGGCGCCGATGCGATCCACCCGGGTTATGGATTCTTAAGTGAGTCGCCTGAATTCGCTAGAGCTGTGAAGGCTGCGGGCCTGACGTTTATCGGACCTACGGTCGAGAACATTCTGGCCATGGGCGATAAGCTGGCCTCTCGGGATTTAATGAAAAAGGCGGGCGTGCCTTGCGTCCCGGGAACTGATGGGGCCGTACCCGACGCTGAATCCGCGATTCAAGAAGCCAAGCGCATCGGCTACCCGGTCATCTTGAAGGCCTCCGCCGGAGGCGGCGGCAAAGGGATCCGCGTTGTTCATGACGAAAAGGAACTCCCCGGATCCTTCCGCATGTGTCAGTCGGAAGGCTTAAACTACTTTAAAGACGATCGCGTTTTCATTGAACGCTTTATTCAAAACCCGAAGCATATCGAAGTTCAGGTATTCGGTGATACACACGGCAATGTTTGCCATTTGTACGAACGCGAGTGTTCCATGCAGCGGCGTCACCAAAAGCTGATCGAGGAATCGCCTTCCGTTAGCGTCCCACCCGATGTTCGAGAAAAGTTGGGCGCCGTGGCCGTTCAAGCCGCCAAGTCCATTCAATACGTCGGCGCCGGCACGATCGAATTTATTTTCGACAACAAGACCAAGGAATTTTTCTTTATGGAGATGAACACACGTCTCCAGGTCGAACACCCAGTAACCGAGTTTGTGACCGGATATGACCTCGTTAAAGAACAGATTATGGTTGCCGCTGGAAAACCGTTGTCGTTCAAGCAGAGTGACGTGAAACAAAAGGGTCATGCGATCGAACTTCGGATTTGCGCTGAAGATCCGGTGAATTTCACGCCCAACCCCGGCAAGATTCGTAAATACCGGATGCCCGCGGGCCCATTCGTTCGCCTCGATAACTGCGCCTATCCTGGGTACGAAGTTCCGATCTACTACGATCCGATGATCGCGAAATTGATCGTTTGGGGCTCGACCCGCGAGGAGTGCATCCAGCGGCTTCAACGCGCCTTGGCCGAGTACATGCTCACGGGAATTAAATCTAACATCGTTTTGCACAAGAATATTCTCGTCCACCCGGCTTTTCTCGAAGGCAATTACACCACTCAATTTATTGACCAGCAGATTGCCGGCAAAAAACATCGCGAGCTATTTATGTTCGTCGATGATGACATCTTCCTGATTTCGGCCGCGATCGAAGCCTATAACAATGCCAAATCCCGAGATGTGGGCGACTACAATCTGGCCTCGAAATGGAAACGTTACGGCCGTCTTAAATCGATGAGGAACCTCTAATGTTTTTCGAAGCTGAATCCGAAGGCCTTCACTACCAAGTGTCCGTATCCGAGAGTAAAACGCATTGGCGGGTCGGCACCCGCGAGGGTGATAAAGATTGGGTTTATCGCGATATCCGCAAAGAGGACTATCGCTACCTCGATGAAACCATTTCGTTTTTGTACAAGGACACCTCCTATCTGATCGACGTGCTGAACAAGGGTACGGAGTACACCGTGTATACACGCGGGGCCTATCGGACATTTAAAGTTTACAACGAGGAAGCGCTTTTGCATGAGAGCCTCAAACAGGGAGGCGGAGTAGGCGCCGGCAACAACCTGAGCTCGGGAATGCCGGGGAAAATCGTTAAGATTTTCGTAAAGGTGGGCGACAAGCTCAAGGCCGGTGATCCAATTTTGATTATGGAAGCTATGAAAATGGAAAACGAAATGCGCGCCGTGGGCGACGTGACCGTAAAGGAAATTTTGGTCAAGGCGGGCGAAAACGTGGAGTCGGGAGCCGAGCTCGTCACTTTCACCAAGGCGTGATCGTGAAAGAATCCAAAGAGCGCAAGCCACAATTTAAGACATCGTCCAACATCGACCTTAAACGCAGTTACGGCGACGACCTCCTAGGCAAGCCGGGCGAGTTTCCATATACCCGCGGCGTGCAAGAGACGATGTACCGGGGGCGCTTTTGGACCATGCGCCAATACGCGGGCTTTGGTTCGGCTCACGAATCAAACGAGCGTTACAAGATGTTACTGGAACGAGGTACAACCGGCCTAAGCGTCGCGTTCGACCTACCCACGCAAATGGGTTACGATTCCGATCATGTCATGGCCACGGGCGAGGTCGGCAAAGTCGGCGTCGCCATTTCCTCTCTTGAGGATATGGAGATCCTGCTTAAAGATCTTCCGCTCAAAGACATCTCCACTTCCATGACAATTAATTCCACGGCGGGGATTCTCCTCGCCTTCTATATCGCCGTCGCTCGCAAACAAGGTGTTTCACAAAAGGATCTGAAGGGTACGATTCAGAACGACTTGCTTAAAGAGTACATCGCGCGTGGAACTTATATCTATCCACCCAAGCCGTCGCTGCGGGTGATTACCGATATTTTCAAGTATTGCACCGATGAGGTCCCGGGCTGGAATACGATTTCCATAAGCGGATACCATATTCGCGAGGCCGGCTCGACCGCCGTGCAAGAGGTGGCCTTTACCCTGGCGAACGGTTTAACCTACGTGCAGGCGGCCGTGGATCGTGGCTTGAACGTAGACGAGTTCGGCAAACGCCTGAGCTTTTTCTTTAACGTGCACAATAATTTTTTTGAAGAGATCGCCAAGTTCCGCGCCGCGCGCCGAATGTGGGCTCGCTTTATGAAAGATCGTTTTGGTGCAAAAGACCCCAATGCACTGAAACTGCGATTTCATTCGCAGGTGGCGGGCTCCACCCTGACGGCTCAGCAGCCCGAGAACAACATCGTGCGGGTCGCCATTCAGGCCCTGGCAGCCGTTTTGGGCGGAACCCAGAGCCTGCATACCAACTCCATGGATGAAGCCTTGGGCTTACCGACAGAAAAAGCGGCGACCATCGCTCTACGCACTCAGCAGATTATCGCCCACGAAACCGGTGTCACCGACGTCGTGGATCCCGTCGGCGGATCGGCATTTTTAGAGGAGCTCACCGACGAGATCGAGCAACGGGCGATGGAATACATCGAACGCATTCAGGGGTTGGGTGGGGTGATCTCCTGCATTGAGTCTGGCTGGATTCAAAATGAAATTCAGAACGCCTCCTATCAGTTTCAAAAGGATCTTGAAGCTAAAAAAGAAATCGTCGTGGGTGTGAACGAATTCGTGCAACAAGACAAAGAACGCACGGAGACCCTCAAAATCGCCGAGGCCGTGGCCCGCGAACAGGTTCAGCGCTTGGTCGCCTTTAAAGCGAAGCGAGATGGCAAAAAAGTCGCGGCACAGCTCGAGCGGGTGAGAAATGCCGCCCGTGGCTCGGACAATCTTATGCCGGTTTTTATCGAGGCCGTGGAGAACCATGTGACTCTAGGGGAAATCGCCGAAGAGCTACGCAAGGTCTTTGGGCTTTTTAAGGAAAGCATCACCCTATAAGGGATGTTATTTGATCTTCTTCGTGATGTGCACGGGTACGGCATTAGGGTCGGTCTCGGGAGCGGAGGGTCCGTCACGCCTTTTATACCCCGGCTTCAGTTCGGCCACGATGTCTTTGAGGCCGATGAGCTCTTTGGGAATAGCGCCAACCACTTCGGCAGCCTTGTCCGGAGAAATTTCTTCTGTCACTTTAATGGACGGATCCCTGTAGGCGGTTGGATCTTTCTTGATTGTCGGCTTGGTTCCCGACACGCCCTTACCAAACTCATCGCGTGATAACTTTTGCACCGTCTCGATAATGCCCGATTCGTTGCGCATAAAGGATTTGCTTTCCTCGATGATGCGCTTGTCGTTGGCCGCTTCGTGCGCATCGGCCATTGGAATCATTCCTTCTTCCGCAGCTAGGCGAATCGCCTTATCCATCAAGATCATGCCGTCATCCGATGATGTCTGCATAGCGTTCTCGATCAAATACGTTTTGCCTTCACGGATCAGGTTGGAGATCGCACGGGTGTTGACCAGAATGTCCTGAAAAAGCTTGAGCTTGCTACCTGCCTTATTGGGAATTAGCTTCTGCGAGATCACAACCCGCAGGGTTTCCGAAAGCACGGTTCGCACTTCGTCTTGCTCGTCGGCCGGGAACATATTTAAAATTCGGTCGATGGACTTGGACGCCGAGCCCGTGTGCAATGTGGCCAAAACTAAGTGGCCCGTCTCGGCGGCTCGAATGGCGGCGACCATGGTGTCCCGATCGCGCATTTCACCCACCAGAATGACATCGGGATCTTCTCGCAAGCAGGCTTTAATCGCACCGGCAAAGTCGTTAAAGTGGATACCGAGCGAGCGCTGGTTCACCATGCACTTTTTGCTGGTGTGAATGAATTCGACCGGGTCTTCGATCGTAATGATGTGCCCGCGCCGATTGCTGTTGATCTCATTGATCATCGCTGCCAAGGTGGTCGACTTTCCTGATCCGGTCGGGCCCGTCACCAAGATTAAGCCGTTGTCCGTGTAGCAAGAGCGCCGGATGATGGAGGGCACATCCAATTCTTCAAGCGTAGGTGGCTTTTCTGGCAATAGACGGAGAACGAAGGCCAGACCGAGCCGCTGATAAAAAACGTTGGCGCGAAAAACTCCGACGCCAGGATTGGTAAAGGCAAAGTCGAGCATCTTCTCACGTTCCAGCTCTTCTTTTTGCTGATCCGTCATGTACGGAAAGATCAAGGCGCGTACGTCTTTGTCTTCGACTCTGTAGGTCACCTGGTGCATGGTCCCACGAATCCGCATCATCACCCAGTTGCCGGCGGAGACATGGATGTCGGAACCATTGTTGGTGCGCAAGAACCCCAGCAACTGGTTCATCGTCGTAAGCTTTTGCTTGGCTTGAATAGGAGCGCCACCCTGTTGGGCGTTCTTAATCGCATCAACGGTCTTTGTCGCCGGACTTGGCTGTGGATTGACAACGAGCCCCTGAGGAGGGGTCGCAGTCAGTTCATCAATATTGAGTTTTTTGGCCGAGCCATCATCCGACATGACCTTATGTTATCGGCAGTCCGAGCCTATGAAATTAGGCTGGCCTCGCGAGACGGAAGTCGAGTCGGGTTTTTACCCTTTTTGAACGAGGGCGGAGCCCTGCTCCCCTTTACGAACGATGAGCTGGATGATCCAAATCGAGGCTTCATAGAGCAGGCACATCGGCACTAGCATCATCATCATACTGACCACATCGGGAGGAGTGAGGATGGCGGCAACAAACGCCAATGCAACGACGGCGAAACGGCGGTTGCGCTTTAAAAAAGGCGCATCAATGATGCCCATCATCGCCAAGATCACCAATACAACCGGGAGTTCAAATGAAACTCCGAACATGATTGTGGTCAGAGCGAAAAAGCCCAGATAGTCGCCGATCGTGATCATCGGTTTGTCGATATCCCCGCCGAAATTTAACAAATACTCAAACGCGGCTGGATAAACAAAAAAGTACACAAAGCAAACCCCGGCCAAAAATAGAACGGTCCCCGCGAAAATAAAACCTAAGGCATAGATCCGCTCATTTTTGTAAAGACCGGGCGATATAAACTGCCACACGTGGTAAAGCCAGTAGGGACAAGTCAGAATTAGTCCCCCTAAGAATCCGATTTTCAGATGAGCGAGAAATTTATCCATCACGCCCGTGAAAACAAGTCCGCCGGTGTCCCCGAGAAACGGTAAAATGGGCTGCCGGATCAAAGCAAAAAGCTCAGTCGAAAAATACAGGCACGCTCCCGACCCTACCACCAAACCGAGTGCAATCATAAGCAGTCGGTAACGGAGGTCAGTCAGATGATCGACCAAAGTCATGTTGGCATCATCAAGACTCATTCTTCGGGTCCTTCGGTTGGTCAAGCGGCACCGTAATCGCCTCAGGCCCCATTTCGTGAGGCGCGATTTTATTGGCGTCATCTTCGGGATGATTCTCAAGGTGACCGTGACGATGTTCGGTGATGCGTTGATTCAAATCGTCTTTAAAGTCACCCGTGAGTGTCGATTGAAAGTCAGAAGAGGCGCGCTTCAACTCATTTAAGAAACGTCCCACGGTGCGGGCGACATCGGGAAGCTGTTTGGGTCCGATAAAAATCAACGCGATAGCGCCGAGAAGCAAAAGTTCGGTGAAACCCAAATTGAACATGACTCAAAACCTATCATCAGCGCCGGACAGCGCCAACTACATCTTATTGGCTTTAGCCTTTTGAATGTCCGCGTTGAGCAGGCCCTTTTCCAGCAGCTGCTCCTCGGCCAAGCGTGAACCTGTGGCTAGATATCGATTGTAGAGACGAAGCAGATCCGCGTCGCTCTGAACTTGCGTGTCCTGGCTGATAAAGGTCAGAACGTCCACAAACTGGGGAAAGCGGGTGGAGAATTCGGTGAAGACCTGTGACATGTCTCCATCGGCAGTGGAGTGCGCCAGCGACCCATAGGCCACGCCACCCATATCGACGTAGTAATCGATGTCCACGATTTTGCGCGTAAGCGAATCGCCGAAGAAGCCGCTAATATAAAGGCTGCTATCGCCCAGCTTTTTTAACAGGTCCACGCGTACGGCGGGTGGTGAGTTCTGCGCTTTTAAATACATCTCGGCCAGACTTTCACGGCGCAGACGGCCTTCCGCATCTTCAGTAAAAAGATTTTTCGCGAACATGAAATGCTCAAGGAGATCGACCAGGTATTTGCGAGAAAGGGCGAGTGGCTCGAATTTCAGGCGCTTGACCGCGCTTTCGACCCGGTCGACAAAAAATTCCCTGGGCGATGCCAGAACTATCGGTTGTGCACGATCTGATTCGTGACTCATTTTGAGCCCAACCTTCCTTACTCCTATATAGTTTTCGGAGGGTTACAGCTCTATTTTAGCCCAAAATCGTGGATTTCTAGTATTGAGACGTAAAATCTCCTGCTTAAGTCCATGCGCGAGTAAAAATCGCGCCAAAATCGTATAGACAGCCCGTTTTAGCATTATGAAAAAAATAACCAAGCCTTATGCCCGACCTACCAGGGCGCGGTCGGGCCCACGAGCGAAATCACCGGCGGCGCCGAAAAAACATGGGCCGCGAGCGCGCGAACCGAATCGGCCGTGACCGCCCTGACCCTTTCAGCGAAGTGGAAAGTTTCTTTGTAATCGAGACCATAAATATGGTCGAACAAAATAGCGGATGTGAAATTTGAATTTCTCTGCAATTCAATGTCGTGTTTGCCGATCAAAAAGCGTTGCGCCCGCGCGAGTTCATCGCCTCCCACCTTAGACTCGACTAATTTTTGAAACTCAGTGTTCATCATCTCTATTGCCTTACCCGACTTTTCGGGTGAGCACCCGATATAGGCTCCGAAATAGCCACCCTCAATCCCTTCCATGCGCAGCGGAGCAACGGAATAGGCCAGCGAGGCCTTATCGCGCAGTTCATAAAACAGTCGCCCCCCCTGACCGGCTAGAATGGCCTGCATAACTTGCATCGTGTAGCGATTCGGGTCTTTCAATTCCAATCCCGGAAACCCCATTACGATATGGCTCTGCTCTTTTTGGCTCGCCAAGAATTTGCGAACTTCTTTTTTGGGATACTGTAGCGGAAACTTTCTGACCTCCAGGGGCCCGGGGTCTATTCCGGCCAATTCTTTTTCAATCTTTGCGCGCAATTCTTTAGGGTCGAATGCGCCCGAGGCCACGATCGTCAGACCCGTTTTTTGCCGGAAGACATGGCGAACCGCCGTTTGACTCAGGCGTTCAATGGCGCCCGGATCACCATAGGGATCGCGGCCGTAAGGATGGCTTCCGAACATGCCCTTCATAAACTCGAGAATGCAGAGCTGAGAAGGATTGTCGGCCCTAAGCTTGACCTGCTCCTGCATCGCCTTAATTTCCCGGGCAATCGCCGCCGCCTCGAAGAGCGGCTCCTTAAGTGTGAGAAAGAAGAGATGCAACATCTCGTCGGCAAATGGCCTCAGGCACGTCATAGACAAACCTTCGGAGTTGCGACCGCCAAAAGCACTGAGTGAGGCCGCCATTTCGTCCGTCTTACGGTGCATGTCCTTTTCACTGAACGGACCCGCTCCGGCCGTCCAAACGCGAGAAAGCAGCTCGGTCGCCCCTTGCGACTCCTTGGTCTCCAGACGGGAGCCACCCAAGGAGGCGCATCGCAAGCTGATAACGGGAGTATCGAAATCGGGTCGCGTAATAACAGTCACACCGTTGCCAAGGGTCCACTTATCGACCGCCGTTCGCGCGCCCTTTGGGGTTTTCATTACAAAAGAAATCTTTTTGCTCTTCTTGGCCGGCGCGGGGAGTTTGACCTTCAATTTTTTAAGTTTTTGCCGGAATGTCCTCACCCACTCCTTGGCTATGGGTTCGACCTCGGCTTTGTCAGCCGGCGACATGACTACGAACGACAGACCGTTTTTTTCAATGTATTTGCGCGCGCGTTTCACGACCTCTTTGCCCGTCAGTTTCTCAACCTGCTTGAGGAACGTGGCAAAGTGTCCGGGGTCGTTAAACAGATCTTGGTAATGGCCGAAGTTGCGGGCCAGGCCATCGACCGTCTCCTGCGAGTAGAATTGCTCGCTAGCCAGGTTGGTTAGAGCTTTTTTAATTTCGTGATCTTCCGGCGGGATGCTGAGTGCCTTGAGTATCTCATCCTGCAGGGCCGACAGCGCCGATTTAAAATCTTTCTGGTTGAGCGAAAGCGAAATGGCGAGAAAACCGGGGTCGCGAGCTACAAAAACACTTGAGCCCGCATAGTTGACCACGTGTTCTTTCATTCTAAGGCGTTGGTTCAAACGCGAGCTTTCACCCTGGCCCAAGGTTAAGGCGAAAACCTCCAGGGCCGGAATATCTTTATGGGCGGCATCGGGGATCGGGAAGGCAATATGCACGATGCTTTCGTTGAACGGCGCTTTTTCGACCACAATCGCGTTGTTCTTCAACTTCAGTACGCGTGGACGCTTCACCACCCGGAGTTTATCGGTCTTAAAGGTTCCGAAAAACTCATCGATTTGCTTGCGGATCACGGGCGTTTGAAAATCCCCGGCGATGACTAAGGTCATGTTCTTGGGGTTGTAGCGACCCTTGTAATAGTTGACGAGCGTATCGCGCGACACGGTCGAAATATTGTCCGGATAGCCGATGACCGGAATGCCATAAGGATGTTTTTTATAAACTGTAGAGAACAAGAGCTTGCTCGCCTGACGGTGAGGACTGTCGTTGGAGCGTTTGATCTCCTCGATTACAACCTCGCGCTCATTATTGACATCAGTCGCATCAAAACCGGGGAATCCCATCATTTCAGCAATCACTTCCATACCGACGCGCTGAAACTCCTTGGAAATGGTCACATAGAATACGGTCTGATCGAACGAGGTATACGCGTTGAGTTCTCCGCCCGCGCCTTCTACGGCCGCCGCGATTTCACCGACCTTAAAACGACGTGATCCTTTAAACACGAGATGTTCAATGAAGTGGGATATCCCCTCCTCGCCCTTCATTTCATCGGCGCTGCCGGTTTTCACCCACATCTGAATCGAAAGGACCGGGCTCTTATGACTTTCCACCAGAAGAATCTTCATGCCGTTTTTGAGTTGATATTTCTTATACATAACCTTAGACCCTACCCATGGCTCTCGCCGTATATGTTCATATTCCCTATTGTCTGCAGCGCTGCCGCTACTGCGACTTTGCGACCTTCGAGTGGTCCGAAATCCTGCCGCCAGAGCGCTACGTTCCTCAGGTGCTAGATGAAATCCGGCGGCGCCGCGGTTTCTGGCCGCAAACAGAAATCCGAACCCTCTACTTCGGGGGTGGTACTCCCAGTTTGATCGCGCCAGAATTGATTGTAGCCATCAAGACCGAGCTTGAAAACAGCGGTTTTCGTTTTTTACCTGACGCGGAACTGACTTTAGAAATCAATCCCGCCACATTGGATGAGGCCAAGTTGAACACCTACATGGAAGCGGGCTTTAATCGCTTCAGCGTCGGCGCGCAAACCTTCAATGATCGCCTGCTCAAGGTCTGCGGGCGCAAACACGAGGCCCGTGACACGCACGAAACGCTGCGCCTGCTGGGTCAATATGCCTTGAATTACTCCTTTGATCTCTTGTTCGCTCTCCCTAGCCAGTCGCTCGCTGAGCTGGACGAAGATCTGGCCATTGTCTCCGAATATGCACCTCCACATTTGAGCGCCTACTGTCTGACCGTGCCAGAAGGACATCCGATGAGCCGGGGCCGCGCGCCTGAAGAGGAACAAGTCGCCATGTTTGATCGCATCGAAGCGCGACTGCGAATGGTCGGCCTCGCCAAATATGAGATATCCAACTTTGCGCGGCCGGGATTGGAATCCCGTCATAATTCCATCTATTGGAGCGATGAGAGCTATTGGGGCCTGGGCCTTTCGAGCCACTCTTACAGTCGAGAGGAGGGCCCGTTCGGGCTCCGCTTTTGGAATCCAAAAAATCTCGCCCAATATGAAAAGCAATCGGCGCTGGGTGGAGAAAGTTTCCAGACCCTTCTTCCCCCGGACCAGTGGGAGCGCCTCGAGATGCATGAGGCCATGACGGACTTCGGCCACATGCATTTGCGAACCATGTCCGGACTGCCAGAAGACGCGGCGCAGGGCAAATTTCCTAAGCCGGCGGTCGCGAGCCTCACCGCCCGCCTCAAGGAGCTTCAGAAAAGGGGTTGGGTGAAGCTCGATAATGGACGCTGGCGCCTGAGTCGTGAGGGCCAGCTCATCAGCAATAAGGTGTTTGAAGAACTCACGTTTTTGGCGAGCGACCGGGCGCCCGATGGATTGACACTCTTAGCTCCCGACTCATACTGTGCGGTATGAACGATAAATCGGATAACAAGGCCGAAAATGACCTGGACGCGGCCCTCCAACCCGCCCAAATTCAGGCCGAATTAGATAAAGCCAAGAAAGACTACCTGTACCTGTTGGCCGAATTCGACAACTTTCGCAAGAATTCCATCAAAGAGCGCTCCGATATGAGCAAATACGGGTCAGAAAAATTCATACGGGAGTTCCTTAATGTTTTCGACAACTTTGAGCGAGCTCTAGCCGCGCCCGACAACACCGACGCATCGGCCTTCCGTGAAGGTGTACAGTTGATTGCGACGGAGTTGCGTCACTTGCTGCAACGTTTCGGCGTCGAAGAAGTGAAGGCCGAAGGCGAAAATTTCGATCCCAGCAAACATGAAGCCTTGAGTAGCGAACCCCGCTCCGACGTAGAGCCCGGAAAAGTGGTCCGTGTTTTCAAGAAAGCATATAAACTTCACGACAAACTTCTTCGCCCCGCTCAAGTGGTCGTCAGCGTGGCGGGCGCCAACACTAATTAAGTTACGAAGAGGCGGACTTGGCAAAAAAGGATTTTTACAGTGTGCTGGGGGTTTCGCGGCAAGCGACGCCCGATGAACTTAAGAAGGCCTTTCGCAAGTTGGCGATGAAGTATCATCCCGACAAGAACCCCAACGACAAGACCGCCGAAGACCGCTTCAAAGAAGTCAATGAAGCCTACGACGTGCTGAGCGATGTTAAGAAAAAACAAATGTATGACCAGTTTGGCCACGCCGCCTTTCAAGGCGGAGGTCCGGGCCCGGGTGCGCACGGCGGTCCCAATCCGTTTCGCGGTTTTGAGAATTTTGGCGGCTTTCAAGGCTTCGACCCGCGCCAACAGAGCGGCGAATTTCAAGACATGTTCAGCGATTTTTTTGGCGAATTTTTCTCCGGCGAGAACACCCAGCCTGGACGACGAGGGGCGCGCCAAGACAACCGAGGGGCGGACTTACGTTACACGCTTAACATCACGCTTGAAGAGGCGGCCACCGGCGCTGAAAAGCGGATTAATTTTGTCCGCCATCGCGCCGGCAAAGAAGACAGTGCTAAACTTTCGATCACGATCCCCGCCGGCGTGAAAGCGGGTCAGCGCTTGAAATTGCGCGGGGAAGGTGACGCACCTCCCACCGGCGGCAAACCGGGCGATCTTTATGTGATCGTCAATTTTCAAGAGCATCCGCTGTTTAAACGCAAAGACAATGATGTACTTTTGGAGCTGCCCATTTCATTTGTCGATGCCTTGTTAGGAATTCAGATTGAGGTTCCAACTCTTACGGGTAAGGCCATGCTCAATATTCCTCCTGGAACCCATCCCGGCCAAATTTTCCGACTCAAGGGCAAAGGCTTCCCCGATATCGGAGGCTATGCTCCCGGCGACATGCTGATCAAAATTGTGGTCGATGTGCCAAACAACATCACGGCCGAAGACCGCGAAGCCTTAGAAAAGCTGCGTAAAACGTCGAGTCATACTCCCTTAGTCACTGAATTTAGGGATAAGATGAAGCGTTTGCTTTCACAGAGGTCGTGATGAAGATAATTCTGCGCTTTTTTGCATTGCTTTCAGCTGTGGCTGTTCTCACCTATTGCTCGACGGCCGCCAAAAAGAAACCGTTGGCGCAAGCGCCCTACGATGCCAAACAACAGTTGGCGAAAGCCCAGATCGATCTCGCCGCGGGAGCGGAGGCCAAGGCGATGCAACGGTTTAAATACCTCGCCGCAAAACATCCCCATTCCGATGTCTCGGATGACGCCACCATTCAGCTCGCGCGAATTTACTTTAAGCAGGGGAACCTCGAGCTCGCCTATAAAACATATATGAGCCTCGTTGAAACCGATGTGTTCAGCGCCAATGAAGCCGAAGCCCTGCTAGGAGCTTCGAAGTCTCTTCACAAAATGGGCCGCCTGGATGAATCGCTGGCTCTCAGCGCGCGGGGATTAAAAATCCCGGGTCTGAGCGATGCTTTTAAGCTTGAGTTTTACCGGCAACGCTATCAAGTGTTGGCGACAACCGGCGACCGCATGGACGCACTGCGAGCGCTGGCCTTTATTTATGACAAAGATCCCAAGCCCGAAGTACGGACGGGGGCGCAAGCGCGGGCTTCCGAAATCGTCACGCAGTATCTGAGCGAGTCGGACCTCGACAAAGTGGCCAATGATCCGGAGTTTGGTTTTGTACGGGCCCAGGCTGCTTTCCGCCTCGGTACGTTTAGACTTCAGAAAAAAGATTATGACGGGGCCCGCAGTTTTTTTTCGCGAGCCGCCGAATGGGGCCAGGGAACGCCCTTTCAACAACGGGCGGAGAGTTATATCGCGCAGATCGATTCGCGCCGGCGGGTCGATTCCGACACCGTCGGGGCGGTACTACCCCTGACCGGAAGATATTCACCCATCGCCTATAAAACATTGAACGGTCTGAAGTTGGGCCTTGGACTGGTCGGAAACGATAAAAGTTCGCTGCGTCTGGCGGTTGTGGATTCGGAAGGCACACCTGATGGTGCGCGCCAAGCTGTTGAACGTCTGGTATTAGAAGACAGTGTGATTGCCGTGGTCGGTAGCCTCCTCAGTCGAACTGCGGGAGCGGTCGGCGGCAAGACCGAAGAACTGGGAGTTCCGTCGATCGCCCTTTCGCAAAAATCCGGACTGACTCAAGCTGGGACTTATATTTTTCGCAACGCCGTGACGAGCGAGATGCAGGTGAAAGAGCTAGTCCGCATCGCCATGGAACAAATGGGAATGAAGCGATTCGCGATTCTGTTTCCGAACGATTCCTATGGGGTCGAGTACGCCAACTTGTTTTGGGACGAAGTCTTGGCTCGTGGCGGGACCATTGCGGCCGCCCAGCCCTACAACTCAACCGAGACCGATTTTCGTGGGCCTGTTAAACGGCTCGTAGGGACTTTCTACGTTGAAGATCGTCGCACTGAATATAGGAACCGCGTGACAGAGTGGTTTAAGAAACAAAAGAAAGTTTCGACGCGCGTCCAGCCTCCAGACGATCTACTGCCTCCTATCGTGGCCTTCGACGCTCTCTTTATTCCCGATAGTCCGCGCGCCATCGG
>JALHOQ010000057.1 GCA_022842925.1 Bdellovibrionales bacterium
ATTGAAAACGGTGCACTTCAGGTTGAAGCCGTGGCCCAACTCAATCGCGGCGGTGACGATACTCCAATTTCACCCGACGAACTGATCTCCCGTCTCGTTCACGACAAAGAAAAAGGAGACCTCCATTTTGTCAATACCCCCGGGGTCTCCCCCAACTCAAGGGAGTTTCAGGTCTTCAACTTTCGGACCGGCGAACTCTTCTATCCGAAACGCGAACACGGCGGCCCGCCCTTAAACTTTGATTTCGAGACCAGCCTGATTGGTCAATACCAGACCATGAGCGATGAATCGTCCATGAGCTGGAAAGTGAAACCCTTCGCCAGCGAAAAAAAGACCAAGAACAAGGCCAACGACTTGGCGAGAAGCGAACTCTTCTCGCACTTCCGCAAAATTTTAGAAGAAGCGTCCGACCCCGCGCAAGCTCCCCGGCGCCGGGTGATTTTGGTGCCGGATGAAATCAAGGATTTGGCCCTCGATTTCGTTGAGCAGTCTTATATGGTCAAAAGCCAAATCGACGCGCCTGAGGGCAGCCGCTTTCACCGTTTTAATCGTGGTCTTTCACTCTATAAGTTTGATCACAAAAAAGCGTCGGCCGATGAAGTCTTCGAGAATTTCGAGATCATTCAGTCGCGAAAGGCCGAGCGCAGTGTCGTGGTTGCGGACTTGAATGATCTTGTGGAGATTGAACGATCCACATCGAAAAATGAGAAGAAACCCTTCGTTTTAAAAATTCCGGCCTTGGGTCATGACGACGAAAACAATCCCACGGTGCAGGAAGAAACACTAACTCCCCATATTTTATACCTGATGGCGGCTGGCTCACCACTCTCGTTTGAAGAGTTTAGGCAAAAAACTCCGCCCGTTTTGGCCGAGACAGTTTTAGTGGGAACGAAGGATGAGTGGGACTTGTTGCTCGAGCAGGCGGAGACTGAAGTCACCGCCGGTCTCGATAAGGCTTTTGAAGTCATTCCGCTACCCGAGCCCACTCTCGATTCCAAAACCGATATGCTCGAGCAGGTGATGATCCGCCCCGACGTCAAAGGTCTTAAATTTACCTTTGACGCCGCTGAAATCGTGGATGGAACTCTGACCCCCGACGAGCAGCGCCGCAAAATCTTTGAGTATGCGGTCACGCGAATCGACGCTCTCGCTCGACCGCGAGGCGAAAACACATTTACCGCGTTTATCGAATTTCTGTCTGAGTTTAACATGAGCCTGGTGACGGATCCGATCGCCCGCTCCACCCGGCGCATCGACCGTAGCTTTGTTGAACGTATTCTAAAAAACCAATTCAATCTGAGCCTGAATCTGGCCGATCTGCCCGCCGACGAGCCGCGCCGGATTCTGAGTCGCGACGATGCCGTCTTTTTAATGCAAAGAGCGGGAATGCTCGGCGAATTTGAGCTGAAAGCCGAAGTGATTCGCTTAACACTCGCGCAGCTCAATCACGATCCGGCCCGCAATATGCCCTCGACCTGGATTTGGGCGGGAGAACCCGGAACCGGAAAGTCCAAAGCCTGGGAGGCTTTGGCCAAAGCGTTAAACCTGAAGCGCTGGAATCGCACGGATTCGGAAGAGAAGCGGGCGCAAGCGAACGAATTTTTTCTCGATACCGTGCGCGTGAAAAAGGGTGATCAAGCGGCGATCGACCAAGTCATTACAGATTTGAATGCGTTTATCTCGAGTCCGAAAGGCTCAAGTGGCTTCATATTCTTTGATGACTTTAGCTTTGCCGACGACGCGCTCGGAAAGGCGCTGGTCCAGTGGATCCGGGGTCTGCAACAGGCGGAAAAAGGAATCGCTCGCGTGCCGCGGGTTGATGGCAGCACGGTGTCCGTTTCCGTACAGAATTTGGTCATCGGGATTGCCATGAACTTTTCCGACAATAAATCCCAGCTGGCCCAGTTTCAGGGCGACGATGTCAGTACGCTCGTGGGCAAAATCGTGGCCACTGGCTCGCGCTTCGGCATGGACAAGTCGTTTGTCGATCGTTTTGGCGGGGTTTATAACTTCGACCGTTTTCACGAGAGCGTGAAAGAGCCGACGTTAAATCAGGGATTGCTTGAGGCCGCGCAAAAGAAGATGGCGCGCACCGGGCAGTACGTGGTGGTCGATCCTATGCTCGTGCGCCAAGCGGCGAGCGCCTTTCCTAAGCTCGGCGCGCGGGGATTTTTAAGTAAAACCACAGAAGCGATCATCTCGCAGCCCGATCAGGTTCAGCTCGGCAAAGCCAAGGTCTTTGCCATTATACCAAAGACGGCTGAAGAGTTGGCCGAGAACGAGAAGAACGAAAAGCCGCGTTCAACCGGCGCCTGGGGTGAAGAATCGGCGGAAGTGAAGCACTGGGTGACCAAGCACGCCCGCGTGATTGAGCTCGAGCATGGTCTCGCCGCGCCATTAATGCTGATGCGTTTGATGGTGCCCTCGTTCCGCTCTCCGATTTTAGAGAGCCTGGTTTACTCGATTCAAATGGATCCGCGCTTGAAGAACGATCAAATGGCGCGGGGATTCTTTCAGGTTCCGGCCTTGTTCGCGGCCTTTGATCATCTATTGGCCGCGGAAACGATTCCGCTTAAAGACTTGAAGATCGACGACAGTCAGTTCGAGATGCGCTCGGATGCCGACAAAGAAGAGCTGAAGCTGATTATTGAAGAGCTTTCGATCGGGGCCTCGCCTTTCGTGATCCCGTTCCCCACCTCCGGCGGGCGCTTAAGCCTCTGGCCCGAGTTAGGTGTGGGCGGCGAGCGTGTGATTCATTCCGACTCGCGCAAAGATGTTCTGATTCGGTACTCGCAAAAAATCGAAGCCGCAATTCAGCGCCACCTACTCCGAACCCTTCATGTGCGCGACCTAAGTGAGATTCACGATGTTGAGTCCTGGCTTAAGAATTTGCCAGAACACGTTCCGAACACGAACGACGATCTGGGCCGCGAACTGACCGACCTTTTGTTTGCCTTTATGAAGGACTTTCAGTCCCCAGATCTTTTCGAAGCGGCCAATGGTGGGACGCAGCTCGAGCCCTATGCCTCGACCCGATTCTTTTTAATGGCTCTCGATCAAGCCGTGGCGAAGCTCCCTTGGGCTGAACTGGCACAGCAGATGACCAAGGCGCTGCGCTTGATTAGTCAAGACATGGTCCTCGGTCAATCCGTAGGCGTGCAGAACTGGCTGTTCAACTCGGCCGACCGCACCTCCCTGCTCAAGCCAACGACGACGAATCTGATTCGCGAAATGGTCGAATTCAATTCACTCGTTCGCGAAACACCGGCCGAGGAGCGCAAGGCCTACAGCTCTCGCTTTAGCGGTCGCTGCGAATCCTATTTGGTTGGAAAAAGGGGTAAGTGATGAAATCCTGGCTTTTGTTGGCCGCTGTATTTTTCAGCCTGAATCTCGTGGCTCACGAAGAGCCGATTGATGAAGAGCGCAGCCGCGAGATCTGCGAGCGGGCTTTGCAAAAGACCAAGGGCGAAATCATCGTTCGCCATGACGGACTCTCCCAAGACTACGCGGCCGCCGGCCTGAAAGACGCGATCGCCGCGCGCGAGGTTTTAAACAAACTCGGCATCCCTACCCCGCCTCACCAGATTATTTTTGCCCCAGAGCGACAATTGAACGTCTTAACCGCGACTGGACTCCTGCCGGTCCCCCACGCCATCTCGGGTGCCGAGATCTATCGCGCGATTACGTCCGGCAGCTCACTCGGCGTGCTTGAATTTGCCCAGCCCGGTGGTCTACCGGCATCCCATTCCGGCTGCGCCACCTGCCGCTCCTATTATTCGAATATGACATCGCTTCGCGATCAGCGTCCGATTTACTTTCATGTCGGCGGTCACAACCACGTCTTTATGAAATCGCTTCTGTTTCGCAAACGAAACGTGGACCCCATCGCGGCAAGCGAACTCTTCGCGCAAGAGATGGAAGATCAGTACAAGCGCCATGGCGAAGAAGAGGTCAGCCTCTTTTACCACTACCTGCACACCGCCAATCAGATGCAAGACTATATCGACGGCACGTTCGATGCGCCATCGGAGCTGACAGCGAAGGCCAGTGCCCCGATCGAGAAGCAGGCCTCGACCGCGAAGAGCGCCTGGAGTTTCTTAAGTGAGAATAAAACCGTAACCGTTGCGCCCTGGGAAAAAACTGCCAGCGCGCTTCAATTCATGGTCGCCAATCAGCCGAACCATGTGCCCGAATATAAACGCAGCCTTTTAGAGAAATACGAAATGACCGTGCGCACGTACCCCGCGGTCGTGCAACAGAAGTTTGTGCATGAGGGCTGGGCCACTTTCGTAATGATGCTCGGTCAAAAGCATTCAGACTGGACGACGTCGCGCGATATTTTTGAGTTCGCACGCATTGTTTCCGGCGCGGCCGGAGGGCCGTTAAAGGTCACGCAGCCGTACTCGTTCGGACTTTGGGGCAAGTACCATCTCTACCGCAAGTTTTTGCGCCGGCCGGAATTGAAGGGCTTAAGCGAGTTAGCTAAAGACATCGTCTTTGTTGAGTATATGGATCATCTTTTTGAAACCATGACCGACGGCGATTTTGTAAACCTCGTGGTCGACGACGAATTCGTTGCAGAACATAATTTGTCTCTTGTTCGCCAAGGCTCAGACGAGGAGATGCAGAAGATTTGGGAGAAGTACGCCAAAGCCGGTGTGGCCAAAGAGAAGTGGCCGAAGGGCATCATTATCTCAAAAGCGGCTGACCGGATTCGCCGCCATATCGGTCGCCGCGTGGGAACCAAAAACAGTCCCTCCGTTCGCGCCGTAAATCCGGCGTTGGTCAATCCGTTCCAACTGAATTTCGAGCAGAGAATCGTCGAAGAAATGCCGCTTGAGCCGATGTCAGCGGCCCAGGTCTTTTTTGCGCAAACACAGGTGAACGAAACTCCGGTTTCGGCCGTCTTTTTACTTTCCGAACGCTGGCTGGGATCGAAAGACAAAGTGCCCCGCGTGGTACCGGTACGGATGGAAGTTCGACCCGACGGGCGCGTCCGCATGTTTCAGCGATCCGAATACGATACCCTAAAGAAAGATGTCCAAGAAACTGAGTTACCGGAACTCGCGGCGCATCTGCAAACGGCAGTCGAATATTACAAGACCGACCAGTCGTTTAGCTTTTCCGAGAATATTCTCGAACAAGATGCGAAGCGATGGGAACAGATGTTTCCGAAGATGATTGATGAGGAAATCGCCAAACATAATCTCAAAGGGATGCAGGGCCTTGCGGACTACGCGCCCACAGCCGCCCGAGCCATCATTAAATTTTCGCAGTTGATTAAGGCCCGCTTCGCCAAGCAAATGGAAGCGGCTTTTCAGGGTAAGCTCAAGCTTAAGTTCGGGCCGAACGGAGTGAAACTTCCGTTGATTCCCATGACTCCCCATTTGCAATACGACCAGGAACATGTGCAAGCTCACGCCGGTCTAAAACCGCCCGCTCCGATGGACACCATCAAAGAACGGTTGTCGAATTTGCGAGATATCGCCCACGACGTCGACGACGGTTCCATGATCGGACCCGTGCCCGGATCGGTGGGCGATCCCGTACAGATCCCTCCCGGTGGCGGGGGCCAAGGCGGTCCCGGTCAAGAGCCTGGCGATGGCGATGACGCCAATAGCATCACCATCCCGGCCAATCTCTATCGTCAGCTCTTGGCCAAACATTTTGATATTCCCAATCCGCGCCTGACCGACGGCGAGACGCCCTTGATGCGTGAGGTGCGAATGGGTTTTCGGCGCGACGCCACCGAAGACCCGATCTGGGAGCGCATGACCGGCGATGCTTTGGTCAAGGGTATCCTCGCCCGCCGAGCCAAGGGAGAAAAAGCCATCCTCGGCCACGTGCCGATGGGCCAAATCATTCGCGAGGGCTACGCCCGGCTCGACGAAGAGGATTACATTATCCGCAGTAAGCGTGAGATTCCGGTTCCGTCGTTTGACGCCGTGGTTGTGGTCAATATCGACTTAAGCCTCAGCATGCAGGGGCACCGCCTCGAGCGCGTGCGCAATTTCGTTTACAATATTCGAGAGCTCTTCCGCTCGGTTTACCCGGAAGTGCGCTTTCATTATGTCGGCCTCGACACTGAGGCCGAAGAATACTCAGAAGAGAAGGTCTGGGACGCCTTTCGCGGCGGCGGCACCGCCTACACGCCCGCATTGATTAAGACCAAAGAGATTCTAAAGAAGTATCCGCGCGAGCGCTGGAATCAGTATGTGTTTTTTGCGGGGGACTCGGAACTTTTCGATATGGATGAGTTCCTGAAGGAGTTCCGCGAACAGCGTAAGAACTGGCAGTTTTTCGGTCTAATCGTCACCCGCGACCCAAGCGATCCGCCGGGCATCGACAGCAACGGCCTCCGCCGCGCCTTCGATGCCTCGCTCAGCGAATGGCCCTGGGTCCGGCACACTCAGATCAACGAAGACTCGGATATTTTCCGAGCGCTTGGCGATTTATTCGATAAGAAGAAGTAGCGAACTCGGCTCCGGGCCGAGTCGCATCTCACCCCCTCAAAGAGAGATCAGGCGAAGGCCTGATCTCTGGCTGAGACGCGACGCCATCAGTTATAATGACGTTCGCGAGGACAACCTAAAACAGAATGCAATTCTTCCGATAAGAAGATGTGAATGAAGTTGGACGTCGTTTCAATTTGATACTGATCTTGTCCGCCGTTTTAATCTTCGGCGGAGCCATCTCATGC
This sequence comes from Bdellovibrionales bacterium, assembly GCA_022842925.1. Taxonomy (GTDB): domain Bacteria; phylum Bdellovibrionota; class Bdellovibrionia; order Bdellovibrionales; family UBA1609; genus JALHOQ01. The sequence goes on from JALHOQ010000057.1 coordinate 6,701, forward strand.
ACTCGAGCCAAGGAACAGTCGAGCCTGCATATTCGGCTGCCTCAGTCTGCGCAAAAAACTTATGGCTCCACAGCCGGCACTCTAAATACTTGGACGGTTGCCGACCCGACGAATATGAGTGAGGTGATTTGTTACGCGGTCGCCGTGGGTGGTGAGACCGATTTCAATGGTGGAAATTGCAAAGATACGTCCGGTGTGGTGGTGCTGCGAGCGGGACTGGTTTCCGGCTTGTACGCCGCAGGAAGTGATATCGTCGTGGATGTCCCATCCGGTCCGAGGCGCAATATCTATCTGATTGGTTTTGGCGCGGCATCAAGCAGTGCTTGTCAGCTTTTATCTGCGACAGGTGGCCCCAATCGCAGTTCACTTTCAGCGCCCCATGTGGTGGCGAAGACGACGGCCGACCTAGCTCCTGGCGACAGCACGGTCAGTCTCGACGCGTCCATGACCGGTGCGGTTAAATTTGACGATTGCTCGGGTTTTGGCAGCGGCCCAACAACGGCACCGGCACCGGCACCGGCGCCCGCGCCAGCACCCTTTGCTCAGGTGGTCACCGCCAACAGTAGCTCCTGTGGAATCCTGACCGACGGAATACTAAAATGCTGGGGCTTCAATTTTTATGGAAGTCTGGGCGATGGCACGACCACAGATCGATATTCACCAGTGGTGATAGATTCGGGGGTATCGTACCAGGCAGTTGCGCCGGCTTCGAATAACGGAGGGCCGCCTCATACATGCGCCGTAAGCACGCTCGGCGTATTGAAGTGCTGGGGTCCAAACACCTACGGCCAAGTTGGGGATGGAACAACCACCGATCGGGCGGCTCCCGTGGTGATCGATTCAGGAACCACTTACTCTACCGTGGCGACCGGCGGGAATGGCTCCGGTGCGCATTCCTGTGGAATCACGACGGCCGGCGATCTCAAATGCTGGGGTAGTAACGGTTTTAATCAACTCGGAGACGGTACGACCACCGCACGCCTCACACCCGTGGTGGCGGACTCGGGCACCACTTTCTCGAAAGTATCCGTTGGTACAAGCCATACGTGCGCCATCACGACGGCCGGTGTTTTAAAATGCTGGGGTCAAAACAGTTCGTATGGAAACCTAGGCACCGGGTCCCTGGCCAACGTCACCACACCGACAATAATCGACTCGGGAGTCACTTACCTGGACATTTCAGTCTACGACGCCATCACATGTGGAGTGACCACGACCAACGCACTGAAATGCTGGGGCACGAGTTACTTAGGCAATGGCGCTACGGGAACTAGTACATCTCCGGCAGTAGTGGATTCCGGTGTCAGTTACATCAAAGCCGCGGCGGGCCCGGGCGGAAATTGTGCCATCACGACGGCCGGCGTTCTGAAGTGCTGGGGTTTCAACTCCAGCGGACAGATCGGAGACGGATCACAGACCTCGGCCCTTTCTCCAGTAATTGTGGATTCAGGCGTGACCTACACAAGCGTATCCCAAGGGGGCAACCAAGGTTGCGGCATGACCACGGGCGGAGTCGCCAAATGCTGGGGCGCCAACTCGGCCGGCGCATTGGGAATCGGCACCACCACCGACAACTTAACCCCCACACCCGTGATTCAATAGACCTCAAGAATGCCCATGCTCAAATCGAGGCTGCGTTTTTGCTTAATGAACGCAGGAGCCCGACAAGGGTTTGGGTGATGGACGGAATTACCATTTCCTCCTACCAACTGGATTAGATGTCAGCTCAACGTCAAGCTTGAAGGCTCGCTCACTACTCAGCAAGAGATCAGGCCACAGCCTGATCTCTTGCTGAGTCTTAGGTAGGCCTCAGTGGCCGATAATTGACCCACTCCTGAATTTTCTTCCGTATCCCAGACTCTAGATTCGATATATCTCAGCGGGGGGGAGGACCGCGGGTGGTCTTGCCGTTGCACAAGTCCACAATTCCAATTAGGAGGAGCCAATGTTGAAGAATCTTGGAATTTTAGGTGCCGCTGCGATTTTGATGGTGGCTTGTTCGGAAAAAAAGGGCGGCCCTGGAACGCCTCGCACGCCTTCGGGTAAGGCTACAGTGAACGTAACTGGCAAACTCAATAAGTCGGCCAATTTCGGCGGCAACGAACCGAACACTAAGGTGGGTTGCTACCACGGAGATGCAAACATGAGGCACTCGTACATCCGCATGTCCGAAGCAGGAAAATCCAAATTCCGCGTTGATGTCAAAGAAGGACTTACTCTTGATTTCCAAACTGCGGATATACCCCTCGGCCGCGTCAACTTTACTATGAACAACGTGTCGTACGTCACAACGGATGACCTGTTCCAGAGCTCAGGCCGCGACTGTTATGTTGATCTCGCGCAAAGTGGCGGAAAACTCACTGGGACCGTTAATTGCGCCAACATGCAAAGCAACGACGGCAACGCCACCATCAACATAAACGCCACTTTCGAGTGCAATCCGGTTCATTGGTAGCCCGCGTCGTCCCGCGATAGGCTCAAGGAGAGATCAGGCCGTGGCCGGCGGAAGTTTTTACCTGTACGGCTCGTGGAGCGGTCAATGATCAGAACTGCACTCGCCGCCAATCCACATTCAAAAAGCAAACTTGCTCGGCTGGAGATGGGTCCGCCAGCTTACGGAATCTTTCGATAAATTTCACCAGCTCCTCGCGGATTTCTAAAAAGTCTTTTTGAGATAGAGCAATCGAATTGCTGAACACAAGCTCCTCCTCCGGAATATGGGCCAATTGTTCGATAGCTTTAAGGCGCCAGTTGAGATGATGACTGCGCACAAACGGAGACTCGCGGGACACATAAGTGCTGGTATCGCCCACGGCATAACTCTGACCTTCTTGCTTGAGCAGCCCAGTTCCGAGCAAAAACTCCACCACACGCGCGACCACCGGGCGTGGCAACTTGGTTGCTTGCGAGAGCGCCTCGATCGATTGAAAATCTTGGGTCGCGGCCAGCAGGCGGATTCCGCTATAGTACCAGGCGGAGTAAAACTGCTGCTGGTCCTTCTCGTCCAGTTGAGTTTTGACTTTAATCCTTTCGCTGAGGTTTAACGCCCGCTCTTTTAATCGAGCTAAGTGGTGGGCGAAATACTCCCGGCTCTGATTGTTGGCCGCCCGTTCGTGCTGCACAAGGTTCACGAAATACTCGATTTCCAATTCGGAATGGGCGAAGAATTGGCTGAGCTTAAGGGCCTGTTCGACGCTCAAGTTGGAGTCGCCCTTAAATATGTGAGTGACCATTGTCGTATGGATGTTGAGAAGTTTGGCGATTCTGAGAAACTGCCCGCGCCCGCGCTGCGGGTAGGTCTTTAGAAGTGCCCGCACATATGCCTTATAATTTCTGAAATCGTATATGGTCATAAGTACCTGATCATAAGACACTTTTCGGACTTAATGAATTAAAACTAAATTTTAAACCTGAGTTTTTAATAAAGAGATCTATCGATCAGAAACGCTGCGCGCTATAACCTCTGAAACGCCGGCTTCCGGCAAACAACTTGCACAAAGGACAAGGCAAATGAACTTCCTAATCAGAACGTTGGTTATATCGGCCACAGCACTTGTGGGCCTCGCTGGCTGCAGCAAGAAAACAGATGGGCGCCCCGGCGCAGGCATGGCGGCCACTCCCGCTTCTCCAGCCCCAGCCCAAAACGCGGGTCCGGGCGACGGCGGTGGCGGAACCGATGTGGCCTTTGATTTTCAGCAGCACGCCCGCCAAGCTCTCGAAGAAATTCCGCGCTATGAACAACTGAAAGAACTCAACGTTAAAGACCTTGAAGCGACACTGAATACCGCCAAAATTCTGGTGACTGAGAAGCCCATCATTATCTCTGAAGGCTCGGACCAACAAGAGGTCGTAGCTAAGAATGACCCCGACAGCAAGGTCATCACGATTCATGGTTCGAAGTGGAAGGCCATTTACTCTCTCGCTAAAAAGGAGTCATTGGCTCTACATGAACTGCTCGGCCTGATGCGCATCGAAAGCTCAGGCGATTACAAGTGGTCGCAGAAATATTATGAATTCGCGCGGCCAAAGGCATCCGCCCGCTTTCGCGATGTGGTGCGCCCGCAAGTTCTTAATGACCTCGAAGGGCCGAGAATCGTTTTGACGGTGTTTGCTGATCTTCTTTCGCCCTTTTATTACGTAACGGATGTGCCGGCACTGCATAAGATCATCGAAGACTACGGCGACAAGGTGCAAATCGTGGTGCGCAATTTTCCGATCACGGTGCTGCACGGGAAGTCCGAGGAAGTAGCGCTGGCCGGGATCTGCGCGGCCGCTCAGGGCAAATTTCGTCTCGTGCACGATGCCATCACCAGCAAGGCCAAAGAGTTATCTGACAAAGAGGCATTTATGTTTGTTGAAAACTCTTTGGATGTGAAGGGTTTAATAAGAGCCCTTCCGGGCGTTGACATGGGATCGCTCGAGACCTGCATGTCTTCCGCCGATGCGCAAATTCGCCTGGATCAGGATATGACCCTGGTGGATCAATTGAAATTGATCGGAGCCCCTCATCATCTGGTCACTTCGAAGTATGAAATCGTAAATGTTCCGGGCGCACGCTCTTACGAGGACTGGAAGAAAATTCTCGACAAAATGCTCGCGCGCAACACCTGGGATTAATGTCCAATCTTGAATCACAATGTTTGCGCCTGTTTGCTTAAAAACAGGTGCCAGATACTGCAAGAAGATAATTAGGCCTACTTTCAAATTTTAGGAGTGTCCCAATGATTAAGTCTCTTCCGTATTTATTTTTTGCTTTCCTTGCGGGCTTTGCGTATGCAGAAGTGCCTACCTCCACTGTCATGGATCCCCAAAAACCATTTCGGCCTGAAGCTAGATCGGCTTTTGATAGACAGATCGCCATTACGCCTATTTCAAAAGAACGTGAAGCTGTGTCAGTCACAGCAGTTCAACCAGTAGGTAAAGAAGAAAAATATTTCGAATTAAGGTTCGGACCTGAGCAAGTGAGCCAAATCACCATTAGCGTCGAACCTAGAACAGTTTGGAATTATTTTGGTAAAGTCCGACCTGTTGTAAAAATCGGTCCCGACATCTCAATTTTCACCTGTGACCCATCAAGCGACGACGTTTTGATTAGCGCTCTTCAAGACGTGACTAAGAATGCCGGTGCGCTTCCAGCGATTAATTATATGAATCTCGGCAGAATGAAGCAAGTGGACTCAAAGACCTACTGTTTTTCCGCGATAGAAACCCATTACTTTCCAACGGCTCGACAAGTTTCAGTTTCGAATCTAAGAGGCGATCGGTTTGCCATGACAATCCAGTTTCACGATGGGTCAGTCATTGAAGACGATAACTATGAGGTGGTTCGATTTGATAAGAAGCTAGCTCGCAACAACATCATTTATCCTATTGGTGTTAATGGCTATTCAGAAGGCGGTCGCCCTCTTCAAATTCGATATTGGAATGGCAATAGCATTGCCAGCTTTATTGCCGTGTCGATAAGCATAAATCACTTTTAGTCTTCATTGAACAAAACCACTGATCATCCGATCGATTGCAAATCACTGAATTTCAGACTGCTCCTATCACGACTCGGCCCGGGCCGAGTCGCTCTACCCTCTACCTTCACCATCGACAGCGCCCGCGAGAAACCGATCGCGACTGGAGACTCTTCGGCTTCAAAAATGAAGTTGACACCCTCCTGGGCTCGTTGTGGATTGCTAAGGCCTCGTGCGAAGGACGTTAAAGTGCCGAGCCCAAGAACCTTCATTCCCGTAAGACGTTTGGAATCAGGTCAATCCACAGTCAGAAGCGTCCCACACTCCGCCGAGTTCCACTCGGCTTTAGCCCGGTTTGATCAGGATCACGTGGCTCAACAACAAGAGCATCTTAAGCAAAACAAGGTTTAGCTTAAGGAGAAACTCAAAAGTTTCCACTGACGACCGATACGAACAATACTGTTTGGTATTATTCATACCTTCTCCCTTCTGAAAGTCCGGTTCAAGGGCTCGACGAAGAGAGAGCGTATGCAAGAAGGGCCAGGTGTTCGCTTGGCCCTTTATTTATTTCTGAGCACAGATTAATCCGAGTTTCGGAGATCGATTCCAGCAATCCGACCACTCACCCGCGCAGCCAAGAGACTCCGCGTCGTAGCGTCTTGCTGACGTCCCCAAAAGCGTGCGGTATTTCTCGAAAGCATGCGTACGATATTCAAGATTAGGCCGTGCTCCCCGATGTCGCCCGACGTATCGAATATGATCGACGCTCTTGATTCATACCAAAGCGAGCTCTACCCCGCCGAAAGCAACCACCTCGATTCCCGGCAAACCCTCAGCGAACCAAAATGCAAATTTCTTGGTGCCTACCGAGAGAATGAGCTTGTCGGCATAGGTGCGGTGAAAATGTTTGATGACTACGGGGAATTGAAACGTTTTTTCGTTCCACCATCATTACGTGGAAATGGAATCGCAGAGCTTATCTTCGCAACACTTGAATTCTGGCTGATTGAAAATGGGGTACTTCGAAGCCATCTTGAAACAGGGATTCATCAGCATGCCGCTTTGCGATTTTACGAAAAGCTCGGCTATCGAAAAACCGGTCCATTTGGTTCTTACAAAGACGATCCATTAAGTGTTTTTATGACCAAGGACCTCTCGAATGCTGAAATCCTCTCGAATGGGTGGAAAGGTCCTTTTAATCTCATCGCGTTTTCCAGCCATCTCAATAAGTCATCCGCCCGATATCACTCTCTGGGCGATGAGATGGTTCGCTTGGCGCGAGAGCAAGATGGCTTTATTGGCGTGAGTTCGATTCGAAATGAAGACGGTTCTGGTTTTACAGCTTCCTATTGGCGAAACTTGGAAGCGATCGATAAGTGGCGTAAGCATCCTCGCCATCTGGAAGCTCAAAAGTTAGGGCGAGAGGAATTTTATCAGAGTTTTCGAACTTCTCTTGCTCAGGTCGAGCTGGGCAGACCCCTGAATTAACCTGAGCCAACTCGGCCTTGTAGCGGTTTGCAGAACTCTGCACGTACAGAAGTTTCTGACGGCGCCAAAAAATGCCGAGCCCAAGAACCCTCATTCTCGCAAGACGTTTGGAATCAGGTCAATCCACAGACAGAAGCGTCCCACACTTCGCCGAGGTACACTCGGCTTTAGCCCGGCATGATCAGGATCAAGTGGCTCAGTAACAAGAGCAACTTAAGCAAAACAAGGTTTAGCTTAAGGAGAAACTCAAAAGTTTCCACTGACAACCGATACGAACAATACTTGGGTGTATTATTCATACCTTCTCCCTTCTGAAAGTCCGGTTCAAGGGCTCGACGAAGAGAGAGCGTATGCAAGAAGGGCCAGGTGTTCGCTTGGCCCTTTATTTTTTTCTGAGCACGATCTGATCCGAGATTCGGAGATCGATTTGAGCGATCCGCCCACTCATCCGCGCAGCCAAGAGACTCTGCGTCACTTGAACGAGTGTCTTAAGTTAAAAATCAGCACAATTCTTAAGGACGTTTGTATCAAAAGTATTTGATTTTTGAACGGCGTTCGAGACTTTTCGATTTAAGCGCCCACAGCTATACATTCGAAGTAGAGATCGCTCTTTTCTTTACTCGTAGGAAAACTTTTTTCCGAGAAGGAAAGGCCATCGATTATCGTTAGCTCAGGTGAAGCTTTAATTCTGAGTATCTGATAGACGCCATTGATGAGAGGAGGATACGGTTCACTGTGGGCAACAAATTGACCATCCTCGTACTTAAGGGGACCGGTGGAGCGAGATTCATCGACACCAAGTGCCCCAGACGCAGACAACTCGAAGTCGCCTCGAAAGAATTGAGAGATGCTTATGGCATTCTTCATCGCTCTTGTCTTAATTCTTGCAATGATTACTAATGCGTTGTCGTATTTTTTGGATACTGAATTCCAATCTCGTCTAGAATGATAGTAGCACGAAGATTCGTCGAGGTCTTCAAGTCGGGCATCGCCGAACGCACGGTGATTCCGTGATCTAAATTTATCAATCGACAAGTTGACTTCAACAACAGCGGGCCCCTCATCCTTATGCGACTGGGTAGAACCAAGTTCTTGGGAGTGGCCTGAGAACGGAATCAATAGAACCGCAGCCAGGGACAAGATTTTAACCACTTTTTTCTCCTTCGAATGATGCGAAGATCTGCAGCATAGTCTATGCCAAGTCGATCTCAATTATATTGGACTTAGAGTATCTCGAGCAGCTTGTTCTGCCGCCGATTGTCAGCAGCATAGTTGGCGCCGGCGGCAACTTGGTGGTTTAAAGTTCGTCATTATCCAATCGACCCAGTGTCAGTTAAGCACTGAATTTGATGTCACCCTAGCGAACTCGGCCCGGGCCGAGCACTTTACGCTCTACCTTCAATGTCGACGGCGCCCGCCAGAAATCGACCAAAGGCCCGCCGCACATGATGCCAGTGCCCCGAAAACGAATGCCCACAGCGCGGAAAAACCTGAACTTGAACAGACCGTCGACTCGCCAAGCTTCGTAAATCCCGCTCGGCCGCGGCAAAATCAATAACACGGTCTCGCGCGCCAAGCAGAGACAGCACCGGCAAATCCTTCGGCAACCGACTCAAGGCCCGCAGCGTAGAATTCGAATCATAGGAATTCCACGTGGCATACGAAAAGCCATGCCATTTCTCAAGCGATCTCGAATCCCGACGAATCCGCTCCACCTGCCGGCACAGAGCCGCCTTAGCGCGGCCCTCAACCTGACTTAACTCCTCATCAAGCCATCCTCGCGTTCCGCCACCGATCAACGCCAGCGACACGACCCGCCGCCCGCCCAGCCTCAGCGCCAGCTCCGGCGCCAGATAAGCCCCTTCGGAATACCCAAGCAAACAAATGCGATCGCCCCTCGGGATAACCGCCTCTATCGCATACAGCGCATCCTCGATGCGCAGGCGCCGTCTAAACGAGCGCTCAAAGACCTCGCTGTCCTTCCCTGCCGGCGTCAGCCCGGGCTTATTGATCACCAGGTAATGAAAACGCTCGGCCTGCTCCCGCCCAATCAGCGACCTAAGCTCCGTCCGGCTCCCAGCATGAAAGCTCGCCCCCGACTCCGGCAGATAAACCAGCCAGAGCCGCGAATTGGAGCGCGCCCGCGTGTGGCAAGCATATAGAAAGCGGTTTTGTGAGAGGTGAAGCCGATGGCGCATACAGATAAGGCTTTATTGCAAAATCAGGGCAAAGGAAAAGGTAAAAAAAAAGCCGGCGGGTGGGGTCCAGCCGGCTCGAGTGGGTTCATCCATAGGGGGTATGGGGGTCTATGGAATCTTTTAAAAATAAATCAAGTGCCCGGCTGCGCGGGCATAAGCGTGATGTCCACCGGAGTGGCTTCGCTCACGCTGTCGTAGCGACGATCCACGATTTGGCCCGGTTGGCTTTCACCGATGCTCATCTCGGCGTCGACGAAATCAAGAACGCGGCTCTTTTCTGAATCGGTGTCTTCATCGGTGATGGCGACCTGTTCGCTGATTCTTTGTTGAATCGCATTTTTGTCAAAATGGACTTCGTCGATCATCTTGTTAAAATCCACATTCAAAGAGGACTTCGACAGATTCACATCGGCCGGGTCCGCTGAGGCGGCAGCCGAAACTAAACCTAAGATGATGATCGTGATGTTGAATACTGTCTTCATAGCCATAACTCCTGTTTCTCTTGCAGGATCGTAATTGCAACGGTGGTGCCACCACTGAGCGGCGATTAACCGCGCGGACGCCCAAAACTCCTGGCCAAAATTTAGACAGGGGCCTGACTACGTTCGGCAACTGCCTACCGGGTTGACAGTCGGACCCCCACCCACCCCCTAAACCGACGTGCAATCCCGTACTTACCGATCAGGGCCAATACATAATAGAGCCGACCATTTCGAGGACAGTAATGGTCGGCGACTGATTGGCCGCCGCCCCCACCCGAAGCTCGGCAAACGCGGACCACTTATCGTGAAACTGATATTGCCCGCCCGCCATAGCGAACGCGACCACGTAATCTGGAGCCTCAACCTTGCTGCTTAAGTCCTGGTTTCCTATTTTGGCCTTGGCGCTGATGCTCTTATCGAACTCCAGACCCACGCCCGCATAGAAATTCTCACTGAAAATCGTCCAGGCTTTTTGCCCACCGACCGCGATAAAGCGGTAGCCGACCTCGATCGCCTGGGCGGACGCACCGGGTAGATTGACTAAGGCTCTGGAGTCATACTCCACACTCCTTAGCCCCCCGTAAAAGCGCCAAAAGTCACGGCCCCCGATCTCGAAAAAGGCCGACATATTAAAGGACTGACTGACATATTCACTGGTGGTGTAGGTCACGTCGTCGCTGGTCGAAAACGATTTGCTGTCCTGGGAGAGGCGGGAATAAAACAGTCCGGCCCCCATCCCCCAAGCTCCTCTTTTGCCCAAATCCTTCTGAAACTCCAGGTCGGCCACCGGGATATAGCCGAATCGTTTTTTACCCCCCACGGTGGCCCGTATCCTCTTAAAGCCCTTATTGGATTTATCCGCCACTGTGATTAGCGAACCGGCCCTAAGCGAAAACGCCACGGCCGATTCAAAATCGGGACGAGCATAGACCGTAACCGGGCGGGTGATACGCACCTTCGAGGCCGCCCAAACCTGAATTGGGGCCGCCAGAAGGAGCACAACCAAGATGCGAAGCATTTGTTTAGTCTAAGATACCGGCGCGGACTTACCTAAGCTCGATCTTGACCGCAACGCGCCATAGGCCTATGTTGCCTCCCCATGGGACTGCGCCGCACACCTCTTTTTATCAATCTTAAAGAACTCCCGCCCGAGGGCGAGGAGTTTAACTATTCTGCCCAAAGCGGGGAACTCACTCCGGTCTTAAAAAACCTGTTGGGCACAAACGATTTTGAGGTGAAATTCAAGATCACTCCGATGGGTAACACCTTTGATTTAAAGGGAAACATAACATCGGCGATGAACATGCAGTGCTCCCTTTGCACCATCGACTTCCAACATCCCGTCGACCTGAAGCTCCATGAGCTACTGGTCATTAATAAGCCCCTGAGTAAAGGCGACCAACAGATCCGCGCCAATCACGCCCACGAGTGGGAGTCTCAGGGACCGGATTACATTTTGCTCGATTCTCCCACTTTTGATGTGGCGACCTATGTGCACGAGATGGTCGCTTTGACGGAGCCAATCAAGCCCCTGGGCAAGCCCGACTGCGACGTGAATTGCGATAACTTGGCCGCCTTTAAGAGCAGTATTAAGGCCCTAGAGGACGACGGATTCACCAAAGCCAATCCCTTTAAGGTTCTCGAAAAAATCAAATTAAAGGGTTGATTTCCTTAATGTAAAGTTGATACACCCTATTTTCTTTCAAACAGGAATATGTATGCCAACACCAAAGAAGAAGACCTCGCGCTCTAAGCGAAACATGCGCCGCTCACATGACTTTTTGACGGCTCCGGGCGTCCAGAGCTGCCCGAATTGCGGCGCTTTGAGCAAACCGCACAATGTCTGCATCAGCTGCGGACAGTATAAAGGACGCGAAGTCGTTACGGCGCAAGCGTAAGCGATGACATCCTTTCAGACGCGCATAGCGGGAACGGGCCATTTCCTTCCGGAAAGGCGCCTGACCAATCACGACCTTGAGAAAATGGTCGATACCAATGATCAGTGGATCCGGGAGCGCACCGGTATCTACGCCCGCCGCATGGCTGAAGACGGTATATACACCAGCGATCTGGCCCATGAAGCCGCAAAAATCGCGCTCGAAACCGCCGGCATCAGCGCTCGCGAATTAGATATGATTCTTGTGGCGACCGCATCTCCCGACCAGCCCATGCCGAATACGGCCTGCGTGCTGCAAGCCAAGCTCGGCGCCGGCAATTGCGCCGCTCTCGATATCTCGGCCGCCTGCTCGGGCTTTGTCTATGGTTTCGGTATCGCGGATCAGTTTATCCGCACCGGTGCGATGAAGAACATCCTTCTCGTCGGCGCCGAAATTCTCCATCGATTCGTAAATTATAAAGATCGCGAAACCTGCATTCTCTTCGGTGACGCCGCCGGCGCCGCCGTTCTGACTCGCGCCAATCCGGGCGAGGATTCAAAAGTCTATTCCAGTCACCTGCATGCCAATGGCGAGATCGGCGATCTCTTCGTACTGCCCGCGGGTGGCACCAAGATTCCGATTTCACAAAAAGTGGTCGATGAAGGTCTTCAATACGTGCGAATGCGCGGCCGCGAAATTTTTAAACATGCCGTTCGCACCATGTCCGATGCGTGCCAGGAAGCGCTTGATAAAAACGGCATGAAGGCCGGCGATGTGGCGTGGATTATTCCGCACCAAGCGAATCTGCGCATTATCGAGGCCGTGGCCAAGCACTTCGAAATCTCCATGGAGCATGTGATCGTGGAGCTGGAAGACACCGGTAACACCTCCGCGGCCACCATCATTGTCGCCATGGACCGAGCTATCCGCGATGGTCGCATCAAGCGCGGTCAGAATATTATGCTGACCGCGTTCGGCGCCGGCATCACCAGCGGCTCCCTATTCTTGAGGTACTAAAGCTATGTGGTCCGCATTGTTTCCAGGTCAGGGTTCCCAGCATCCTGGCATGGGCAAGTTTTTATGGGATGAATTTAAGATCGCCAAAGAGACTTTTGAAGAAGGCTCGGACGCCCTCAGTCTCGATATCCGCAAACTTTGTTTCGACGGCTCTGAATCGGACCTCGCACTTACAGAAAATACTCAGCCCGTGCTGGTCCTGGTCAGCACTGTAACATATCGTGTGTTAGAAAAAGAATTCGGCTTTGCCCCTCAAATCGCGGCTGGAC
>JALHOQ010000058.1 GCA_022842925.1 Bdellovibrionales bacterium
TGCTCTTCCGATCTCACTTGAAATACGATCTCACCCAAGACCAATTCGTCGAGCGCTCGACGGCGCAGCTGCTGAGTCAGCATCCGGCGTTGGGCTTCGGGGAACTGATTGAATTGCATATTGGCGTTCTGCTCAATGCTCTCCACACGCGAACGATATTCGGCGATCGAGATGGCTTTATCGTTCACCACCGCCGCTACTCCGCCGGCCGTGTCGCCGCCTTGATCATTCTGCACTCCGAACAACGCCATCACGACGATGATCATGCCGAAAAGAAAGGCTGCCACCCAGCTCTTGATGTTGAAGTTGTTGCCCGTGCCTAGCTTGCCGATCTTGTGAAACATTTTGTGTCGCTCCAAATCGCGATAGAAATTAGGAAGTAGATTCCAAATTTTTCGTGCAATTTTCAAGGACATTGTTAGCCTTAGACCAATGAACTTTTTCACCTTTGATTTGCGCAAGGTCCTTCTGATCATCACCCTCGTGGTTCTGCCCTTAATCGCCATTAACATGCAGCGAAAGTCGGAAGAAGAACTGTGGTTCACCCGACCCTTCAGCTTTGGCGCCGCCCTGATCCACGGCGGCTTTACTTCTTTCAGTTCCGGGGTGCGCGGCACCACCGCCATGTACCTGGATTTGATCGGTGTAAAAAAGCATAACGAGGTCATGCGGGCCCAGCTGGCCGAGCTGAACGCCCAGCTGGGCGCTCTAACCGAGCTGAAGCTCGAAAACGAGCGCCTCAGCCAGCTGCTCGGCTTTAAACAGGCCTCCAAGATGAACCTACTCGCGGCCCGGGTCATTGCCCGTGACCTGCTCCCCGATCACAACACGATCACCGTGGATCGCGGCCTCTCTCATGGCGTGCAAAAGAACATGGCCGCGCTGACCATTGGCGGTGTGATCGGCTACACGTTCCGCGTCGAAAACGACACCTCACAGATTCTGCTTTTAACCGACAGCTATGCTGTGATTGACGCAATAGTCCAGAGATCTCGTGCCCGTGGCCTTGTGGAAGGCGTTCGGCGGAGCAGCTGCCGGCTGCGGCATTTGAAGCGCAGCGATGACGTCAAGGTCGGCGACTTGGTGGTCACCAGCGGTTTGTTTAATATGTTTCCGAAGGGCTTTCCGATCGGGACCGTGACCTCAATCGACAAAAGCAAATACGGCATGACTCAAGAAGTGGAGATCAAACCCGCGGTCGAACCCCTCAACCTCGAAGAGATTTTTATCGTACTCAACGCCAACCACCAGGATTTATCGCCTAAGCCCGGGGCCGAAGAGTGAAGATCCCCTGGTATTGGCTCCTTAGCGTGGCCCTTTTCACGGGTACGACTCTGGTCTTGAACGGCATTCAAACCTCGTTCTGGTATCTTTTGCTGGGCAGCTTTCCGCCGCCGCTCTTGTGGCTGATCGCCTTGGTCTACATTTCGGTCACGCGAACCTTGGGCGAAGCGACCTTTATGACCTACTTGCTGGCCATGGTGAACAGCGCATTCACGGCCTTCCCGTTCGAGGCCATGCTGGTCTACTGCCTGGGCCTGATGATCATGCTGATTCTGATTCGAGAGCGCGTATACTGGGGCGGACCGACATTCTTTATGTTGATGGTGGGAGCCGCGTCTTTAAGCGCTCCGGTCTTATTCTGGATCGCCTCGCGGGTTTTTGAAAAAAACCCGGTGGGAATTCCGGTTATATTTGATTGGCTGATTTCGGCGTTGTTGACGGTGCTATTTAGCCTGCCGCTGTACCGTCTTTATCAGGCCTTCGACGCCGTAGCCGGCCAAGATGCCGGCGCGGAAGGGCATATAGGTCCGCGATGAAGGATTTTATCCAGGGTTCGGAAGATGAAGCCAAGGAGTACCTCGATCGCTACAGTGTGATCTATTTCACCATGTTCCTGCTCTGCTTTATCATCCTCGCGCGCCTATGGCAGCTGCAGATCCTACAGGGCACAGAACTTCGCCAGTACTCGGAAAAAAACCGCGTCAAAGAGAAAAAGCTGATGGCTCCACGTGGGCTTTTTTTGGATCGCGAAAATCGCGTTCTAGTCGACAATCTTCCGGGTTTCGACGCCTCGATCACTCCTCAATATGCCAAGAAGCTAGAGGAAACGTCTGAAACCGTGGGGCAGGTTCTCGGCATTCCGGGCCGTAAAGTCGTGGAGGAGGTGCGCAAGAGCCAGCGGCGCGACGGCCCCTTCCGCCCGGTTAAAGTGAAAGACAATATTTCGCTCGAGGAAGTCTTTCAGCTCAAGCTCCTGCGCTGGGATAACCCCGGCCTCGTCATCAATGAATCCATACTTCGCTTTTACAATCTGGCTGAAAACGGCGCCCAGCTCTTTGGCTATGTGGCCGAAATTTCCCGCGACCAACTCACCCGCTTCAATGAACTTTATGCCGGCAAAATGGTGTTTGAGCAGGGCGATATCATCGGTAAAAGCGGTCTCGAAGAGACTTGGGACAATACGATACGCGGGCGCGACGGTATTTCTTTTGTCGGCGTGGACGCCCGTGGCCGCGAAGCCACTACCGAAAACTCAGACTACCTGGATTTCAAACCGCAGCCCGCTCTCTCGGGCAACAACCTAGTGCTCACCATCGATAAAGATATTCAGGAAGCGGCCTATAAGGCCATGAATCGCCAAGATTCCGTCGGTCCTCGAATCGGCGGGCTGGTCGCCATGAAGTCGAACGGCGAAATTTTGGCTTGGGTTACGACCCCATCTTACGACCCGAATAATTTTTCCACCGGTATTCCTCCGCAAGCTTGGGCTCAGCTGATTAACGACCCGTTCCGGCCACTTCGCAACAAAGTGATTCAAGATCATTTTGCTCCGGGCTCGACTTTCAAGCCGATGGTGGCCCTGGCCGCCCTGTCAGAAAAAGTCATCACGCCCCACACTTATGTGAACGCGCCGGCCGTGCTCAAATATGGCCGCCGCCTTTATCATGACCATAGCAAATCCGGGCACGGGAATATCAATGTGATGCAGGCGATCGAGCTGTCGTCGAATATTTTCTTTTACAAGATGGGCATCCAGCTCACGATTGACCGGATCGCGCCCTATTCCAAAGTTCTCGGCTTGGGTACAAAAACCAATATCCAGTTGGCCAACGAAGTCTCGGGGCTGATCCCCACTTCCGAGTGGAAACTTAAAAAACTGGGCGAGGAATGGCAACCGGGCGAGAACTTGTCAAATGCGATCGGCCAGGGTTTCGTACTGGTCACCCCGCTGCAAATGGCGATGGCCTACAATTCGATCGGACTTGAAGGCAAAGTCATGCGGCCATTTTTGATTAAAAAAATTCTCAATAATGAGAGCAAAGTGATTCAGGAGTTTGAGCCCAAGCTTCTACGCGACGCCACCCAAATCAACGAATACGGCGTCACGATTTCGCAAGAACACTTTCGCACGGTCAAAGAAGGGATGCGCCGAGTGGTGCAAGGAGAGCGCGGAACCGCTCGCGGCTCACGCGTCCCCGGCGTCGAGATGGCCGGGAAGACCGGCACCACTCAAGTGCGCTCGTGGTCGGCCGACGAGATCCATGCCCGCTGTGACGCTCGTCCTATTTTTCACCGCCACCATGGCTGGTTTGTCGCCTTCGCCCCAGTGGAGAATCCGGAGATCACGGTGGCCGTTCTCGCTCAGCACGCCTGCTCGGGAGCTCGTGGTGGTGCGCCCGTCGTGCACGACGTGATCAAGGCCTATTTCGAAAAGTATCACCCGGAAATGCTCAAAGCCGCGCTCGATAAAAAGACGAAGGCGCCGATCCAACTTCCGGCAGCGGTCGATGAGGAGGAGGAATGAGACTCGGCGGTGAACTCTTGGGCGGCGGCGGACTTCAAATAGAAGAGCGCAATCTTCTTTCGCGGCTCGATTTTAACTTCGCTTTTGTAATTTTCGCGCTCAATGTAATTGGTTTAATAAATCTTTATAGCGCGACCCATGGCTTATTCTCCAAAGACCGCATGGACCTATTTTGGATGCAGCTGGCCTGGCTCAGTCTCGGATGGTCTGTTTATCTCGCGATCACGCTGATTGATTACAAAATATTTTTGCGCGGGGCCTATATCCTTTACGGTCTGAATCTGGCGGCGCTGGTGGCGGTAGAATTCGTTGGCAAAACCAGTTACGGGGCCACTCGCTGGCTGGATCTCGGCTTTTTTCGCTATCAGCCGTCCGAAACGATGAAGCTGGTCACCGTGTTGGTGTTGGCCCGAATTCTCTCTCGGCGCGACAAGATCGGCGGTATGGGGGTGCGGGAATTGATCTGGCCTCTGACCCTGGCCGGCATTCCGTTTATCGTGACCGCTAAACAGCCGGACCTCGGCACCGCGGGTATGTTGATGGCGATCACGGCCAGCATTCTAGTCTTTGTCGGCGTCAAACGCTCGATACTGATTTTCCTCGCCATTGTGGCCCTGCTCGCGGCGCCGATCGTGTGGAACTTCGGACTTATGGAGTACCAAAAAAACCGGGTTTTAACCTTTATGTCGCCGGGGCGCGATCCGCGCGGAACGGGCTACAACTCCATACAGTCTAAAATCGCGGTGGGTTCGGGCAAAGTTTTCGGCAAGGGTTTTCAAAAAGGAACCCAGTCCCAGCTCGAATTTCTGCCCGAGCGACATACGGATTTTATTTTCAGCGTCCTGAGCGAAGAGCATGGTTTTATCGGCAGTGCGATGACACTCGGGCTATTTATAATTCTCTACTTGATGTGTATTCGGATCGCGATCAACGCGAGGGAGAAGGCCGGCGCGCTCATTGTTGTGGGCGCGCTCAGTTACATGTTTTGGCACGTCTTTGTGAATATGGGAATGGTCATTGGCATTCTGCCTATTGTCGGGGTGCCGCTGCCCCTTCTCTCCTATGGAGGCTCATCCATGCTGTCGACCATGACCGGTCTGGGCTTGGTGAGCTCCGTGGCCTATAGGCGCTATCTGTTCTAGGCGTGCTTTTGCAAGAGCGCGAGAATATTTTCTTTTGGGTGATTGCCGACGATCTGATCCACTTCTTTGCCATCTTTGAACAGGATCATCGTGGGGATGCCGCGCACGCCGTACTTGGCTGGCATATTGGGATTTTCGTCGACGTTTAGCTTTACGACTCGAACCTTATCTTTGAGTTCAGCGGCAATTTCCTCGAGCTTGGGTCCCAAGGCGCGACAGGGTCCGCACCACTCGGCCCAGAAATCGACCAAAACCGGGACACCCGATCCTAAAACGTCTTTTTCAAAACTTTGGTCTGTAACGGGAACCGTGTTCGTTCCAGCCATACTCTACCTCCAAATAGCTCACGATATGTTGGGCGAGCTGGACCGTCAACTCTAGAGGGTAAAAGACCGATAAAAAAGGGCCATGAAACGCAACCGTTTGCACATTCTGATCGTTGAAGACGACCCCTCGCAAGGAAAGTCGTTGGTGGAGGCCTTTACTCGGGCTGGCTATCAAGCCACCTGGTGCCAATCGAGTGTCCAGGCGTTGACGCAGGTGCAACGAGCCGAGTTTCATGCCCTGCTGGTCGACTGCATGCTACCCAAAATGAATGGCGTCGATCTGGTTGAAGAGATTCTGAAAATGGGAGTCAACAAACCCAAGGTGTTTTTATTTAGCGGCATTTTCAAGGACAAAAAGTTTATTAAAGAATCCATTGAGCGCACCGGCGCGATGGAATTTTTCGATAAGCCCCTGGATCTGCAACAAGTGCTCGCCCGCGTCGAAGACGCCCTACGAAGCGAGGCCCTTGACGACGAGCCGCCCCTGCTCTCCCTCTACCACGCCGAGCCGCCGACTTCCGGTGATCTCGTGCGCCTGATCGAACGCGAATCGCCGATGAGCTCAATCCACCTCCCTGTGATCTTTCGTCTCCTGCAGAAAACACAAATCACCGGCGAAATGACCTTGATCAACGCGGTGGGCGACATGAACACCATTGGCTTTTGGGAAGGTAAGATCTTCTCCGTTCGCACGCCAGACAAGGACTCGTTCTTTGGTGGACTGGCCGTCAGTTTCGGCTTTGTTTCTCCGGACGACGTAATGGAGGCGCTGAAGAGTCCTTCGAAAGGTCTGATCGGCCAAAAATTGATTCAATCTTTCGCTTTAAGCCCTCACGCCATCCATGTGATTATGGAGGAGCAACTCGCTCTGCGGCTCAGCCAAACTTTGCATGGGGGAGTGGTCTCTTTGCAATGGGCGCCGAAAAAATACGCCACCCCCGATTTTGCACTCAATCCCGTGCGCTATGAGAGTCTGGCCACCGACTGGGTTCACTCCAAGCTGACCCATGATGAAATCCGCTCACAGCTGCTGTTATGGGGCACATTCCAAATGCAGGGCGATTTTCACCGTGACCTCGCCGACGATATGTCGATCAACGATTTGATGTCGCACGCGGACTTCGATGACAAGCGCGACCTACCCTACTTGTTCAACAATATGATTAAGGGCAAGGCCACCATCGGCGCCCGTGGCGAAGAAACCCGCAATTTCGTATTTCTCGAAGGCCGCCTCGACAAACTTCTGCAAGACTATAAAGAGCAGAACTTCTTTCAGATTCTGGGCGTCGGCGAGAAGGCTCAGACCAACGAGCTCAACAAGGCCTACGCCGAACTGAAAGAGTATTTCGATCCGGACCGCCTGCCGAAGGACTGCCCGCCGTCCCTTCTGGTCAAGTGCTCGAAGGTCTTTCAACAGATTCAAAATGCCTATGAAACCCTAAGCGACGATATCCGCCGTAACACATATATGCTGCAACAGCAGAACCGCCGTGCTCAAGAAATGCTCGAATATGAGCCCGTCTTCCGCGCCGCCATTATTGAACTCCAGGAAGGTCAGGCGAAAGAGGCAGCTAAAAAGTTTCAGTCTCTGATCGACCGCAAATTGGAGTTCCGCGAGCTGAAGAGCTACCGGATATGGGCCGGTTTGAAATGCGATCGCAATTTCAAAGACATCACGCTCGATCAAGTGCCACCCGAAGAACGCCATTCGGCCCCTTATATGATGGCCCGGGGTGTGTATTTGAAAACCCGGCGCCAATATCAAAAGGCGCTTGAGTCGTTTCGCTCGGCCCACGTTCTCGATCCGCGCCTCACCGCCGCAAAATCCGAAATGAAAAAGCTGATCGCCGAGGCCGGAAAAGGCAATAAAGATCTGCTCTCGGAAGTGACCAGCGTGGTCGAAAACCTATTTGGTAAAATTGGCAAGCGCGGCGCTTAGGATTTTTTAAACAAATGCTTCACAAAGGCTTTTCGCTCGCGCTCCAGGTCCTCGAGTGCACCTGGATCTTCGGACTTACGCAGATCCTTGATTTGATCCTGAACCTCTTTTAGTGCAAAGCCGTGCTTGGCGGGTTTCTCGGCATCGATAAACTTTTTAAAGCGATTTTGCCTATCCGCCGACGACATGGTGGACGCCTTTAGCGCGCCGAAGTTTCCCGAGGACTGCTCGGCTTTATGCATGGACTCCGCGCGCTCCTCGTCCGCATCCAGCTTAAGCACGCGAGCTTCGTCCGGGGTCACGTCCTGCATTCGCATCTTGAGCAATTTGTCCTGCAACAACTGATTATTCAGATTCATGATCTCGGCTATTTTGGCGAGAAGATCGGGCGCGCGAACCGGGCTGTCGAGCCACCCCTCAACCTCTAGGCTGTCGAGCGTCTCTTTGGTAGAAAGCGCGGTGGCTTTAATTAAGATCACTTTGGGCATGCCGCGCACGCGTTTAATGGACTGAATTAGCTCGGTGCCTTTGATGCGCTTGCCGGAAGCGGTCATCACGATCACTTCTGGGTTCATACCTAGAACACTGTCGGAGAATTTGCGCGGGTTTTGGGTCGAATCGACGTCGAATCCG
The DNA here is from genome assembly GCA_022842925.1 of Bdellovibrionales bacterium. Classification (GTDB taxonomy): domain Bacteria; phylum Bdellovibrionota; class Bdellovibrionia; order Bdellovibrionales; family UBA1609; genus JALHOQ01. The sequence goes on from JALHOQ010000058.1 coordinate 7,849, forward strand.
ATCTTCTTCAAAACCGTTTGCAGAAACATCAGTTCGCCGTAATCTTCGAGAACAAGTAGAACCCGTAACATGGTGTTTTCATTGTCTTCCCCTGGCGTCGCAAGCGTCAACTGGACGATAGACAGGACATGGTCCTTTGGACTACACTCGAAGGCCTATGAAACAAAACCAGACCAAAACTCGCGTTGAAACCGTGGAATTACCTACCCGCCGCTTTCAGGTCGACGGGGGTCGCGTACCCGTTGTCGTCGGAAGCGGCCACCCTTTGGCGCTGATCTCCGGCCCCTGCGTCATTGATTCCAAAGAACTTATATTTGAGGCCGCCCGCCGCCTGGTCGATATGACCCAGCGCCTCGGCATCCCGCTGATCTTTAAATCGTCTTACGAAAAGGACAATCGCGGTTCCGAAAAGAATTGGCGCGGTCCAATGAGTGAAGAAGGCTTGAAGATTTTAAAGAGCGTGCGCGAGGAGTTCGGCGTTCCCGTCCTCACCGATATTCATCGCACGGAGGACGTGGACCTGGTCGCCGCACATGTCGACGTGATGCAGATTCCGGCTTATATGTGCCAGCAGACGTCACTGGTTTTGGCCTGCGGAGAGACCGGCAAAGCCATCAATGTCAAAAAAGGTCAGTTTCTGGCGCCCGAGACCATGGACAGTGCCATTTCTAAAATCCGCTCAACGGGCAATCAAAACATCCTATTAACGGAACGCGGAGCGTGCTTCGGCTATAACCGCCTGGTTGCCGATATGCGCTCGATCCCGATTATGCAGCAGCTCGGTGTACCTGCCTGCTTTGATGCCACACATGTGGTTCGCCTTTATGGAATTTCGAGTTCCGATCCGGCCGGCGGCGAACCCCGCTTCGTGCCCCATTTGACCCTGGCCGCCGTGGCCGCGGGTACGGATGCCTTGTTCCTCGAGGCCCATCCCGATCCGATGAGCGCCAAGTGCGACGCGGCATCGCAGATGCAGATGGACAATATGGAGGCTCTCCTCAAGATGTCATTGGCCGTCCGCAAAGCCATCGGCCAGCCGGAGAACGTCGGGACGTTCAAGACCCCTCACCTGTAATTTTATAAATGCGCGGGCTGCAATCGATTCGCTACATCTTCTTTGAAACCCTGCCCGCGTTTCTTATGGGCGTGGTGATTTTTGTCGCCATCTTGCTCATGTTTCAGGCTTTGCGACTAACCGAATTTGTTTTGGTTCATGGTGTGGGTCTGCGCACGATCTTTCAGCTTATCGTATATTTGAGTGTGAGTTTTCTTCCTGTGATATTGCCGATGAGCCTGTTGTTCAGCGTGCTCTTGACCTACTCGCGGCTGTCCAATGATTCAGAGATCGTGGCGTTGAAGTCTCTAGGCCTGAGCATGTTCCAGCTGACCATCCCTGCCCTGATTCTGGCCGTTGCGGCGACATTGATGTCCGCGCAAACTTCATTTTACCTGGGCCCCTGGGGCAATCGAAAATTTGAAGTGCTGATGAACGATCTCGGCCAACAAAAAGTGGGCGCCACTTTAAAAGAGGGCGTGTTTTCCGAAGGTTTTTTTGACCTTGTCGTTTATGCCAACAAAGTCGATTCGAAAGCCGGTCTGATGACCGACGTTTTTATTTTTGACGAGCGCGACAATAAAGCTCCGATCACCATCATTGCCAAAGAGGGTCTTGTGGTGCGCGAAAATACGCCTGCCGGGCAGAGCGCGCTTCTGCGCCTGAGCAGCGGCAATATCCATCGCACCCATCAAGCCACGTACACCAAAGTCGACTTCACCACTTACGATATCAATCTCTTCGATCCGCATTCCTTTTCGGAGAAGAAAAAGTCCCCGCCATCCATGACCCTGGACGAATTGTCCAAGGAGCTGGCGCGCGCCGATCTTTCGGCTAAAGACTCGCGCCGGCTTCAGGTCGAATATCATCGGCGCTGGTCGTTGTCTTTGGCCTGCCTGATCTTCGCCCTTCTGGGTGTGGGACTTGGCACTATCACCAACCGCCGCTCCGCCCGCGGCGGCGGATTTGTAGTCTGCCTCGTGGCTTTAATCACCTACTGGATACTCTACGTATCCGCCGAGAGCCTCGCCCGCAACGGCACACTCCCCGCGTCCGTTAGCCTGTGGCTAGTGAACGCCATCTTTTTAGTCGCCGCCCTGCGCGCCTTCAAGTCCGCCGTCTAGTTGTCCATTTTTTTCGACGTCGATACGCAGGCGATCGCATAAGCTCCACTGCCACGGCGGCAAGGGTTCTCGTTTTGACCACTGAAGAGGCCTTTTGGAACCGTTCACTGACTTCTGCATCAGAACGCAGCTGATTCCAAATTAAACGGGCAAAATCTTGGGGTGGCTGACCTTCGGTGTTTTTGGGGACGATGAAGTAAACTAAATCACACCCAAGGGCCTCAGCGGCTTTAGCTAGCGTCACCATTCGAACGCGCCCGCTGGATTCGTTCTTCTCAATCTCAGCATAGGCCGCCTGACTGATATTCATTTCTTGCGCGACCGAGGCCGCCGTGCGGAACAGGGCGTGACGCGCCTTTTTTAGGCTTCCGCAATTTAGAACTTTTGTTGCGGCCATATACTCGCGTAGCCACAGCCAATAGGCTCCCTCGATAACTTCTTCGTTCTCCTTCGACATCTCACACCTCCAAAGTTTTACAGGTTAAAACCTATGATCTTGCGCGCCATAGGGAATACCCTATGAAACTCGTGAGGTCGGAAGACCCCTGAGCGTGACCTTTGTCCCAACCCCCCACATTCACAGCAGCCGGAGTTGCTCGCCGAGGGCGGGCGGGCGCTCGCGGGGGACGGAGCAAGTGCGGGCGACCAGGGCTGCGAGGTCGATGGCGTCGCGGATCAATGTGGCGCCGTCATTCAGAAGCTGAAGATTGCCCAGACCTTGCGCCGACATCGGAAAAACCGGGAGAGTAGCGACTTCGCGACCTTCTTCCACGGCGAGACGGGCGGACAGGGCCGAACCGCTGCGGCGATTGGCTTCGGCCACGAAAGTGGCGCCCGAAAGTCCGGCGATCCAGCGATTGCGAATATGAAAGAAATCTTTGCGCATGCCCTCCTCTAATCCGAAGGTGCTGATCAGGGCACCTCCCTCGGCCAGGATTCGCTCGGCCGTCGCTTCGAAGCCAGGGGGATAGGGATTGAGCAAACCTGACGGATAAACGCAAACCGTCGCTCGCCGGCGGTCCATGGCCAGACGATGAGCCCACTGATCAATCCCGCGGGCTCCACCACTGATTACGGCCACGTCGCATTCGCGCAAGAAAGCACCAAACTCCTGTTGCATCCACAATAATGTGTCGCGCATGGGCGTGCGGCTGCCCACCACGGCCAGTGCCGGCCGGTCGTTCCAGACCGGACGACCCATGTAAGAAAACAAAAGGGGTGATCGCGACAGAGACTTCCACAAGCGGGGGTAGTCGCTGCACTCGCGATGCGACCACACGATTCCTCGATTGTATGAGACCTCAAGAATGCGCCGGGCCTCCTCAGCCGATGAACCAAAAACCTGATTGAATAGGGAAATTCTTAAATCGTACAAAACGGGGTTCCTCCTCTTCAGGAGATCCCCAATGCAAGCCCGTACCAAGTAGTCAGAACAAAAGCATACGTTCTACGCGTCCGGCGCGCGACCGGAATCCGGACTAGAATTCGTCGTCGAACTCCGAGTCATCGATCGCTCCATCGCTCGCACCGCCACCGCCGTCGAGCAAGTCGCCGTCGATACCGTCCAAATCGATTTCATTTTCGACGTCGTCCTCGGACGCGGCGCTACCCGCGTCGTCGCTGAATTCGAGAATCTCACGGTCGTTGCGCCGTGAGGAAACCTGCCTTATGACGTCGCCGGGAAAAACGCTGTCGCGGGCGCTGAGTAAGACGGCCGTGGCCAAGTTTTCGCTTACGCGCACGATGCGAAGCGTGCCCGATGAGGAGGGAGAAAATGGCACGGTCGTTCGGCGCTTGCGGATCGTACGGTCACCGTAAACGTCGTAAATTTGATTGGTCGCCAAACCCGCGCTGGAACCCTTATTCAAGAACACAATTTCACCGGCGGCAAAAAGTCCGCTCGAAACGCTCTTAGCCGATCCGATGATCTGTGCCGTGCCCGAGCCCGGCTCGCCATTGGGGTTGAGGTTGATTTCTTGAGCCGACCCCGCAATGAGACCCACAGTTTCGGCGAGTTCACCCGAGAGGCTGAAGGCCTTGGTGATTAAGGCGCGATAGACGTCAAAGTCGTCATCTTCCTCCGGCGCGTCGACTTTCTCGCTGATCTCGATTTCGCCGGCGATCTGAATCAGATACGCGTCTACTTGCATTTCTGTCTGGCGGTTCTGCTTGCGAATCCGCCCGGCATCGCGCACCACCAGCATTTTCTGACCCGCGCCGCCGACGCCCTTCTTGAGTTTCACATATACGTATTGATTCACGACCGGGAGAGCCGATTCCAAATCGGTCTCCATAAACTTGCCCAGCGAATCGAGCCGCTCTTCTTGTACAAACGCCGTTAAATACGTTTTACCGACTAAAGGCTTGCGCTGCTTCAACAGGCCTTTTTCATCCGTGATCTGAACCGGCTTCTCTCTGTAGACCGATTGCCATTCGGGAAAGCTTTTCGGCACTTTGATCAAAGTTTTGGGTGGAATCTCGGGCGGCGGAATGTCGATCAAGGGGTTGGCGTTCGCACTGGCCGCAAGTTCGACTCCGGCGTCCTCATCCTCGGTCACGCGGAAGGAGGGTGTCTCATCCTCGGAGCCGAGCATGAACTGCAGATGGTGCCCCGGCCGAATCAAGTGAGGATTGGTGATCGATTGGTTCTGCGCCCACACGCGCGGCCAAAAATGACCGTCGCCATAAAATGTCTGGCTGAGGCTCCATAACGTTTCGCCCGTCTGGATGCGATAGCTCTCGATGTACGAGTCGCGGGTGACGGCCGGCACCTCTGCCAGTCCGCGGCTGCGCAAATACTGGCGGTGCAGCTCCTGCTCATACGAAAGATCGGGCGGATCGAATTTGGCCGCGTGGGCTTGCAGACCGAGAACTATGGTGAATAAACCTAAGATTGTTTTCATACCCCGAACATCCTTGTTCAGTATTTTTTTGCCGATCTATTTGCTGGACGCCTGCTTTAAAAGTTTCATCTGCATCCAAGCTCGCTGCGATTCTTGGCTGCCGGGATATTCCTTGATCAAGCTTTCTAAAACTCGCGCGGCCTGTGGTTTAAGACCGAGGCGGTCGTACGTCACGGCCATCGCAAACAGAGCGCCTGGGCGCTTATTGGATCTGGGAAATCGATCGGTCACCGTGTTGAAATCGCGGATCGCTTCACCGTACCGGCCATTTTGAAACTGCATCATTCCCGAAAGGTAGTATGCGTTATCGAGATGAATGCTGGAGGGATAATTTTTTTCGAGCAACTGCCGTTGCTGAATGACGTGCTCAAACTGATTACGTCGGTAAGCGTCGACCAACCGCGAGTAGATCAGTCGGTCACCTTCTGGGAAGGCATTGAGTTTTTTCGGTACCGCGGCAAAGACTGGATTGATGGCACTGAAAAGGGTGAGTGCACCGATAATGACTGCGCGCTTCCTCATTCTGACCTCCACTCCTAGATGATAGAGAACTGTGGGTTATTTGCAATACTGTGCTGAGTTATTAGGAATCAGTTAAGATTTATCCACACAAAATGTGGACTTCCTACTAGTGACCACCCCTAGACCTTAATACAGAAGCGGGTTTCAGCGATTTGCATAACCGTTAGGCAGCACTAAGTGGTGATAATTTTTGAGAATTGTTCCGAAACACGGATAAATTTCGCTGGCCGAATTCATGTTCTTAAATTCGAAATCCGGATTTTAAGTTTTCGCTTCATTTGTTTTTTGAGAGATGAGGACGGCGCGCCCGATTGCATGGATCTTACAAAATGATCTGGGATGGTGCAGAAATTTGCTCGACATGGATGCCGGCGTCCGAACATCGGGAGCTTTACTCGGCGTTGATTTGTGCGAGTTCGGAGCTGAGCGGCGCCAATCGCCAACTGTGGATTGACGTCGGTTTAATTCACCTTCTGATTGTGAGCGGCGCGCATTTACACTTTCTTGAACACTGGCTGAAGTTCTTGCCGGTGCGCGTTCGACTTCTGGTTTTAGGCGGTTATTGCTGGCTCACCGGGTTTGGGGCACCCGTCGTGCGAGCATGGGCGCGGCGGTTGATGGGCTTGGTCGCGCGGTCGGTCGGCTTCTCGCTTCTGCAGCTAGAGCTGGTGACAGTGGTGGCGCTTGTGGCAGTGCACCCGGCCTGGCTGTTCTCCCGCTCCTTCTTGATGTGCTGGCTTTGCGCTTTGGCTATCGCCCTGCCTCGGCTCTTCCCACAGTGGCCGAATCTCTCTCTTAGTCTCGCCTGTTACCTTATGCTGCTGCCGTTTTGCCCGAGTGCGCCGTCGACGGTGCTGGTGAATGTGCTCGTCACACCTTATATCGGCGGCGTGCTCTTGCCGCTCTGTATTCTGGCCGTGTTGGTGCCGTGGCTTTTGCCGGTCACCGATTTGATGTGGACCCTGCTGCTCGAAATTCTGCAGCACTTTCCGGTGGCGACGCCGGCGCCTTGGATCGCGGTGGGTCCGCGGCTGTTCTTAATTCCCTTAGTTTTGCACTTGGTCTTGCTGATAGCGGAGGTGCCATGGCGGCGCGCGCGTGCGTTTTCTTGATCGTTTTGTTTTTGCCCAAGGTGGTGGAGATGGAAGTCGCTCCCCGCTGGATTTTTTGGAATGTGGGTCAGGGCCTGTGGGTCACGCGCGTGGAAGGCGGCTGGTGCCGGCACTTCGATATGGGTGGAGAACGCGCGCCGTGGGCCGAGGTGATGCGCGAGTGTCGGGCGCGGCGCAACTCGGTTCTGATCAGCCACTGGGATACGGACCATATCGGCTTTGTCGGTCGCGCCCGTTATTTTCTGCCGAATCTCTGCCGTGAGGGTCTGCCCGGTGGCGAGCCGAAGGCGCGTAAGCGAGCCATGGTCGAGCGCGTGAGTGCGTGTGGACAGGAGCCGCCGTTTGTGGTTTGGCGGCCGGAGGATTATGAAGGTGGCGGTGGCAGCGACCGAGCCGGTTCGACAACTCTGTACGTACAGAGTTTGAATTCTCGAGTACGGCTCGCCAGCAATGATCACTCGACCGTCGTAAACTGGCGGAGCTTACTCCTGCCCGGCGATTCAAGTAAGAAAATGGAAAAAATCTGGATACGGCAAATGCAAGGTCTGCGCGAAGTGAAAGTTCTCGCACTCGGCCATCACGGCAGCCGCACTTCGACCTCGAAGGAGTTGCTCAAGGAACTACCGAAGCTGAGAATGGCCATCGCCAGCGCCCGAAAGCGCCGCTACGGTCACCCCCATCGCGACACAATGGAGGTGTTGGAGAAATTCAAGGTGCCAGTTCTAAGCACCGAAAATTGGGGGACGATTGTGATTTGGTGAATTCTGTACGTACAGAGTAAAACTCGGCTCACGCCGAGTTTAAATCTTATACGGCCGATACTCCATACCCAGATCCTTCGCCACCGGCTCGTAACAGACATAGCCGTTGTAGACATTCAGACCTTTGAACAGAGCGGGATCCTTGGCGATCGCGTCTTCCACTCCCATCGCGGCGAGCATCGAAGCGTACTTGATGGTCGCGCTGGTCAGAGCGTAAGTCGAAGTGCGCGCTACCACGCCCGGCATATTCGGAACGCAGTAATGAATTACGCCGTCCACTTCATAAGTGGGATTGGTGTGCGAAGTCGGTTTGCACGTCTCGATGCAACCGCCCTGGTCAACAGCCACATCCACCACCACGGCGCCCGCGCCCATGGACGTGACCATGGACTTCGACACCAACATCGGGGCTTTATGGCCGGTGATCAACACGGCACCCACCAACAGATCGCAATCGGCCACGGTCTTTTCAATATTACCGGGGTTCGAGTACAGAGTCGAAATGCGGCCTTGAAAAATATGATCGAGGTACTCTAGGCGAGCCCGGTTCACATCCAAAATCGTGACTTCAGCTCCGAGTCCCACTGCCATCTTCGCCGCGTTCACGCCGACAATGCCGCCGCCGATCACCGCGACTCGACCGCGGGCCACGCCCGTCACGCCCCCGAGGAGAATGCCCTTACCGCCATGATCTTTTTGCAGATAGTAAGCGCCGATCTGAGTCGCCATCCGGCCCGCGACTTCCGACATCGGGGTGAGGAGAGGCAGGGAACCGTCCGAGTATTGAATCGTTTCGTACGCAACCGCTTTCACTTTGCGATCACAGAGAACTTTAGTCAGCTTGGGTTCCGCCGCGAGATGCAGATAGGTGTAAACAATCTGATTTTCTTTCATCAGATCATATTCGTCGGGGAGCGGCTCCTTCACCTTCACGATCATATCGGCTTTGGCGTAAATTTCTTTTTTGGTCGGCAGAATCTTCGCGCCCGCGCGTTCATATTGGTCGTTGGTGATTCCACTACCGACACCGGCGTCATTTTCGACATAAACCGTGTGCCCTTCCTTCACCAACTGCTTCACGCCCGACTCGGTCAAACCGACGCGGTTTTCGCTGATCTTAATCTCCTTGGGCACCCCAATGATCATGACTTTCTCCTTAGATTTACGCATGTGAGGAGATTTTTAGCTCTGGAGGTACGGTGGGTCAATCGGCAGATCGGCCCCCAGCTCAATGTGTCGATAGCGGTCGGGGCTTTCGAGGATCTTGCGCACCAGCCGATTCATCAGGTCGTGCCCCGCCCGATGCAGGACTACATGACCCATAAGCGGCATTCCCAGGGTCACCAGGTCGCCTAATGCATCTAAAACTTTATGGCGCACGAACTCGTTTTCCCAACGCAGTCCTTCGGGGTTGAGCACCTCGGTGTGATCCAAGACCACCGCATTGGCCAGCGATCCACCACGGGCCAGGCCCTTGGCGCGAAGAGCCTCGACGTCTTTTAAAAATCCGAACGTGCGAGCTCGAGAGATTTCGCGGGCGAACGTTTGCTCATTGATTTCGATATCTAAAGTTTGATGACCGATGCGCGGGTGCGGAAATTCGATCGTGCAGGTGATTCTTAACCCGTTATAAGGACTGACATAAGCGTGCTTCTCCTGATCACCCTGCATGATCGGCTGGGTGATGTAAGCGTACTTGCGCGGCTGACTCTGCTCGGCCAGGCCGGCCTTTAGAATGGCCTCCAAAAAGGGAGAAGCACTGCCGTCTCCGATCGGAATTTCGGGGCCATCGAGTTCGATAAAGAGATTGTCGATCCTTAAGGCCGCCAGCGTCGAAAGACAGTGCTCGACCGTGGCGACCGAAAACGCGTCTCCGCCCAGGGTCGTGGCCATCGTGGTGGCGGTCACGCGGTCCGCTTGGGTGGCGATGGCCGGGCTTCCGGGCATGTCGCGGCGGACGAAATAGATCCCTGTGCCTTCGGGGGCAGGACAAAACGTCAGCTTGGCCGGCTGCCCGGTATGGAGTCCGACGCCCTCGACAATGGCTTTCTCACGAATGGTTCTCTGTAGGAACATAAGCACTACTACTACAAGGTTCATGCCCAGCCATCCAGACTCGAGTTTGGTCCTAATATAGTGAGTTAAGAGCTTGAAATTCTTATGGCGTCTCAATTCAGCGCGAATGAGGTTGGATGCGAAATTCCCACAGCTGTTGCGAAAAAGCTTCGGGTTTAAACAGGTTGCGTCAGTCGTCTCAATCTGAACCGCGCCTCTGGTGAATTGTCACGGCAATTTGGCCGCCGGGTTTGGTAATCTAAATAGAACAGGGGAATAGGGATGAAAAATCGCGGCAAACTCTTCGCGTTCTCGATGCTCGCATTGGGCACGATCGTGCTCTTTCAAAACTGCAATAACGCCATGACGCCGGCCAAGTCCGATCAAAATTCCTTGAACGGACCGGTGCTGACTCCGGGGCCAGGACCCGCGCCTTCACCGGGACCCAGCGCAATGCCCACGGGGCCCAAGGATTTGTCGGCGGCGACGTGGTCGCCCCTCAGTATTGTCAATTCCCCCACGGACAACAATTGTCCCTCGGCCGTGTGGACGGGCACGCGAATGCTTTTGGTTGGGGGCACAAACAACGACGCGGCTATTCTGGGCAGCGGAACGTTCGTTGATTCGTATGATCCGGCCACGGACACGTGGACTCGCTTGAACACGACCAACAATCCTCCAGGCCGCTTGTCGGCCACTTCCGTGTGGACGGGTGATCGACTGATTCAGTTTGGTGGCCGCAAGTACTCTGGGAACTGTGCGCCTTTCTGCTGGTACTACGAAACGTACTCTTTGGATTTGACCACCCTGGCGTGGACGAAAATGGCCAACGCGCCGGTTTTGAACGGGCTTTATGTGGCTCGCTTCGGACATGCGTCGGTTTGGCTCGCAGATCGCATGATGACCTACGCTGGAAATTTTCCGAGTTTGATTTTTGATATCGCCGCCAATTTCTTTCCCGCCAACAATACTTGGGCGCAGGCACCGACCGGTCCCGAGGCGCGCTCGTTTATTTCGGGCGCGGTATTGGGCGGCAAAGCTTATTTTTGGGGAGGCGCCAATATGGTCGATCCCCATAGCGCAACCGCTACTGGCTTTGCGCACGGACTCGTATTCGACCCGGCGACACAGACATGGTCGCAGGGAATGCAAAACGCGCCCATCCCGGCGCGAGCGGCGGCTTCGATGGCCGCAAGCCCGACGCAAATCGCGGTTTGGGGCGGACATCTTGCCGGCACGACGTACAGTGACGGCGCCGTCTTTGAACCCGCGACCAACACCTGGAAGCCTTTGCCGACGGCCGGTGCCCCTTCGGCTCGCGAGTGCGCGGCATCTGTCTGGACCGGAGACGCGTTTATCGTGTGGGGTGGCTTGAACAACGGCGCCCAACAGCGCAGCGGCGGCATTCTGAAGTAAGCGTGCCGGCCGAGCGCGACGGCGAACCTTGGTCGAGTCCGGTCGGGTTGGGCCCGCGGTGCCTTCGCATGTTAGGATGAAAACATGGACCGGAAAATCAGGATGATTTTGGGATTGCTCGTGTGGCTCGTGGCGGGGTGCGCTTCGAGCGGCAGTTCCTCCTCGGACTCCTCCGGATACCTATGGCCTGAATCCGATGAAGCCAGCGAGGCCAGCGGCCATGCTTTTACCGCCTCCGGCATGCACTTCCGCAAAACCATGCCGGCGCGTAAACCCACGGCCGAGCAGTCGTGGGACTTTTACTATAAGCATTGTTCCATGAATGGAAACGAGACCCACTTTTCAAAAACGTCTTACGATTGCACGGGTCCATACCATTAAAGAGGTCGTGAAGGTGAAATCTCGCGCGCGCAAACCTGTCTTGATCGTCTGTTTGGTCGCGGTCACAGCGTTTGTCATTCTCGGTCAGGCTTGTGGCAATGGCGGATCCCTCACCATGACGGGAGGCGCGGGTTCGCTGGGCTCTCGCACCTGCGTGTTACCGGCCGGAGTTT
>JALHOQ010000059.1 GCA_022842925.1 Bdellovibrionales bacterium
GGATTTTTGATAGATCTTTTGCTGGGCTAGATAGGCCTTAAACGCAATTCGGCCCTGCACGAGGGCTCTGCCATCACGTGACGTAGAAACTTGGGAACTGCTGGAAGTCGTCGTCGGCCCTTTGTGGCGGTCCCCGGGCCGGCCATGGGATGGGTGGCTTTGAGGGTAACCCTAAGTGCTCAAGGATTTTCTTGATAACCTGAGGATCCTCGATACTTGCTATGATCTTCATTCTGCCCCCGCAGAGATTGCAGATCTCGATATCGACGTTGAAAACTCTCTTCAATAGCCTGGCCCAGCTGATGCGGGATTTGGGGGCTTGTCATCCTCCTTCATCTCGACCGGCTCGGACTTGGTCTTCGGCACCACCATGGCTCGGTACTTAAAGTGTGGCGCAAAGACGCCCTTGCTGGGCTGGTCGCCGCCAACTCCGGCTTCTCGCTCCACGCCGGAGTTGCAATGGCCGGAAATGAGCGGGAAAAAATCGAAAACCTCTGCCGCTACATCGCAAGACCAGCCGTCGACCTCGAGCGACTTCACCTAAACCAACGAGACGAGGTCGTCTACGTGCTCAAAAAACCTTACTCCGACGGCACCACCCATATCGTGATGACCCAACTCGAGCTCCTCGAACGACGTAAACCGGATGGTCCGAAAAACCTGGTGCACCACCAAAAAAGCCGAAGCATTAACGGATCATCTTTGGCTCTACATGGACTTTCACAACCGCTTTCTTACCAAATAGCTCGATTGGCTAGGCTACCTTCTTTGGGAGGCTCGACTTGCCCACAGGCAAGTCGGCCAGTTCTTACGTCTCAACCTGAGACGTCTCGAAGCAAATTTTTGAGACCAACAGAACATGTCGTCGCCCTAGACTCTAAGAAAAGGGGAATTCAATGACTACATTGGTTTATAAGAAATATGTGAAGTTTAGCATTCTTTTCGGTCTCTTAGCGCTGACCTTATTGGCCTTCAAGGTGGAAAATGCGGCCGCACACTACGGAGTGACAACTTGTACTCAATCCGGCCCCATCTTAATAAACGGAAAAGTGTCGAGAGACAGCTTGTACGACACAATACAGCCGACTTCATCCATTCGGTACTGTACCTTTGGTTCGAACGGTTTGACGGCTTACCAGTTCGATTATTTCGGCCAAACTTTGATCGGCACTCGCGCCTTCTATAGCAGTGGGGCTGTGGTTCTATTTAACGCTTCTGGTGCGTTGAAAGCCATTCAGTATACTGGACTTACTGGCTCACTGTCCGCCTATCAGTTCGACTATAACAATGGGATAGTTGTTGGACTACGATCTTACGAGCCGAATGGCAGAGTGACTTTGTTCACCGCAGCTGGAGTTTTTCTCAGGACCATTAGCCCCGGCGTCGTCTTCACATCATTGCCATATTAAAATCTATGTCTAACTTCGGTTTATTTTCAGTTGTGCCAACCAATTCGGCTCAGTCCAAATCGGTTGGCGCACTACACAAGTCACCTGCAGAAAATCTAGTAGAGAGGCCCAGCGGCCTTAAATGCGTTATACATAAAATAGCCCAGAGGCACGCCCGCCGATAGAGCGAGCACTCCAAACTCGTTCTAGTTGGATCATTTTAGCCATTCTGTTTTGCGCCGCCATATGGCTCGCCCCTGGAACACAGGGTCTCGACCAGCCGGCGGACCTTTTACATGGCAGCTTTTATCAAATCATGAAGCTCGCCGGATTGTGGTGAGAGGGGGCGACGGTTGAATGGCTGCCCTTCCGCTTCAGAACAAAAGAACCCCAGTGGCTGATCCGACTTTTTAGAGATAAATCTACAGAGCGTCTGGTCCGAGCGTACTAAGTACAGCGCCGTAGTAGGACTTCAGATAAGTTCGTAGTTCCTCGTAATCCGCCGACATCGAACCCGGCGGCAAATGGTCTTTCAGATCCCTAATCTCGCGCAATCGAGAGCGCAGGGGTTCATCTTGTAACGCCAAGGGATGGTCACTCCATTCCGCGTCCGAAAGGGAATGTGCGACGGATGTAATCAATCTAAACATGTCCAAAGAAGTCTTAGCAATTGGCACGTGCGGCTGAAAATGGAGGTCCGAAACTCGCGATTTTAAGGTTCCGTTCATGGCATCATACTTCAATCGGGGCCGAATATTCTGGTCGTAGTAGATTTCTGCGGAATTCCCGGTCATTTTAAGAAATTTTTCCTTTCGACACTGCAATTGACGGCCCACTCCTACTCGGTGACTGAAGTCGTCGGAATGGTATTCACCTTCTTCATCGAGGTAACACAGACTTTTCAGTTGCTCCTCGGTGAGAGCCTCGATCTCAGTCAAGGACAGGTTCGGCATTGTGCCAAGGTCGGCAAACTTGAGATGTAGCACATCCCGAGAGGAACCAGGCGCACATTCCCTGGGGGGAGTAAACTCTCCCCAACTAGAAAAGCTGTGATTGCCAAGGGTTTTGTCCGGGTCTGGTAGCCACGATATTGTTAAAAGTTCCCCTGTGGTCGGGCTTTTGGGAAACCGCTTGCTGCGTGCCGGAGGCAGCTCGCAATAGCTCGGGCCGAGTCCAAACGCATAGGCTAAAAAATTTCGGCGAGTGCGCTCGAGAACGAAATTTAGCTCCATAAGTCGATTCTCGACATCGGATAAATCAGCGTTCCTTGGGGCCCATCTGCGAAGGATTCCATGGAGTCCATGGGCGTGAACCAATGATGATAGCGCCGCATTCGCGTAGTTGTCATAGTATTGCGGGTTTAAGGGTTTGACCGAGTAACCTAGGCGGATCGGATCGGCAAAGTAGGGCAAATTGCGAATTTTGTCGATTAGCTGTCCAGCGAGTGTTTCCATACCACGCCTGTACTTAGTTGGGCGCTCTGTTTTCTTTGCTGCTTCCTGACGTTCACCGTCGATAAAGTCTTGCAGCTCGCGGACTGTCAACTGAATCGACCAGAACTGCTGACGAGTGATGTCGGTTTGCTTAGTTAACTTGAGCTTTGTGAAATATAAGGTGAAAAATTCGTTAAAACGTCTCTGAACCAAATTGGCTTCGTCTTCCTCGCCGCCACCCAAATGAACCGCTTCATGAGCCATTAGCGAAAGTACATGTTGAAGGAGATGCTCAGGAGGGAGACGTCGCAAGTTTCCGATGCTGAAACAGAGGCGGCCTCGTAGGGAATTTTCACTGACAGAGGCATCAGCATGAGAATTGTTGGCGGCGGGACAATTACCATTTTCAAGATAGGTGGTTGGATTGGAGAGCAGCGCCATCACGGCTGACCCCTCCCAAATCACGGGAAAGTAGTTGTCGTCCGAACTCAGAAAATGAAGTGGATCCAGTCCCAGGGGGTTTGGCCGAGCTTGAGCCTTAAACAAGCGTTGGTCCCCAAAGGGCTTTGGCCATTCGGGGACTCCGCCGTTATCAAAATTCAGGCGACCACTGGCCGCGATCACAAACTGAGCAAATAGGTTTTTTCGATAGTCGCGAGCTTCAACAAGTGCTCTGGCTTCGACAAAGGCTTGTTTAACCTGCCTGGTGGAGCTCTGCCCCACCTCCCCTCCGCCACCACCATCTACGACGCCACCCCCGTCATTTTTGCGAGAGCAGGCTGTAACGACAAGGATGATGAAAATCAATACCATCTTATCGTACAATCTAAATTTCAAAGGCTACTCCAATGCCGATTCTGGCGATTTCAGGACAAATATCGGCCATTTGTGGGTTAAATATCGCGCGTTTATTAAACCAAAGGTACCCAAAAGCAAGAAGGGCGCCAAATCGAGCGTCCAGGGCCGTGTAGAAATACTCTTTCAACGCAAAAAGCTGATTAATCAGAAGTGCGGCTTGATATCTGCGGCTCGCGGTTGATCGCCCGGCGGCTTGGGATACCTAGGACGACGGCAATCAATGCTATTCATCGCATTGAAGGGGGGAAGAAAAGACGCTGACTTTAATTCAGGACGGAAGCGGCCTTTTTGCTTTGGGGAACATTTTTTGTAGTTCCCTGCCTAGCAATTTTGCGCATTCTGAATGAGCCAATATCAGGAATATTCGTCAACTATGGTCGATCGCACCACCCGATAGTCCTGTTTTTCATTTGGCACGGAGTCGTGATTGAGCTCCTGAGAGAATCCATCTAACCTCAAGAAATCTTAATTTTGGAGGGGCTGTGACGGCAAAAATATTTTGCTTAATCCTTATGTTTTCTTTGGGCCAGGCGGCCTCCGCAACGCTTTGTTTTGCCGTTCGAAACTCCAAAGTGGCTACCCCTGCTAAGGATGAAGTTACTTTTTACGAAACACTTTTTGCTGATAACGAAACCAGGGGCAGCGCGACCTGGAATGAAGGGATTGTCGAGTGCAACCGAAAGCGAGATACCAAGGGAGATGAACTCTCTGAAATCCTTAACAATAAAGAACACGAGGCTATCAAAGGGCTGTTGAGCGCTCGAGAATTGCCGAGCAAATTTATTAAAGGCGAGTACAACTTTTACGGGAAGGCGGTCACTCGCCAAAAATACCGTTACTTTCTATCCCGCCAGGGTGGAGTTTGGCAGTTAACAATCCCTTACTTGCCTGAGATTAACGATATAGTTAAGGACCGAATCGATCTGGACGCATCCCACACAGCGAATTTGTATGAGCTTGCCGCACTGGATCCCGCTTCGGCGACGAGTGGTCCCTTGAGACTGCTAGCTGGATCGCGGCCCATTCGAGACACTTTGTGTGCCACACCCACATTTTTCGAAGGAAAGGAAAAGTCCTACAAGGATATGTTTGGCGATGATGCACATAAGCGCGATCGAGCCAACAAGCATATCAGCTTGGGAAAAATTGAGTTCGCCTATCGAAATGGAAAAGATGAAGACAACAAGCCCGTATTCATTAGAGATGAAGGCTGTCGAGTAAAAAAGGGCGAGGTGCTGTTGTGGAAAAACACTCATGCTTCGGGCGCTGGCGTGATAGAGCGAATCACGCCAGAAGACTTTGTTTTTAAGAATTTCATTCAAACCGCGGAGAAATATTGGTCGATCGACGGTGTTTTCACACTTAAGATATTTCTTAAAGGATTCAACGACGACGAGTATCCTGACTTAAAAAGTCTCAAGACAGACGACTTTTTAAAGATTCGCTTTGGGACAACTTTTCTCGCGTATGGTGGCAATCAAGTCTACAAGGTATCTCCAATTCAGTTCAATAATTTCTCGACCATGACCGACAATGGAACTTACTGGCATGAGGTGGGGCATGCGCTCGGTCTCGATGATGAATACGGCAAGGAGAAAAAGATTAGAAATTGTCTTCATGAAGTCTATAGTACGGACCAACCTGAAACCTATCAGATGTGTAATGTCGGCGTCGCCAGTAAGCGCACCATTTACCACTATTTGGCTACGTCCAGGTACGTACTCGCATCGGTGTGCAAAGTTAATGGCGATTGCGGGGCGGGACTATATTGCGGAAAGCGTGGAAAGATCAATGTCTGTCTTCCGGACGCGACCGTAGAATTAGACGGCAAGTGCGCATCAAATAAAGAATGTCGATCAGGATTGTGCGATGGGAAAGGCGATGAAAAACTTTGCAAGTGCAAGCAAGACAAAGACTGTCCGGATGGCACTTTTTGTAGGAATACAACAGGCCAAAATGAGTGTTTGGCCGACGGTACCAAGGCTCTTGGGTTGTCGTGTGATAAGGATCGAGAGTGTAAGTCGGGTTTTTGCGAGGGCTCTGGCGGTGATCAGAAATGCGCCTGTAAACAGGATAAGGATTGCACTCCTGGAACTTTCTGTAAAAATACTCTGGGGAAGAATCTGTGTTTGGCCGATAGAACAAAGTCATTGGGGCAGTCTTGCGACAAGGATAGGGAATGTTCGTCTGGTTTTTGTGAGGGCACTGGAAGCGACCAGAAGTGCGCGTGTAAACGAGATGCGGACTGCTCGACGGGCCAAAGATGCAAAAAGAAAGCTTTCAGCAAGAATATTTGCGAGTAGTCGGCACGGCAATCGGCGTCAACTCTGGAGCGTTTATTGACACTCCAATCACGCTTTTGAGCCAACTCACTCATGGTCGAAAACCGAATGTGGTTTCCGTACTTTCGCTGAACGTACTTGAGCCGACCTGCGACCCGACTTTAGTACAAATTGAAGTGTGAGTCCTTCGGCGTCAAACTAGACGAACGGAGGGGCAAAAAATAAAGGGGCTACGCCCATTGTATCTCGTGATCAATGATTGGCTGCTTGCCGAGTTCAAAGCACGCGTTAACCAGCAGAAAAAAGTGATTTTAACAGATCGATTGTCAGAGGCGTTTAAGTTTCTCAAAGTTTCAATGTCAGCTAAGACAGAAAGTGAGGAGAAACGAATTTTGGAAGCGCAGGCAAGCGTACCACTCGCCCTGATAAATCGCGAGTAAATAACAAAGATTTCATCCGCCATTCAATATACTCCGGCAAAGTCCGCGACAGCGCTTCGAGATCTTGGTGATAGAATTTCCTGCGAATGACAAACTGACCTGTCTTCAAAGTTCGGTCCACTTCCCACAACAAAGCCATCGTCGCGCCGATAGAGGCTCCGCCTCGGCCAAAGGGATTGGTCCAAAACCACAGCCACTCAAATTCACAAAACGCGAGCAGCCGCTCAGATTCGCTCAATCGAATATCTAACGACCGATCCCACAAGCGGCTCAGCACGGTCATTAACTCCGGCACGCGCAAATCCGGCGCATGTTCGAGATAAAAATATCCAGAATCCAGCACGAACATTTTAAACTGCAAATTTTCAATCCGGTCATAGGGAACAACAATCACCTCACCTGCGGCCATTCGTTCACCCGGATAAAGGGGAAACCCGCGAGTATCGATGCTTGTTCGTTCTCCGGTCTTTTTAAAATTTTCTTTAAAAAAACGCCAAACAATATCCGACCGTGGATTGTCGCGAATCCCGAAGCTAAACGCCCGCTCGTTCGAAATTCCGTTTAAACGCGCCTTCCAATAGGGTTGCCCACTGTGGAGCGTAGTCATTTGGGTTGCGAAGAAGGTTTTATATTTTGCCGCTAACGCCAATCTCTCGCCGAACAGTTCCGTCGTCATCGAGACGAGCTTCCCCGGCTCAGCCTTGTGCCGTTTTGCAAAATCCGAATAGCCTAGGGCGAAATCCATACCCATATCGTCTTCGGGCGGCTCGGCCAGCAGGTCTTCATAGAAGACACCAGCGAGCTGGCTCTCGCACGACGAGTGAGCATAAGAGACCGGGCTCAGAATTAAGAGTAGAGACAGAATGAGCATGGCGCGGTTATACACATCCAGGTAATTCCTGTATACGCTCGCGCAAATATTTCAGCGAGGCCGAGCAAAAATAGCGAATGGCCTCGCCCTCTGCTACAAGCCTCTTTAAACAAGAGGTAACTATGTTGAAAATCGCAATTTTGTCTCTAGCCCTTTGTGCCCTACCCTCTCTCGCCCAAACGGATGCCGATCCCCTGGCGCACTTGAGTCCAAACTGTTCGCGCGCCCTTTTAAAAGGTGACGCCCTCAAACGAATGGACACTGTCTCGCGCATCCAAATTGACTCCACCTTTGTTTGCGGATTTGGCGTGACGCCCAATTCACCCCTCTGTAGCCGTCACGTGAAAAACTTTGTCGCCGACAATTTTGCTATCGAGTGCGCAGACATCCTATTGTTTTGCGAGAAGGGCGATGCGAAAGCCCATCCGCTTGCCAAAATTTTAGTAAAAGCCAACGTTTCGGTGCTCGATGTTTGCTCGTCTGTCGCCCGTTAAGTCCTTTCTCTCGCTGACCTTGCTCTCCGCTGTTTTCTGCAGTGGAACAAGCGCAGCCATGAGCGACGAGAATAAATCCTGCGAAAAGCAGCTTCGACCTTCCGACCGCCTTGAGCAGGGCGCGCTCCCGCGCGAACGCTTCTCTTTGGGTGAACAAGGTCTCGCCGATATTCGCGCGGACCTGACCCTCCGCCATGCGCTCACCGCGAGCGGCGCTCGTAAGATGACCACCCTCGGTCGCCGACATCTGGAATACAGCCTCAAAAATCCCCCCGCGAACGCGAAAGACATTGAAGCCAGAATCGCCGCCGTTCAATTCTTGGTCGAACACCCCGAATTTCGCGCCTATCTGCGCGACTATTTTCAGACCGTAGCCGATCGTGAATACCTCTATCGACGTCATGATGATCGGCCCGATCGACCGCTGCCTCCCGTGCATGTGAATTTGCCCCATCAGATTCAAGATATTCGCGATGCCGAAGGCCTTCCCGGAGCGCATCTCCCGTTCTTAGCCGCGGGCGCAGGTGCAATTATCACCCAGACCTCGTTGCCCGAGTACGCGGACGTAAGCCAAATTGTATTTTTCGCCTTGTTTAACGTCGGCGTCTACGCGGGCGCTGTGGTTCCGGCAATTTACAATGCCGCCCGGTTCGAACACTTGAGCCTCGCCTCTTACCTCAGCGCTCAGATCGGACTCCAGCTTAAGGGTCTGCCGCAACCGCAGTCCGAATTTCTTAACGATTTACTTGCAGTCATTGGCAGCCAGCGAAAATCCGACTTCTGGCTTCGCACCGCTTATGGGCAAGGCGGCTTAGCTCTTTTCTTGAATACCTCGGGTCTTGGACAACTAATGGCACCCCTGGCGTCTCGACGTGTGCGAAGCGAGATCGAAAGCTTAGCCACTCTGGCCGCCGCGATCGCCGAACTGGAACTTCTCACAACACTCGCCGACTATAGCGCTCAACCGGGAATGGTTAAGCCCGAAATCTTGGCCGACGCAGACCACCCGCGAATCGAACTCGAAGAAGGGCACCATCCTTTTTACCTGATTGATATTCCTAAGGCTTCGGTACCCAACTCTCTCACTCTAGGTCAGTCGGTGAGAGATCAAAAAACGGTCGAGATGCTGACGGGCCCGAATGGTTTCGGCAAATCGAGCTACATCCAGCTCGTCGCCGGGCAACTGCTGCTCGCGCAGCTCGGCTCTTATGTTCCGGCCCGCGCGCTGCGTTTTACTCCGCTGCGCCTTCTCACCAACACAATGGGTCCGGGAGACACGCAAAATCACTTGAGCAAATTTAATCAAGCGGCGCAAAATCTCGCGCTCTTGATCGAGCGCGCCACCGCTGAACCTGGCCTTAAATTAATTTTGTTCGATGAAATGATGGATGGAACCAGTGAATGGGAGCGCAAGGCAATTGAAATCGCCGTGCATAAGTGGCTTTCACAGTCGAACCATCTCGCCATCGTGGCGACTCATCAACGTGAACTCACTTCTTTGGCAGAACGTTTTTCGAATGTTCGTCTTGTTCATGTGAGCGATAGTGACGCCGAAGGCGAGAAATTTCGCGTCGTGCCCGGCCCTTCGCAACGAACCAATGCGTTTGAAGTTCTGCGCGCGCGGGGGGTTGCGGAATCTCTGATTCGTGATGCAGAGGCTGAATTCGAAGCGATTAAGCAGAGATCTGACGCGAACCGAAAAGGTACGGCGTACCGCTAGAGTGCCCGATGTCGCGCACATCAAAGGCAAATTTCGGTTCAAAAACCCAAACTTTGTGAAAGTCTAATTTCATTCCTAGATCCATACCGCGCTGAAGCTTCGCCGGTTCACCAGAATTTTTATCGATAAAGTGAAAGTTCTGTTTGAAGCCGTAATCCACCAAGTTACGCCCAACGATCGCGAATGTGGGTGGCATATACTTAAAATATTTAAAAAGCCCGGAGAGCGCGGGCTTCCACGTCATGGCCACATCAAGATCAAACGTTCAGCCTTCTCCCGCATGTGAAGTATCAAAAACTTCGGAGCCATCCGCGAGCTGTCCCGCCGAAATCGCTTCCGCCAAGTGAATACGGTGAATCGACTTCGCTGTCGCACCCCAAGCTAACTGATGAGCCTTCGGTAACCATTTAAGTTTTCCACCATACGCCAATTCGAGCGTTGTATCTTGATAGAGATTTATACTTAAAGACGGGCCCAACTGCCGATGCACGCCGATATCGAGAGATAAGTCCGCCGGGATCAATGCAATCCCCCAGTTTGGCCTCACCCAAATCGCACCAATGGTCGGAACTCGATTGAGCGGCAACGCTTAGCCATCACATTTGATCGAAGTCTGGGAATTGCTGGAAGTCGTCGGTCCTGGACGGCGGCCCGCGGGCCGGCCAAGGAATGGGTGGCTTCACTGGCAGCCCTAAGTGCGTGAGGATTTTCTTTATGACTTGCGGGCCTTCGATGGCGGCAATGATCTTCATTTGGCCTGCGCAGAGGTTACAGGTCTCGATGTCGGGCCCTTAGGAACCCGTGGGCCAAGATCCCGCACTTGAGGTACTCATCAAACTCCTTCTCCACGCCGGTCAAAGCTAAACCGAATATCGATCTGATACGCAAACCCACGCTACCCCCTGATTTCAATAATACCCTGGGTCGGCGTCGCCACGACTGAAAAATCTGGCGAGATGGCACGATCGTATCAAGTCGAGCCGGTTTTTTATAAATTGACCTTTGCGCCCTAAATGAAAAGTATGTCTATATGCGCATTGGCTCATATGGCTTTAGCTTGGTGGAGACTCTGGCTTCGGTCGTAATTCTTTCCGTAACCATTTTATCAATAATTACTACGCTATCCCATCGCCTGCAGGTTCAAGGGCTGCTGAACACTAGAGCCAATATTGCCCAGGCCGATGCGCTGATCGACGGTATTTTAAGCAGTCCTCCGCTCTGCGACTGCTTATTGAGCAACGCTGACAACCCTAGCATGGTCGTTCCCGCCAACACCGCCGGAGTGTCTTTGAACGTCGGCGAAATTCGGTCCTCTTGCGATTTCAGCCGAACAGACAATTTGCCGGCCCGCGAGGGGCTAGACCTGGTTCCAGGTGTACCGGTGAGTTCCATACTTTTGAAAAACATAGCGGCAACTGGAATCCCAAACCAGTACACAGGAATTGTTGAGGTAACGCTCGACTCCGGGATATCAAGGCCCCTCAATTCCCATGTCGCTTTTCAAATTGATCCGGTCACTCGCCGACCGCTCCGCTGTGTTTTCTCGACGCCACAGTCTTTGGGAATCATGGTCTGCCCTCCTGGATTTCTTCTGATCGGCAATCCAGGCGACGCCGATAGCTATTGCATCGAAAACAATCAACGTGCGCCGGTCACGTTTCAAAACGCGCGTCAGATCTGCGATTCGATCCGGCCGGTCGGATTCAATCCTGGCCGCTTGTGCTATACCTGGGATTTGCGACGGGCCTGTTTGGCCAATCATCTGCATGGCCCGGTGGATGAAGAGTATTCGGCGGAGATCACGCCCGATGGGGCGGGAAATGTTCACGGAGTTAAAATCAATATTCGAGCCGCTACAGATTGCGCGCCCAACTGGACCGCTGGACCGCCCCATCTTACCCCTGGAGCATTCCGATGCTGTATAAACTAGGGCGCGGCTTCACCGCTATCGAAACAATTGTCGCGGTCGGGATCAGCATTTTAATTGGAGTTTTAATCGCGCCGCTCATCACGATGACCATGGGGCAAATGCATTCCGCCGGCCAAAAAGCGGAAATTCTTGAGCTGAATCTGGAACTTATACGGTGGATTCGTAAATCCGCATGCGCTTGCCATTTAGACCGCGATCAAAATACGGCGCGCGCCGCCGCTTTAAGCCTGGATACCACAAATTCCATTTACCCCAATATCGATCTCGGTGTTGTCCGCGAATCCTGCGACTTTACAGCGGCGGATAATATAATCGTGGAGGCGGCTCGCCCCTTGCCGCGCTCGACCTCAAGACTGCAGGTGGACCAAGTCTTGATCCGCGATATCCGACCCGTGGATACGGGGAGAAGGTATTCGGCCGAGCTGTTTGTTTCGTTTCGTCAAGACGGCCCAACCTCCCACAAACCGATTTCCATTGGCATGTCCATGGAGATCGATACCAGCTCGGGCCTGCCATCTTCTCGCAAAATTTTAAATTGCGGATTTCCAGCCGCGAAAAATATTGTAGCCTGCCCTGCGGGAATGGAACTCATCGGATATCCCGGAGCGGTGGGCACATTCTGCGTGGAAACCGCGCCCCGACCGGCACCTCCCACCTACAGCGCGGCCGCGGCGGCCTGCCAGGCCTTGCCGGTCAATCCCTTGGGAACCTTCCGTATTTGTCCGATCGAGAAGCTGACTCTCGCATGCCAAATAGGGCGCACGCTCACAGGCCTTAACGGAACACAATGGGAAATGGTGGACAATGCCTGGCAGTCCGATGATCCGAATGACAATCACCTTTTTGCCGCCGGAGCCGGATGCGGCAGCCTGGGAATGGCTAGGGGATTTAAGGCATATAGATGTTGTTTAACAAATTGAGTAGCCAAAATGGTTCGTTAATTCTCTCCTTCTTGCTCTCACTCGCGGGCGGCGTCGCGGTCATCCTTACCGTATCGGTATTAGAGCGGAGCACTGCCGAAATACAGAGGCACAAATCCCGAATCGAACGGGACAAGTTGCAAAGACTTCTCGGAGATCTTCTGATCCGTCCGACCTGCACCTGCCAATTTCAAGGGTTGACGGTGAACCCCAGTGCGCCGGAGGATTTAAATTTACCTTTGGTCCGGTCCGGGTGCGACCTAACAAGCACCGACAATCAGATTTTTGCGACCGGCCGGGAGGGTGTAACGGGAATTCGAATTGCGAATATGGCCCGAACTGGATTTGGAACCATGACCGCTGAGCTTATCGTACAAAGAGATGTGGACGCCCCTGCTTTGGCCCCGATTCGCGTTCCACTCAGTATCAACTTTGACCCAGGCGCGGCGGCCCCGCAGAAGCCAATCACCTCATGTTCAGCGACGTCCACTTCGAGCAACACCTTGCAGGCTTGCCCTACGGGATTTGTCTTAGTGGGAGATCCTGGTCTTCGTTCCTCATTTTGTGTGCAGCAGGTGCCATCGCGGGGGAACTACGGCGAGCATTACACCTATTGTCTGCAACCCACCGATCGCAGATACGGATTCGCCGTAAAGTGCTTTAATGCCGATTGGTACCGAGCCTGCCGTTCAGGAGCTTTCACAGTCGCAATTGGGCAATGGGAGTGGACGCTTGGGAACGCGATGAACCCGTCTCCAGACACCACCGTGGTCACCTCCGGTTACGGCGCTGTTTTAGGCGGGGGGCCAACAGGTTGCAACAGCACCGGCGCCCGACCTCTCAATGAATCTAATTATATTCGCTGCTGCATTTACAACGGTCTCTAAGCGATGTCTTCTCGTCATTTTTATAAGTCGCAGCATTTGTGCTTAAGGTTCAAGATTGAATAAGTAAGCTAATGATTTCGACAAAATAACAGCCAACCCGCTAGAGGCGCGTCTTAACCCACCACAAATACGCGCCTCTTACTTTGAAAAGAGTGCGCGCCTTATCGGATTTGACATAATGGTCCAAGGGCAGAAAAGTGTTCGCTTTGGGGGCGCAGTTTAAACCAAATGCCTCACAAGCAAAGATCGAGCGAGATCATACTGAGTTCTAAACCGACCATGCGCCGTGCCGACGGTCGCTAGGCTGGATGGGGTGTGTGCAGAGTGCGCTCGGACTCACATTGCCCGGGCCGAGTTGTTTCAAACTGAGACTTTTCGAGCCACTAATTTGAGCCCACCCTACTTCAGAACCCATATAGGATTGTTTATATGGGGGATCGTATGAATCGTGGTATTGGGGCCATTCTATTTGTTCTTTCATTTGGAATCAGTTTCTCAGCGTTGGTCGAAGCTGCGCCTTCGGCTGCTAAAAACAAGCTCGTTGCGGAAATTCCTAAACTTCGCAGTGTCACCTGGTATGTGACTTATGCGGCGGGGTCGGTGCGCTCACGCGAGGCCAGTGCGGCGGAATTCGTGCAACAGTTGCCGCGAATCAAGGCGGCGGGTTTCAACACTGTGTGGATTAGCGACCATACCACGTGGTCGTTTATGCAGAAAAATCCCGACCAATATGGACCGCTCGATGTAGATGAGGTTCGGACACTCAAGTACATGCTCGACCAAGCTCGCGCCTACGGTCTCAAAGTCATGCTCCCCATTAATGGCTATGGTTACGGCCATTGGCACAGCGAGAATGCGGCCTTTAAGCACTTTCTAAAAGTGAATTCGGGAGAACAGGGTTCGCAATACGATCTTTGCACTTGGTTTAAAAGTACGCACGGTCCCGTTTACACTTGGTACAAGTATTATGTTGCGAAACTTCTTAAAGAACTTCGCTCCTACCACGACATGACTTATTTCTTTGTTTACTCCGAAGCCGGATTTGACGACACCGGCAAACGTTGCGAGATGAGCCAATCTTTTTACGCGGGAACAAAATCGCCGGCCGTCCGCACTACCTACGGAAATCTTCCCTATCAACTCAGTCAAATCGACCCGACCCTGATGAACACCGTCGTTTTGGGTTATCACGACGATCACGCTATGTCGGATCAGTGGGTGACGCCGGCGAACGGGCCCATCAATCCGCAATCGCGCTTCGACTTCGTCTCCACTCACGGCTACTACGACGGCAATAGCGTTTATCCCTATGCGGGCAATCATGTTTATATCGACTCGCTTGGTTACTCCGAAATCAAGTCCCGCCTGAAGCAGCGACTTTGGCGTTTGACCCATTATGTGCCGTCTGGAACGCCTCTGATGCTGGGCGAGTTTGGAATTTCGAACTGTCGGATTCCCGAGACGGAACGCCAATGGAGTGTGCTGTTGTCCATTCGCGACGCGCTTCGCGAAATCGGAGCCGGTTCAAATATGTGGGCTTGGGTTCCGGTTGAGACGAATTCCACGAACAATTGCGGCTTCGCTACGGGTGGTTATTATCTGACGCAGCAGCCGAATTCGGTCGGAGTGAGGCAGCTGAATCCCCTGACGCAATGGATGACCGCGATGCCGACACAGTGGCGGGGATTTTAATTTAACTCGCTTAATATTAAGTCCAACGAACTCGGCCCGGGCCGAGTTCGTTAAAAGTCCTCTTCCGTGCGTTCGCCTGCGGCTTCGCCCATACCGCGGACTTCGTCGATATAGGTTTGGGCTTCGTCTTCCATTTCGTTCTCGATCGCCGATTCGTCGATCTCGAGTTCTTGGATGGCGCCGAGGAATTCTTTTTCACTGCGCAGATCTTTGCGCAGCATTTCGAGGAATTTGTCGGGATAGCGGGCGGTGAGCTCTTCGATGTAACGCTCGAGCTTGCCCTCGGTGAGGATCTTTTTACGAACCTGGATCTTCTTCCAGTGCAATAAATAATGGTATCGGCAATAGGCTTCGACCACGGCGAGCTGATCGCAATCGCGCACTCGGCAAAAGCGGCGACCTTCGGCGTCAGTTAAGTAGAGTTCCTCAGCCGGTTCGACTTCGGGCGCCGGCTCTTCGATCACCGTTTCCACGGCTTCAAGAGCCTTGGCTTTGAGCGTCTTCTCTTTTTTAGCCACCTTCTCCTGCGCCTTGGGCGGGATCGGTTTGATCGCCTTAGCGGGGGCGGCAGCCTTGGCGGCCACCACTTTCGCTGGCTTAGCAGCCGCCTTGGCTACCGCTTTGCCCTTGGCTGGAGCGGGCTTCACGGCCTTTTTGGCCGGAGGCTTCGCTACGACCTTTTTAGCGGGCTTTTTGGCCTGAGCTTTAACTGCAGGCTTTTTCAAAGGTTTTTTAGCGGCGGGTTTCTTCTTAACAGGTTTTTTAGCCATGATGGGCTGAAGTTGATGGATTTTACCCCCCCGGTCAAGGGTAATTCTGCTGGAAGCGGATCGCTCCCGACTCCGTTCTGATGAACACTTGGGCAAGGGGCCTTTTGCCTATGGCGAACTCACTCACCTTGCGCCCCTCCGGATCGATCAATGGCGGCAGTTTTAAGCCTGAAATCTCACCGGAAGTGGAAGTTAAAAAAACTCTTGCCCCACCCTTATTCCGCTCCCATAGGACCGCCCCGGAACCACTCTTGACTTCGACCTCCCGAAAGGCCGATCCACCAATGCTCCACGCCGTCCCCTGCCCCTCGGCCTTAAGACTTCCGGAGAAATCTTCCACCCGCGCCTTTCCGTCGGCCCAGTTCACAACCCAGCGCCCAGTCACGGCCTTCAGCCGCAGGTCACCGCGAGTGGCGTCGACTTTGCCGTCACCCACGATCGACTTCATTTCCACGCCGCCCGCAATCCAATTTAAGTTCACCGGTCCGGTCACCTTAGCGACGCGAACCTGACCGCGCTCACCCTTTACTGTGAGAGAACCCGCAAAGCCGTCCACGTTCAAATCGCTTTGACCGAGTTGCAGCGCATACTCGCCCCCGCCCTCGCGGACGCTCACTTTCCCTTCGACTTGCGAGGCTTCCACCGGCGCCTTCCATTTTACAAAATCCATCTCACCCGCGCGCCAGCTGACGATTGTGGGCTTGGCCGGACCCTCGAGTTGAATATCGAAATCCGGCCAGAGTTCTTTACGCACATGCGCTCGCCATTGCGCTCCATAGGCCGCACTAGACACTTCCAGTACCAGCGTGGACCCGCGGCGATCCACGGACAGACTCCAATCCTGTGACACTTTATTTTTGGAATGCCGAATTTTGAGGCGATAGGACTTGCCCGGGCGCCCAGTTAATTTGATGTGGCCATTGACGCCGAGAATCTGAATTTTTTCGACTCCCTTGGCCAGAAATCTTTGCTCTGGGTAACTGAATTTTTCGGACCGCGGCAGCGCCTGCGCCATAAGGGTCAGAAAAACAAGGCTGAAGATTCCCATAGCTCAAGCTTGACAGGAGTTTTTTAAATTCACAACATCGGCCACTTAAACCTTTCTTTAAGGACATAAGATGACCACAGCATACATTCTCAGCGCCCGCCGTACCCCCGTTGGAACTTTTCAAGGAGCCTTCTCTTCTGTTCCGGCTCCACGTCTCGGCGCCACTGCAATTGCAGCCGCTTTAAAAGACGCTCAAGTTCAAGGTGCGGACATCGACGAGTGCATTATGGGCCAGGTCTTAACTGCTGGCGCCGGCCAAGCTCCGGCCCGCCAAGCCGCCATCTACGCCGGGCTTCCGACTTCAGTCCCGTGCATGACCATTAATAAAGTTTGCGGCTCCGGACTCAAGTCCATCATGCTCGCGGCGGACAACATCATTTTGGGCCACACCCAGATGGCCGTGGCCGGTGGGCAAGAAAATATGACGCTGGCTCCGCACTTGCTTGAGAATTCCCGCGCCGGATACCGCATGGGGCATGTAACTAGCACCGACTCCATGATTAAAGATGGACTGTGGGATCCGTACTCCAACTTCCATATGGGCAATGCGGCCGAGCTCTGCGTGAAGGAGTACAAAGTCACGCGCCAGCAGCAGGACGAGTTTGCGATTGAGAGTTATAAGCGCGCGCAGAACGCGCAAAAAAGCGGCCTGTTCACCGGCGAGATCGTGCCGGTTGAAATGACGGTTAAAGGCGCGACACAGTCGTTCGCGCAGGATGAAGAGCCCGGCAAAGCCCGCTTTGACAAGATGAGTGAACTGCGTCCCGCTTTCGACAAGGACGGCAGCATCACCGCCGCCAACGCCAGCAAAATTAACGATGGCGGTGCCGCGCTGGTGCTGGCCTCCGAGAAAGCGGTCAAAGACAAGGGTTTGAAGCCCATCGCCCGCGTGGTCGCCCATGGCACCTTTGCCCAAGACCCGAAGTGGTTTACTACGGCGCCTGTCAATGCCATCCGCCGCGCGGTCGAGAAGGCGAAATTAAAAATCGAGGACATCGATCTTTTTGAAATCAATGAGGCCTTTAGCGTGGTGACCATGGTGGCCATGAAAGAGCTGAATATTCCCCATTCGAAGGTGAACGTGAACGGTGGCGCGGTGGCCATCGGGCATCCGATTGGCGCCAGCGGGACGCGAATTTTGACGACTCTCGTTCATGCGCTCGGGGCTCAGAAAAAACGCTACGGCCTGGCCACGCTTTGCGTGGGCGGCGGTGAAGGCGTGGCTTTGATCGTGGAACGACTGTAGTTGCTGAAGGGAGACGTGGAGTGAATAAAGTCTATCAAGATGCCGACAGCGCCATCAGCGGCGTGAAAGACGGAATGCTGCTTCTCTTTGGCGGCTTTGGCCTTTGCGGAATTCCCGAGAACGCGATTGCCGCCGTGGCCAAGACCGGGGTGAAAAATCTGACCTGCGTCTCGAACAACGCCGGCGTGGATGGTTTCGGTCTCGGCGTACTTTTGGCCAACCGGCAGGTTAAGAAAATGGTCTCGAGCTATGTCGGTGAGAATGAATTATTTGAAAAACTTTTTTTGAGTGGCGAGCTCGAAGTCGAATTCACTCCGCAAGGCACCCTGGCCGAGAAGCTGCGCGCGGGCGGCGCCGGAATTCCGGCCTTCTTTACGCCGACGGGCGTGGGCACTCAGGTGGCCGAGGGTAAAGAGATCCGCGAGTTCGGCGGACGTAAGTACGTGCTCGAGCATTCGATCAAGGGCGATTTCGCCTTTGTGAAAGCCTGGAAAGGCGACAAATTCGGCAATTTGATTTTTCGCAAAACGGCGCGCAATTTCAATCCGATTACGGCCACGGCGGGCAAGATCACGGTGGCGGAAGTCGAGGAACTGGTGGAGATCGGCGAGCTTGATCCCGATCAAATCCATCTCTCCGGCGCTTATGTGCAGCGGATCTTTAAAGGGCGCTTTGAGAAGCGCATCGAAAACTTAACGCTCTCGCAATAGGAACTTGAAGATGAAACTCCTCACTCGCGATCAGATTGCCATGCGCATTGCCCAGGAAGTGGAAGACGGCTTTGTCGTCAACTTAGG
>JALHOQ010000060.1 GCA_022842925.1 Bdellovibrionales bacterium
AACCAAAACAAATTAAATAGATTCCTATTCCCCGTGCCCTCACATCTAAAAGGGTAAGTGAGGGCCCGGCCGCCGTCATCTCATTTTGATGCGTATACATAACAGGCGAAAGTCCAAGAATTCGACACCTGTCGACCTTGTAAACGAATGTATGGACGGAAGACAGTGCATTGAAATTGAATAGAGATAGAGTCAGGTTGGGTCGTCACAGGGGGCTAATTTGAAAAACTCACGTATCAAAATCGCTCTGATCGCCGGGTCGCTCGCCCTAGTTATGGGGGCCTTTCAAAACTGCGGACAAGTCAAATTCGACGGTGTGGTTGATGAAAAGGCGAGTGACAGTGCCGCGACCGGTGTCGCCGACGTTTCCGTTGGTTCAGGAATCCCAGACGCTCCAGCGAGTCCCCCAAGACTCCCGGCACCTCCAGCCCAAGTGATCTGTGATCCCTTCGCTCCCGGTAATATCGTCGATCCCATGCTGGGAATCGAAGGTACAATTCACTATTCTTCGACCCGACTTCCCGTAGCCGAGTGCGCGGATCAAATGAAGTGCACCAGCCGCGACTATATTGCCAAGGGTACGAAGATCGATGCCGCCCTCTTTATGAGTCAGATTTACGTGCCGACCCGCAACTTTGCCGATGGCTTTGATATTCAGGGTGCGGGCAAGTTAAAAGATCAAGCAGGCAATGACTTAGTAGAGTGGTTCGCATTGGATCTGAAAAGCCAGATTTCATTAAGCGCCTTGGATGCCGACGGCATGTACCAGTTCGCCGCTGTCAGCGATGATGGCATTACGCTTACCATCAACGGCCAGGATGTGTTGGTGGACGAGGGCGAGCATTCTCCGCGTTTGAAGTGCTCGGACCAAATCGTACCGATCAAAAATGGGGATCTCTTACCTTTTCGTATGACCTACTTTCAAGGTCCACGGACGCAGATCTCACTCACCCTTTTATGGCGCCGGATCGATGGCCAGGCACTCAACGATTGCGGTTCGAGCGACGGCTATTTCACTGGCCAGGATTCTCTGCCGCAGGCTCTTACCGATCGCGGTTGGAAGGTGCTTAAGCCCGCCAACTTCAAACTTAAAGACGGCTACAACCTCTGCACGAAGTAGATGCGCTGAATCGTGAAAAGCTACGGTGTACCTAGTTTACCGAACTACGAAGTCCATTAGCGAATCTGGTAGCGCGCGGCTGATGATGGTCGCGAGCTTGATGCCGCGGCCGACCGGGTAGCGGATGCGCGCTTGTCGTGCTGTGAGCGCATGTTCGATGGCATTGACCACCACAGAAGCGGGTGACGAGCGTGCGGCGGCTTGAGTTACGCGATCGTTAAAGCGATTGATCGAAGCTCCGTAGGCTTCCTGAATTTCCTGAGGATATTTATTCTTACGCTCGACGCCCTTGGAGATCGATTTTTCCCAGATGGGCGTGTCGATAGGGCCGGGTTCCACGATACTCACCTGGACCCCGTGCCGGCGCACCTCTCGGCGTAGACTGTCGGAGATCCCCTCGAGCGCAAATTTCGACGCACAATAAGGAGCCATAATCGGACTCGAAATCTTCCCCGCAATGGAGGAGATGTTCACAATTCGGCCCTTAGATTCCCGCAGCATGGGCAAGCAAAGTTGCATGACTCGAATTTGCCCGAACACATTCACTTCAAATTGGTGACGCCAGTCCTCCATCGAGACAGCCTCCACGGGGCCTGCGACCACGATTCCCGCGTTGTTGACGAGACCATGTAAGATGCCGGCGGTCTTTTTAATTTCGCTCACGCAGCTGCCGATCGATTTTTCATCGGTGACATCGAGGAACACGGGCTTAAGACCCTGAACGTTCATTTTACGGACTTCGTCGAAGGACTTTTGCGAGCGCACGCCGGCCCAGACGGAATGTCCTTTGCGTGCCATATGAACCGCAGTCGCGCGTCCGATACCCGTAGACGCACCCGAGATTAAAATTTCCATAAAAAAACCCCCGTTGTGTTACGGGGGTTTAGACCACGAATTAAGATTTAATGCAAAATAGTCGGGTTGCCGGATTGAGGATCAAGGGCGTTGACCAGAGCGTTGAGCTGGCGCTGGGCTTCTTCCTTGGCGGCAATCGTCGCGGAAAAGAGATCATCCTCTTCTGCATGAATTTGAATGGCCATGGATTCGGGTGCGACGACAAAGGTAACACGGTAACGATTCTCGCTCGCTTCGAGCTCGCGGCCGCCAGTAGAAGTTTGTTCAACCATAATGGAAAGTGATCCGAGATCTTTTACTAGGGGCGCTAAGTCCTGCGCTTCCTGATATAAAAAAGCCCTCTCTTCGAGGTTCGGATTATAAATTTTCATTTCGCACCACCTCTCTCAGTTGGAAAGGTGAGGCTTGCAAGAAGCATGTCAAGGTTGCTTAAACCCACTCTGGAAAGCGGGGCGCGATAACGCAGGGTGATCGCGCAGACCAAAGCGCAGGGGCCAATGAACGTGATCGTCTTCTTGGCCTATTCCAATTCTGGGACCATCGGCCAATTGCGCATCTTCGATGTTGATGCCACGGTCCTCGATCCAGAGTCGCTCGCTGGTGCAAAGGTCCAAGGCGTTTTCTGTGCGGGTGAGGTGCAGAGCGCGGCACAGTTTGCCGGGGCCATTGGCTTCAAACTCGGCGCCGTCGAGCGGCGCGAGGGCGCGAATCAGCACGGCCTCGGGAATGCCCTCGGTCATGGTGACCACATTAAAGCAGAAGTGCACGCCGTAGATAAAATAAATGTAGCTGAGGCCGGCCGGTCCGAACATGGGTTCGGTGCGGGCCGTGCGCCGTCCATTGAAGCTGTGGGCTGCCGGATCGTCCAATCCGAGGTAAGCTTCAGTCTCGACAATCATTCCGGCGAGTGGGCGGCCATCGGCGAGTTTATGCATCAGCACTTTGCCGATTAGATCACGCGCCACATCGATCGTGTCGCGCTGATAAAATTTTACGTCGAGACGCTTGGCGGGGCTCATCGGGTCATCTATAAACGAGTTTATGTTGGAACAGCAAGAGACCCAGAGCGGTGCGGTTAAATTAGAGCCTTCGTGGAAAGATCGTGTCGGCGGCGAGTTCGGTAAGGCCTATATGCAGGAGCTGCGGCAGTTTCTGAAGAAGGAGCAAGCCGCGCGCAAGGTGATTTATCCGCGAGGGTCGGAGTTCTTCGCGGCATTGAACCATACGCCGTTTGATCGAGTGAAGGTCGTGATTTTGGGGCAAGATCCTTATCACGGCGCGGGTCAAGCGCACGGCTTATGTTTTTCGGTTAGGCCGGGAGTCGATATCCCGCCGAGTCTTGTGAATATTTATAAGGAATTGAAAACGGACTTAGGAATTGAGCCAGCCAAGCATGGCCATTTGCAATCGTGGGCCGATCAAGGCGTGTTGTTATTGAACGCCACATTGTCGGTCGAGGCGGGGCGAGCGGGGTCCCATCAGAAAAAGGGTTGGGAGATGTTCACCGATGCCATCATTCACCGCTTAAACGACGAGCGCGAGGGCGTGGTGTTTGTTCTGTGGGGAGCTTACGCGCAGAAGAAGGGCGCGTTTATCGATGCGAAGAAGCATTTTGTTTTGAAGGGGCCGCATCCGTCGCCGCTCTCGGCCCATCGCGGATTTTTCGGCTGTAAGCATTTCTCGAAGATTAATGAGTATTTGAAATCGCGCGGTTTGACGCCGATTGATTGGCGGTTGCCGCCGGGTTGAACTCGGCCCGGGCCGAGTTATTGCGAGGGGCTTTTTGAGCTCAATCCTAAATCAAACATTAAAGCACTAACGGTGTAGTCGATTCTTTTGCCTAAAGCCGCCTTAAGCACGGATCGATCCCTCTCATTATACTCATTAGCGGATTTGGCCAGCTTTACGCCGCCCACGATTGAGCCTTGATACCCGCCTACAAAATGAGAGTTATAAGCCTGCGCAAGAGGTTCCGTTCCCTCGCTCAGATTTATCACATAGAGCGAAAACATTGAGTAAGGTCGAATGTCCGTTTGGAATAGATTTTTTCTCCGCAAAACAAAACCCACACCAACGTAGTTGAAGCCGTTGTTCACCTGAATCGCATTCTCAGCTAACAACAAAATCGGGGCACCCTGATTTTGCGCGACCAACTGTCGTGTTTCACTTTCCGAACTGCTGATTAAAAACTGCTTCATGCTGCGGTTGCGTTGACTAAGGTTAGTCAAAATAGATGTCTTTACGGCCTCAGGAACATCAAACTCCTTTGCCGAAATTGAAAATTCTGGGCGATACTCGCCAAATCTGACTTCACTGGAGGTCGAAAATATGACGACAAATTCTTTAATATCGCGCAGTTTTTCTTTATCATTTTTTTGAATGTGAGTAAGGGGAGTCGCGCAGCCGACAGTAACCAGACTCATCGCTGCCAGCAAGACATGGAAAACTAGGGTGGATTGTCTAGTCACGGCTCATCTTCCTTCCACTGCAATTCAAAATTATTCAACTTAGCCGTCTGCCACTCTTGACGCGCTTTTACTTGAGGCGCCTCAAGTAAAGCCGCGTTAAAATTGAAGATGCGTCGCCGCGTGTGCCGCCCTCGACGGCATCAAGGCTTACCACTGCCGTTGCGGCCGCCGCGGCGGAGTATCGGTTGCGGCTTTGGGCCGACGCCAAATCGCCTCGAGAGGTCGCTATCGGCTATGATCCCATGGGCGCGACCAGCCTTCTGAGCTGCGGCTTTTTGCTGCAAAAGTAGCTTAAGGAAGTTTGGTTTCGATGTTTGGTCCATAGATATTCCAATTCTGTTTGGACTTTCATATACATGAATTTCGCCAAAGTGAAGGGGTTTGCCCGAATCAACTCGGCCCGGGCCGAGTTCTTCACCACAATCGACGTAAGAAATTCAGACCCGAGGCCTCGGGGGCCGATGTGTGCAGGATTTCGTCTTGGATGTAGTACATGAGCGGTCCGGGCGAATAACTAAAGGTGCAGCCGACACCGCCGCTGTTGCTGCCGTTGAGGGCTCCTTGAATAGTAAAGCGTTTGTCTTCAATCCGGACCGTGCCGATATCACTTGAGTGGGTTACGCCTTTGTCGGCGTCGCAGATCATTTCCATGGCGATTTGGCCGCTGCGGTTAAAGAACAACCGAAAGCGCACGCCTTTGTTGGTCTCCGGGCCCTCCCAGCCGCCGTAGATGCGGCCATTCTCGCGCGGGAATTGTTTGGCGTTGAAGCGCGGATCGCCGCCGCCGCCTGCGCCGTCCTTGGGAGTATCGCCGCGCATATCGCAAGCCGAGAGCAGCGCGATCGAGAGCAAAAGTAAGAACGCCTTCATAAGGCCTCCAGGTACGCCGTTCCTTTTCGCGATTTGCTGTGTCGTCAAAAGGAACGGCGTACCTTTATAGATAGCCTTGATTTTAGGCGATGAACCGAAAAAAGATTTTAATCGCGGACGAACTCCACGGGATGAATGAGCTCTCATGTACAATTAATAAGCAACGATTATTAGTCAAACAAGAACCGACAAAATCAAAAATGCAGCCTAACTGTTAAGCATGACACGGCGAACATTCCATTTAGCTAACGGAGTCATGACTAAAAAATGATTCTTTTTTGACAACGTTACCTGATCTGCAGGAACTTTTTTCAATACGATACTTGGGTCCGGTAACGGGTCCCCAGGAAATTTAACCCACAATCCTTTAGGGGGGATTAATGAAGAAACTGATCGTTTTGGTCAGCGTGCTATTCAGCACCTCGGCCTTTGCCTTCGATACCGAAAAGTTCTGGCGTGATCTGCAAGACAGCGCACCGGGCTTCGACACCGAACAGTTCTGGAAAGACTTGCAGGACAGTGCTCCCGGCGGACAATGGAGCCCCGAAGATTTCTGGCGCGAACTTCAGGAAAGCGCTCCTGGTTTTGATGCCGAGCAATTCTGGAAAGATCTCCAGGACAGCGCTCCCGGCGATTGGAATCCGGAAGATTTCTGGCGCGAAATGCAAGAGAACTCTCCGGGCGCATGGAATCCCGAAGACTTCTGGCGTGAACTTCAGGAGAGCGCTCCGGGTTTCGACGTTGAAGAATTCTGGCGCCGTTTGAACGACAGCGCTCCGGGTTGGAACGCTGAGGACTTCTGGCGTGAACTTCAGGACAGCGCTCCTGGTTTTGACGTGGAAGAATTCTGGCGCCGCTTGCAAGAAAGTGCTCCGGGCTGGGACACCGAGAAGTTCTGGCGCGACCTCGCCGAAAGCGCTCCTTAATCTATAGGTGATACTAGGGCCGGCTCCGCTCGGGGCCGGCATTCTTTAGTGCCTGACCAACCACTTCTTTCAGGTCGGCTCCATTTTTCAAAACATCATTCAAAGTCAGCTCGTGAATCACATCTGGTCTTAAGGGCCGATTCTCTAGCACTTGCCTCTCGACTTGTTCAAACGGCAGCAGGCGACCATCATTCACCGTGGTGGGTAGAATTCCGAATATCGCATTAGGAATACGAACCATCACAGTGCTGTAGATATCATCGCGGTAAACGGCGTTGATCAGATCGACACCAGTCTCCAGCTTCATTCCACCCGTGCCGTTGGTGGGTGTGCCGATCAGCGTGGTGCGCGGTCGGTTCTTAAGTGCCTGAGCCATCATCTCGCAGCCGCTAAAGCATTGAGGCGAAATCAGCACCGCCATGGAGCCGTCATAGCCTGGTCCCTTCGTTTGCACATTGCGTTCCGAGACGGCGGGAATATGTTCGAGCCCCTCTTGTTCCGCCTGTATGACAGAGCGGAAGAAGCGATCTTGAGAAAACTCTTTCCAATCCTTAAGGGGGAACTCGGGGCCGAGATTGTAAACATCGAGGGCGCGTCGCAGTTGCTGCGTGTTACGGCCCGTTCGGAAACCCGAGGGAACGGTCGAGTTAGGCGGGAGCAGCAGCGCCAGATCTTCAAGCGGGATATGAAAGTCGCCGCCGAAATTGCGGCGCAGGTCCACGACCATGTTGAAGCGGCCGCCACGACAGATGCGAACGAAGCGTTGCAGTTCAATCCGGCGATCGGTGTCGCCGGGCCGATCGACGGCTTTCAGTTTTCGTGTGTTGGAGTTGACGATCTTGAGGTAGCAGGCCGGGCCACCCGCGAGTTCTATGAATCCTGTCTGAAGGGCAAGCGTGCCGTCGTCAGCCAAGTACGTTTGCTCGATGGTGCTGGCTAAGCTGTTGCGCTCGTCGTAACCCACATAGTCGGCGGGAAAGCCGTCGACAGGCCGCCGGCGTTCAAGTCCGAGCGCCACTGTACTGCGCAGACCCAGTTGGCTAAACAGATAATCCCGCACGTCGCCCCGCATGGCCATCGGATGGACAAACCAATTCACGCGGATATCGGAGCTATCACCGCTCAGCCTCAGCGCGAGTGCCGCGATGGACGGGTAGGCGAAATCGCGAAGCCCCAGAGCGCGCACGGCCTGGTGCTTGAGTGCCCCTTCAGATGAAGCGCCGATATAGGTGCTGAGCTGTTGGGCCCAGATTTCGGGTGGAAGGCCGTCGATCAGTTCCACCACTGCGCCCGGGCGAAGACGCGCCTGCAAGTTTCCGTCTTCATTTAAGGCAATGATTTTTTTGTCGTAGCCGGCCAATACAATCTGCTGACCAACCGCTCGAAAAAAAAGCCCCGACACCACTAGGGGGCGTGGCGTTTGCGCCATCAGGCTCAAGTGCGAATCGCGAACCGGCGCGAGACATTGCAGCAAGCGGTCTTCAAAAGTGTAAAGGCGCGAGTCGGCTGTCGCCATCTCGGTGGCGGCACAGCTGTCGAGATGCGCGATCACGTCCATGCCCAAACGGTCGCGCTTCAAGTGGAGAAGAGAGTATTTCTGATTTAAAGCGCGCTTAAGATCGCACACCACGCGCGCCCGCATGGCTGGCGTCAATTCCTGTTGTTGGAACTGAGTCAGGCGGCCCGCTTCCATGCAAACTTGCGAAGCGGCAGCGCCCTCACCGAAAAATGCGGCCAATGATAAAATAAAAAATAACATATTCTCCCCCGGATTCGGGGTGTTCTACTCGTTCTTCAAGGTCAGGCCAACCCTTCACGGCAAATTTCGCATTAGTGAAAATTGCACCGTGTCGGAATTTGATCCCCGAATTAAAGACCGTCGCAAGGCAGGATGGTCACGATTAACTCCGCTTGGCGGCTGGAATGGCTTGCGGAAAGCTGAATTGAGTCCCGCAGTGGGCCGCCGTTGCGCGAACGGATCTCGAAGAACTGTCCAAAAGTCGTGTCGTCGGGACTGAGCTTCGACTTTATTTTGCCGCCTTCGACTACGCCGCTGTCCTTCTTTACATTGCCCCCTGTTTGATTGATTTCCACGTGTCGATGCAGTTCCTCAACATCGACCACAAATGAGTGACCGACCAGAGCGATTCCGCAGTGGTTAAATTGCTTTCCCGTGTAGGATAGAAACACGCCCAAGTGATCCTCTTGCACATCGCTTAAAATTACAAAGTCGGAGTCATTGGCAAGAGTGGTCTCCTTCGTCGGAGCCTGAGCGTGAAGGGTCTGAGCGGTTAATAGTAAGAACAGAGTGATCAATGCTTTCATAAACTTCCTTTCGAAGTGGATTCCTTCAAGTTTTATACGGAAGTTTTAATATAATTTAAAATATGAAAGGATCATAATCGCCATAGGCCGTACCTATGACTGCAGGTACGCCGTTCCTTTTCGCGATACACAGTGTCGCGAAAAGGAACGGCGTACCTCCGATTTACTTCGTTTTTAGGAGCTGGCGGATATGATCGCGGGCGGTGAGCATGAGTTCGCACGACATCACGTCACCTACACCTTTGACTACAGTCATTTGCGGCCGGTCTTCGGAGAGGTATTTGTCATAGGCGGCGTAAATTTCCTCAGCGGTCACCGAGGTCACGGCGTCGGCCAAGCGATGCGAATAATAGGGCAAGCCCGACATCCCCAGATTGGAGAGGATTTCGTTGGCTGCGGCGTCGCTGGAGCTTGGTGTCTCACTGAGTGTGGCGTGGAGGCCGGAGCGGGCCTTTTCAATTTCTTCCGCGGAAACTTTTCTGTTTTTGAACTTCGCTAGCTCTTCGTCCCACACTGCCGTTAGCTCCTCGGATTTGGTCGCATCGCCGGCCTGACCGTAGAGCAGGAAGTGGCTGAGTAGCGGCCCGCTTAAATTGCCGGCGCCCTGCACATAGCCGAGCGGCCGGTTGCGCAAGAAAACTTGCTCATGCACGAGCTTGCCGATAATTCCGAGGGCGGCGCGTTCACGCAACTCTGCCGGTGCCGGACCGGCGTAGATGCGAGCGAGTCCCACGCCAGACTGGCTCGCTTCGCGCCAGGACTCGCGGTACACGAGCCCGCTGTTTACCGCGCGAGCGGGGAGTTGCAGATGGGTTGCGCCGGGAAGTGCTGAAGGCGAGAGCTTAAGAGCTTCCGCTTTCAACTGCTTGATTTCGCTCGCCGCGAAGGCGCCGGTTACGACCAAAGTTTTGTTGGAGTGCTTGAGCTTGGTCTCCCAGAACTGGCCGATTGTATCAGAGCTCACCCCGCGCATGGCTGGGGCCATTTTAAGTGAGCTGCGGTCGCGTTGGCCGAGGAGTTCTTGCACCAATCCGGCTACGACTGAACCCGGAAATCCGTCTTCCGCCTGAGCATAGTTCAGAGCCGCGCTGCCTTTAAGGCGATCCAAAACTTGGACGTCGACCGCCATGGACGTGAGCTTGCCAAAGAGCCAAGCCAGAGCGCCGGCCTCCTTATGGGTCGCACCCTTGGCGTTAAACATGATCTCACCGTGACTCGCCTGGAACGAGAGCGAAATGCCCTGACTGGCGAGAGTCGACAGTTCGGGCCCGAGTTCCTCGCGAGCCGCGCTCACCCACATTTGCAGGCTCGCTTGTTCGAGCGCGGTTAATTCGCCGAACTGAAAGCGGAGCGAGAGCGTGCGGTCATTCCAAGCACTGTCAAAGTCATAAACTTCTTGGAAACCAGCCTCGGTGTGCTGGGACCACTGGACGTAGCGAGACGTCGGCTCGATACGGGTCAATTCGGGTAGCTTTGGAACGACCATGTGCGCAGGTCGCGGCTGGAGCGCCAGTCCTATTTTCGGAGCCGACCATTCGCGCACGCCGTACTTGAGATTGTAGAGTTTTGAATGTTCGGGCGTGTGCCGAGCATCAGGCCCCATAAAGATGCCCACGCGGCGACCCAGACGAATCGCACTCGCACCTTTTAAAATTTTGTCGGCGGTGATATCGGCGGCGACGGCATCCCAATTTAGGTTCAGGTGATTTTGATAGCGTTTGTCCATAAGCCAGGTGCTGAATTGCTGCACCAGAGATTCGACATCGCGCTCGCCCTGCCGCAAACCGATTCGGGTGGCATCTTGCATCAGTTGAATCACGGCCGGCGAAACCGCCTCGGTTTGATAGGGGCGAATGGCGTCTAACAGATAGCGCGCGATTTCTTCACGTCGTTCATAGCCGCTTTCTGTCATACGGAAGTCGATCATGACGTAGTGTTGGTTGCCCACGCGGAATGATTCCGCGTCTACATACTCGACGAGTCCCAGCTCACGGCGAAGGATATCGGTAACCGAACCTCTGAAGCGGCTGGAATAAACTTTCAAGAACATGTTTACGGCCGCGAGATCCGTGTGAGCAAAAATCGGCACAAAAAGCGCACCGATGCGTTCCTTGCTCGAATGGATTTCCAAAACCTGGTTTTTATTAAAAAGTTCCGGATGATTTGCGGGCGTATAGGCCGCAGGAACTTCCTCACGAGTTGAGGGCAGGGCCTTCATCAATTCCGCTATAACCTGCTCGTGCGTGTACTTTCCTGAAGTGAAGTTGGCGAAGACGGCCATTTTCATATTGCCGGCGTGGTAAATTTTGCCGTGAAGCTCGCGCAAATCGTCGGGCGACATGGGCTCGAGCGTGTCGAGGTCGCCAATAGGGTAGCCGCGCAAGGGGTGGCTTTGTTCAGGTAAAACCATAAAGGGAAGATAGAAAATGGCGCCAGACGGGCGGTTCGGAGCCGAAACTACGACCTCATTGATCACGGTCTTCTTTTCGCGAGCGGCCGAAGATGCTTCCAGCTCGGGCGCCTCCATGCTGGCCAAGTGCATGCGCATGGCCTCGAGGCCGTGATCTTCTTTTCCCGTGGCAAAGTAGAAGGTGCGATCCAAGGAAGTGGCGGCGTTCCTTTGCATTCCGAAGCCGGTCATGGCCTTGATCAAGGTTTCGTGACCCGGATAGCGCTTCGAACCGCGAGCGTACATGTGTTCAAAATAGTGAGCGCGGCCGCGAAACTGTGGTTCGTCGTCGCTTGAACCGTAGGGTACGGCAAAGACGTAACCGAACTGATTGCCGTGTTGAAGATCAACCAAATAGACGTGAAAGCCGTTGACGTTCACCTCTTGCACTCTGGCTGGCGGCGAATTGTGGGCGAAAAGGGCGGTGGAAAGCCAAACGAGCGCGAGCAGCGCGAATGCGCGGATACCTAAGATCATGGTGTCTCCTTACCTTGTCTTGTACCGGGTAAGCGGTATGGCGCGGTGTCTAAAGAGTCAACGCTCTTTGAAAAAAGGAAATCCCCTATGATATTGATCATCCAACTTTTATCTCTGGGGGATTGGCGATGGTGCGTTTGCTTTCCGTTCTTTTGGCGTTGGTGTTTTCGGCTTCGGCCCAGGCGGAGAAAGTTTTTGTCTATTGCTCGGAGGCCAATCCCAAGACGTTCAATCCCATGCTGGCCGACGATGGTCCCTCGTTCAATGCTTCCTCGCAAATGCTCTACAACCGCCTCGTTGAATTTAAAACCGGCACAACTGAAATCGAGCCGTCGCTGGCCGAGAAGTGGGAAATCTCGAAAGACGGGAAGACCTACACTTTTAAACTGCGCAAAGGTGTGAAGTGGCACACCACCGAGGCGTTTAAACCGACCCGCGATTTCAATGCCGACGACATCTTATTTACCTTTCATCGCGCGCTGAAGAAGGATCATCCGTTTCACACTGTGAGCGGCGGCAATTACACCTACTACCTCGGCATGGAAATGGATAAACTGATCAAGGAGATCAAAAAGGTCGACGACTATACAGTGAGGTTCACCCTCACCCGTAGCGAAGCTCCTTTCCTCGCCAATGTGGCCATGAATTTCGCCGCCATCTTGTCAGCCGAGTACGGCGATCAGATGATCAAGGCCGGCACCAAAGAGAAAATGGACACCGACCCGGTCGGCACCGGCCCTTTCGTGCTCAAGCGCTTCACCAAAGACAACAGCATCCGCTACGAGGCGTTCACGGATTATTGGCAGGGCAAGGCCAAACTCGACAAAGTGGTTTTTGCCATTACGCCTGACCCAAGTGTGCGTTTTAACAAGTTGAAGGCCGGCGAGTGTCATTTGATCGCGGAACCTCAGCCCCAGGATTTGCCGCAGATCTCGGGCAACCCGAACTTGAAGCTGATGAGCCAGCCCGGCGCGAATGTCGGGTATCTGGCGCTGAACGTGGAAAAAGCTCCCTTCAATAAAGTGGAAGTTCGCCAGGCCGTCGCTCACGCCCTCAATCGTGAGAATTACATGCAGGTCGTTTATCAAGGAACGGCTTCGATCGCGAAGAATCCGATTCCGCCGACGGTGTGGGGCTCGTCTCCCGACACCAAAGACTACGAATACAATCCCGAAAAGGCGAAGGAGCTTTTGAAAAAAGCCGGGTTCCCGGATGGCTTCGAAACCGACCTTTGGACTCTGCCGGTTTCGCGGCCCTATAATCCAAACGGAAAAAAGATGGGCGAGCTGATGCAGGCCGATCTGGCCAAAGTAGGCATCAAAGTAAAGCTGGTCACCTACGACTGGGGAACTTATCTCGACAAGACCAAGAAGGGTGATTTTCAGATGGCCCAGCTCGGTTGGACCACCGATAACGGCGATCCGGATAATTTTATGGGCACGTTGCTCGCCTGTGGCGCGATTAACGCGAGTAATATCGCCCGTTGGTGCGACAAGTCCTACGATCAAATCGTGATGAAGGCCAAGACCGTAACCGATATGAAAGCGCGCACTGTTCAATACTTTAAAGCCCAGGAAGCTTTTAAGAAGAACGCTCCGTGGGTCACGCTCGCTCATGCCACGGTTTTTCGCGGACTCTCCAAGAAGGTTGAGAACTATAAAATTTCGCCGCTGGGAACCGAGGATTTTTACCCTCTCGATATGAAGTAGATGCTCAGTTTTCTCCTCCGCCGCTTGCTTCACGCGGGGCCCACTTTGC
Organism: Bdellovibrionales bacterium; assembly: GCA_022842925.1. Taxonomy (GTDB): domain Bacteria; phylum Bdellovibrionota; class Bdellovibrionia; order Bdellovibrionales; family UBA1609; genus JALHOQ01. The sequence goes on from JALHOQ010000060.1 coordinate 13,249, forward strand.
TCGGCGTAAGCTTAGTCGCTTTTATGCTCATTCGTCTGGTGCCCGGGGATCCGGTGCTGTTGATGCTCGGCGAACGGGGCGGATCGCCGGAGGCTGTGGCTCAGCTGCGCCATAATCTGGGTCTCGATCAGCCTCTTTATATGCAGTATTGGCATTTTATCGCCAACGCCGCGACCGGTGACTTTGGCAACTCGGTCGTTTCCAACCGCCCGGTATGGGAAGAGTTTACGGACCGTTTTCCTGCGACTTTAGAATTGTCTCTGGTCGCTCTGCTGTGGGCGGTCCTCCTGGGTGTGCCGATCGGAGTGATAGCGGCTTTAAAGCGACGTCGGTGGATGGATTACGTTTTGATGTCGGTTTCGTTGGTCGGCTATTCGATGCCGATTTTTTGGTGGGGCTTGATGTTGATTCTACTGTTTTCGGTCTCGCTTGGATGGACTCCTGTTTCGGGGCGGATTTCGGCGGCCTTTGATCTGGAGCCGTGGAGCGGATTTTATTTGCTCGACACTTGGGTGCGAGGTCTCGGTTGGGCCGGCTTTTGGGCGGCGGTGAATCACATGATTTTACCGGCGCTGGTGCTCGGCACGATTCCTTTTGCCGCCATTGCGCGCATGACGCGTTCGTCGCTTTTAGAAGTGATGCGCGAGGATTATGTACGCACGGCGAAGGCCAAGGGGCTTTCGTTCTTTCAGATTGTTTTTGTGCATGCGTTAAGAAACGCGCTAATTCCGGTGGTGACGGTAATTGGATTGATGCTCGGGATGCTTTTGACCGGAGCGGTTTTGACGGAGACTTTGTTTTCTTGGCCCGGAGTGGGGCGCTGGATGGTGGCGAGTGTTCTGGCGCGCGATTACCCGGTTCTTCAGAGTGGTGTTTTGCTTTTGTCAGTTTTGATCGTGGCTATGAACGTACTGGTGGATTTGCTCTACACTTGGCTGAATCCTCGCCTCCGGGGGAATGTGTGAAGAAGTCCCCGTGGGCGAGGCTGTGCGAGAATCGGGGCGCTGTCGTCAGCTTGGTTCTGTTAAGCGTCTGGGTTTTGCTCGCGATTTTGGCTCCGCTCCTGCCGCTGAATCCTCCCGCGCAGATTTTTGACGGCGAGCAATTGAAATTGCCGATGTGGAATGAGGGGGGGAGTTCGCGCTTTCCTATGGGCACGGACGATCTGGGGCGGGATCTTCTCAGTCGCTTGATCTACGGTGCACAGATCTCATTGGGTTTCGGATTTTTAAATGTGGTGGCGTCGGTGTTGATTGGTGGGACGTTAGGTTTGACCGCCGGCTACTTCGGCGGCTGGTGGGACCGTTTAGTTTTGCGAATGGTGGATATTCTGATGGCCCTGCCGAGCCTTTTACTCGCGATTGTGGTCGTGGCGGTATTGGGTCCTTCGCTGTGGAATGCGCTTTGGGCTGTAACGTTAGTGGCGCTTCCGGGATTTATCCGCATCACGCGCGCGAGTGTATTGGCTGAGCGTGAAAAGGAATATGTACAGGCCTCACGCGCGTTCGGGGCGGGCGCCCTTCGGCAAATGTTTAAAACAATTTTACCCAACTGTATGGCGCCCTTAATTGTGCAGGCCAGTCTGGGTTTTAGTGACGGGATTTTAAACATGGCGGCACTCGGTTTTCTCGGGCTCGGTGCACAACCGCCCACTCCGGAGTGGGGCGCTATGCTAGCGGATTCGAAGGCCTACATGGAAACAGCGAGCTGGCTCGTGTACTGGCCCGGACTCTGTATTCTTTCTGTGGTGCTCGCATTTAATCTTCTCGGAGATGGACTGCGCGACGCTTTTGATCCTAAACTGTAGGTCGTCATGGAAACCACCTTCCAATGGAATTCGCAAACTAAGGTGGAGTTTCTAAAAAAACTCCCGTCGGAATCCCGTCTAAGTGAATCGCTCGGCTTTAAGCCCGAAAAAATTCTGGTCGTTTACGATAAAAAAATGGGCAAGACTGATGTGGTCGCCAAATGGTTGCGAGATTTTCCGCTGACGTACCCGGTGAGTGGTGGTGAGTCGCTCAAAGATCTTTATAAGCTCTCGAGCCATGTAAAGAGCATTTTCAGACAGGTCTCGCCGTTTTCGGCCCGGTCCCTGTGCGTGATTGGTTTGGGTGGCGGAACGATCGGCGACTTTACTGGCTTTTTGGCCAGCGTGCTCAAGCGCGGCGTACCGCTTATTCATATTCCGACCACGCTTTTGGCGGCGATGGACTCCGCGCACGGTGGCAAAACCGCGCTCAATGTGGGCGATATTAAAAATCAGATTGGCACATTTTATCCGGCCAGCTCGGTGATGATTGTGCGGAGTTTGTTTGATGGGCTACCGCAGCTGCAGCTGAATTCGGCCGGTGGTGAATTGGCCAAGATGGCTATCCTCGAGGGTGGTTCATTATTTGAGCGTTTCAAGAGTGAGTTTACGCCCGAACTGGAGGCGATCTGGGATTTTCTGCCGGCGGTGATCGAAGCCAAATACAAGGTTGTGGAGAAAGATCCGTTCGAAAGAACGGGTGAGCGCCAAATTTTAAATTTGGGTCATAGCCTGGGACATGCACTGGAGAGTTATTACGGTTTGGCGCATGGAGTGGCCGTGGGCCAAGGTTTGATTTTCGCGCTGAAGTGGAGTGAGCACCAGGGATACTTTCGCGGTGGTGACGCCAGCGCTGTGGTTGAGTTGCTAGAAGAACGAGCGGGTTTTTTAAGTCCACGTGAATTCGCCAAGAAGTATCGCTCGATGACTCGCGCTAAGCTGGCCCGTTATGTGGCCGAAGATAAAAAGCTGACCGACACGCGGCACTTAAGTTTTATTTTTCTCGAGAATGTGGGGCAACCGTTTCGTAAAGTAGTGACGTTGGAGTCGTTCCTGACCGAGACCCAGCGCCAGGGTTGGACTTTTATTTGAAACCGCTGGCCTTTGTCGGCCAATTGCCGGCATCCAAATCCATTCTCAACCGTCTGCTTTTGATTCAGAGTTATTTTCCCGAGTTCAAAATTACCGGGGACAGTCTGTGCGACGATGTTCACAATATGCGCGGGGCGATCGCGTCGTTCGCAAAGGGTGAGGATATTTTTGTCGGCGGCGGCGGAACGGTGTTGCGCTTTATGGCCCTAAGGGTTTCGCGTCAGCCGGGACGTTACCGGTTGTGCGGCGAGGAACGGCTGTTCGCACGGCCGCAAGATGAGCTTTTAAAAATTCTTATGCAGCTGGGTGTGAAGAGCGAGTTGAAATCCGACGCCTTAATCATAGAGTCAAACGGTTGGAAATTGCACGGAGACACTTTATTGGTCCCTTTCGCGCGCAGCAGTCAGTTTGCATCCAGCGTGCTGCTCAACGCCTGGGATTTGCCGTTTGAATTGTTTGTCTCGCTCGGCGGGCAGAAAGTTTCCGAAGGCTATTGGCGAATGTCTCAGCGAATTGCGCTGGATTTGGGAATGAAGATCGACTTCTGGGATGGCGACTTTCGTATTCCGCGAGGCCAAAAACTAGCCGCTTCGTGGTACGTGGCGGAACCCGATTTAAGTTCCGCGTTTGCGATTGCCGCCGTGGCGGCGGTCAGTGGCAGCGCCAGCCTGACCGATTTCCCGTCGCAGTCCCTGCAGCCCGACGCCGAGTTCGTGCGTATCCTGGCCAGCATGGGCGTGCCGATCGTGGTTTCGGGTACCACCTTGAAGATCGAAAAGGCTTCACGCTTAAATGGCGTAGCCGTGAATCTAAAAAGTTCACCGGATCTTTTCCCCCCATTGGCCGCTCTTTGCGCGTTGGCGGAGGGGGAGAGCCATCTCTACGGGGCGACTCAGTTGGTTTATAAAGAGTCGAACCGGCTGGCGCGCATGGCGGATATCATCCGCCGCTTTGGCCGTAAGGTGGAACTCCTGGACGACGGAATTAAAATCTCAGGTGAGCTCCATAGCCCGCCAGGCGCGCGCCTCATGATTGAGACCGATCAAGATCACCGGTTGGCCTTCGCCGCCGCCGTTCTGAAAGGGGCAGGCTACCATGTCGAAATCGACGACCCTGAGGTAGTGAATAAGAGTTTTCCCGAGTTCTGGTCGGTACTTGGCTGGCAGGTTCCGCAGCCGTCTTCGCTCGAATCTTAACCCGGCATCGATTGTGCAAGCATAGCTTTCGCCTTCGTTAACCGGGAGAAGTTATGCGCAGATCGATGCTATTCGCAGTCCAAGTTCTAATCTTGTCCAGTCTGCCTGTCCAAGCCGGTGGAATTTGCAAATCGGGTGAGTATTTTTCGGATTATAATCAAAGGTGCGAAAAGTCCGTACTGCAGATCGGTGCGGGGGACGTAATTGAGTCCCAAACTATAGATCAACTTAAGAGTCGGTGGCCCGTGACCAGGCTGACATTAAGTAAAAGTCCAGCTTACGGAGAGGCCGATAAAAAGATCCGGAGTTACGAAGGCGTGCGGCTGCGGGATGTGCTGGCCTCCCTTCTTCCCGCGGGCGAGTCAATCGACAACTATGTATTGGCGGTCACCTGTCTCGATGGTTTTGATCCGGTTCTGAAACCGGCCATTCTGAACAAATTAAAAACGTCTGAGGCCTTAATCGCGTACCGCCAAACCGGCATCTCGGTCGGTCCTGGGGTGAGCAAAGACGGCCTGTGGGATTTGGTCTCTGCGCCGTGGGGTATCGTCTCGCCTGGGCCTTTTTATTTGGTGTGGAGCGATCCGAGCGGAACGTATTGGGAAGGATGGCCATTTCAAATCAAAAGCCTGCGACTGATTCCTACGAAGAAATACAACGAGATGTTGGCGAAAATCGAACCTGACCCTGAGTTTATGAAAAAGAATCCGAAGAGCGCCGTCGAATCCGGTTATGACCAGTTTCGCGGAAAATGCATTATTTGCCACACACTCAATGGGTTTGGCGGAAAGAAAGCACGCGGCGATTTGATGTCGATTTTTAAGCAACTCAAGCAGCCAGGTGAGGCGGAGGCACTGATCGACGCCATGATAAAAAATCCGCCCGACGGGATGAAAGACATTTTGGATGTTAAGTTCAGTCCCGCCGACATAAACCATCTTGCCGAATATTTGCGCCATATGGGTCAGCGCGCAAATTGAGATCTCCTTAAGTGGAGCGGGCTACTCGGGTAAGCAAATTTCCTTTGTGCGGCTCTCGATGACCTGCACTTTAATTTTCGTTTTATAAGGTGCGGGTTCGGGGAGGTGCTCCGGAAGATAGTAAGTATCGGGCATATCGAAGCCCGGATTTATATCGAGTTCAAAGCATCCGCCCAAACGGTTATTGTCCTCAGCACTACAGTCCTCTTTGTTTGCCAGAAATAGATAAGGGGCTGGCTTAGCGGCTGATAGGGTACAGGCCTCAGGAGACAAACTCGGCACGGAGCCTTTTTTTTTGATCTCGGATACCAACTTGTCCAATTCGGCCTTCTCAGACTGGGTGAACAAAACTGAAATGTAGGAGTCGCCGGGAAACTCGACGGACTCCACACAAGCTCCGTCCGCGA
>JALHOQ010000061.1:0-8972 GCA_022842925.1 Bdellovibrionales bacterium
CGCCGGGCTCGGGTATAGGGGCGGTCGGTCAGAAATTCCCACGACTTGGCTAGCATGCGCGTGTAGGCATCTTCCTCTTGATTGTCCACGATCGCACGGATTTTGCTGTCGAGCTGGCGCAAAACCGTGCGTGTTTGCTCGCGGTAAAAGGGGTCCTCAAGATACTCTTTTAAAAAGGTCATCGCGCCCAATGCGGCGAGGTGGTTTCCGACACGATTTTCGCGCGAGTCTTCTTTGCGGCTCAAGGCGTAGTTAAAAATAAAATCCATCAGCTGCTCAGGCGTATAGGTGGTGCCCGGCATGTAGCGAAGGCCGTAGGCCACCGTAAAGCGGCCGGCAAAGGAGAGTCGATCGGTCGTGAGCGGTTCGCCTCTTTTTCTAAAGGCCTCCACATCCTCTCGCGATTTTCTGAGAATGTATTTATAAGTGAGTTCAATTTCTTCTTCGTCCGTTCGGCCCGGGGCTTGCGGCTCGGAATGGTAGTAGTTCGAACCGCCGCCCAACCACGTATCATATTTTTTGCGAACAGCTGGCTTTAGGTTTTCATAGGCCGCGTTGTAGCGCTTGGTGAGTTCGTCACTTCCCTGTGTCCGATCCGAGTGGGCGCTTTTGATTTTGCTCGCCCATTTGGCGCGGACTTCTTCGTCGGTCGCCGTGCGCTCGAGGCCCAGCACCTCGTAGGAGTTCAATCCGTCGACCAATGAAAATGTCACGGCCTGGGTAAGGGGCGCAAAAAGGCCTAGAATGACGTAAATAAGGCCAGCATAACGCATAGATTCGTTCTCCAATTTGATACAGGGTCGAACTGCAAAATCCGACCCGGATGGCGAGTTTACGTCGACGGGTCTTGAATCACTCCGGTCACCATATTGATGCCTGCCTTTTCATCGCGAATCACAACGCCAAAGGCCCGATTGAACTCGAAGCGTTTGATCGACATAGACTCGAGGGCGAATCCGACGCTGGCCACGCCCGCGGCTTCGCTACCCTCTTCATTGACTTCGAGCAAGCTGTCCAAGCGCACGTAGGCGACGTAGAGTCGTGGATCGGTTGACATATTCAGCAGGCTTCCACCTTTAAAGATCCCACGCACGCCCAGTTTTTCAAGCTGACTGCGCAAATTCTTATTACTGTATTTGATTTTAAATCGCGGAAGAGTCAGGTCCTCTTCGGTGAAGGTTTGAATATCCTGGTCCTGCCCGCCTTCGAATTTCTCTAAGTCACTGCTGCTTAAGCTCTTCTCTAGCGCCTCACTAGCAGAGATGACCGGCTTCTGCGAGCTCCAGTCTTTGCGGGGAAAAACGATATACATCGCCACGGAATCCCCCTCGTAGGGGATACGGGCGACGAGATAATCCTTCGCTTGGTACGCGCGGATTTCGGGAATGATTTGGGTCATCAAAGGAACCATTTTTGTTTCGCCACTGCCAGTTTCAAAGCGATCGGGACGAGTCATTTTGGGATCGAATTGGTATTTCCATGTGCCTTTAAAGTAAAACGCGCTGGCGAGAAGGGATTCGAGCGAACCCACGGTGTCCTTAGTGATAATGTTGTTGATCAGCTTGTTGGTGGATTTCGAGGCCCAGGCGTTGATTTCCTTCGCGGTCTGCTCAGGATCGTCATGGAAGGCGTGGGAACTGGAGGAACCGCCACTCTGCAAAAGTCCTTGTTTAAAGGAATCCAAAACTTGAAACGATTTGTCGGAGAAGAGATGGCTGGCCAAACTAACCGTGACATCATTTCTTTTGCTGTTCAGGTATTTCGTGGCTTGCAGGCTGTAGGCGTTCAGCTGATCCAGTTCGGAATATCCTAGCGCAGCCAGAACTTCAGCTTGCGCTGGCCCACTGGCTCCGTTGGCGACGGTGCTCATGGCCGAATAGAGTGCGGGCGCTGTCAACAGCGTGTTCTCTGTCACAGGTGACTCGTTTAAAATCTCGCGCAGCACATTGAGATCAAAGCGGTTGGCGGCTTGAGCTCCTGCCATCAGATTCGCTTCGCATGTCTTATTCTTCGCCTTTTTGGCGGCGTAAGCAGGTTGTCCTGCGGCAATGAAAAGGGTCAACGTAAGCAGGAGCGACTTGCGAACTCTCATATTCCATTCCTCTGTGAGGGCCGATTGGCCGGTTGGTGGGCCAAGATATCACCTTTGGCACGCTGCATTTTTGGTTCTAAAATTCCTGTCAACGAACGGCTCTAAACACCTGAAATCTCGATATTTCCTATAATTCATGGTGGCACGAGTTTTGAACTCATGATGGCGACGGCTTATGGTTTGCGGTTCCTGAGCCTGGCGTTGCGTACGCCTTTGACAGGGGCTCGCAAAAATTGTGAGGGCTATGCGGATTTTGGGTGTTTTGATTCTTCTGTTGGTTCCTGCGCTCGCCTCGGGTGCGGGCCTAATTCTTTCGCCCGGGCTGCCGGAACCCGGCGGCTGTGAGGCTGAACTGCTCTTGCCTGGAGCCTCCACGGAGATCAACGCGAAAGACAAACCGGACCGGCTTTACCAAGAAACATCAAGATCCTACTGGGAAATAGACGACTACGGGTCGGTCTTTCGTTTTTCCGCGCTCAAGCGCAATGTGGGTGAGCAGTTTGTGGTCGAAGAATTCAATCCCTCTCTCGATATCGGCCCATCGCCGGTATGGATCCAGTACTTGCAGTCGCTTGGCTTGATGCCAGCGGAACTGTCTTCTTGGACTTATACGCAAGTCGAAAATTATTTGCATGGAATGGGTCTTACCGAGGCCTACCATCCGCTGCGCGAACCCCATCTTCAGGTTCAGCGTCAACGCTATATCGACCAGCTCAAACCCAGCTATCACTTGGCCATGAAAGAGTACGAGCGCCGCGCCTGGTTCACGCCCGAATTTCAAAAAGGCGCGGAGCGCACCTTGCATCGCACTCTGCGCACGGCCACCTATCTAGTCGTGCGCTACAAACAAACCGGCGAGGTGCTGGCGGTGATGCGGTTGGTGCGCGTTCACAATGCGCGCCTTTCGCTTCGCCATCTTAAAACCGGACGGACACTTCAGATCCAGGGCAACGCGGAATGGATGTGGGGGGTCGGCGATCAACCGCGCTTCAGCCGCGACAGTCTTCTTGAGATGTTTCAAGTGAAAAAGCTTCTGCCGGATTTCTTACAGGGCACCGAAACGAACGTGAACCGGGTGTCCGAACTGGAACCTTTAGAAATGGTGAAACTGCCGATGGAAATCGACTTTAAACTCGATCTCCCGCGGGACTACCTTCCGCTCGTGGTGAAGGGGAAAAAGGGTTTTGAGAACGGCAATACGATCGTAATCGGCGGCGAAAAATTTGCCGTGGAGCTTGAGCATGCGGTCGTGGTCGAACCGGGTCTTTTCGCCATAAAGAAAACGCCGGAGCGCGCGCAGGTGTTTTTAGAGCTGGCCATTTGGCAGAGCAAGTACCTAGCAAACCCGCGCCTCCCCTCGTGGGTGCCGGCCCGAAGTGTGAAGCTGTGGACGTATAACGACCTGCCGCTCTACACCATTTACAATTTTAAAGAGGACGACCGCTTTGAGCCGATTCAAAAGTACGGAGTGAACTGGCGCATTTATGGCGGAGGCGTCGATGATGTTCAAGCGGCCTTACAAGGGCTCGCCGGCAAGCGCGCGAACGACAGTCCGCGCTCGCGAGATCTGCAGTATTTTTTAAAGGAAATGGAAAAGCGAGGATTCTGATGCAACGGTTGCGACACGCCAAAATCGATATCAAGCATGTGGTCTTTCAAGAGATCTACACGCGAATGGAAGACCCGAAAGGCCAACGCAAGGCTTTGCTTTTGCTTGAAGCGGCGATCGGTTGCTTCGCGCGCAAGGGTCTTGATGGTGTAACGGCTGAGATGGTGGCGAGAGAGGCGGGCGTTTCGAGAACCCTGCTGCATCACTACTTCGAAAACATGGACGAATTGCGAATGGCCTGCCTGAAGTATATCCGAGTGCTCTTTCAGAAATCCGCGATCACAGCTCTCGACGAGCGCAAAGACTGCCGCACGCAGCTTCAGGATTACGTGGAGTCGTGCTTTCGTTGGGTGGAAACATTTCGCCCGCACGCCCTGGTATGGCAGGCTTTCTTGCAGCACTGCGGGACTCGCAAGGCTTCGCGCGAGATGAACACTCTGGCCACCTCAACAGGGCAAGATCGCATCTCCGCTCTACTCGAAAAAGGCGTAGCGGTTGGGGAGTTTCAAATTCAAGACGTCGAGCTCACGGCCAAAATCATTCAAACCATCGTCACAGGGTCACTTATCGTTTTAGTGAGCGAAAACCTCGAAAACGAGGCCGCCTACAAGGCGCACGTGCATTTGCTGTGGCGCAAGCATTTGGGCTGCGATCTGAGCTGATTCAGCCTTGGCGGCGGCACGCTCAGTTGTTACTGAAACAGATGTTTGAGGCGTAGTCGTAGTCTTCGGTTAGTTTTCGCATGTTCGACTTCTCGATGCTGAGATCAATGTCGGGATAGTCGACGTATCCCTCTTCGTTGGCATCGGGGTGGTCCGGTTCATATGCGATCTTCACTTTGAGCAACGATTGAGTAATACAGCTCGCATCTTCGCACACGAGTTTCTGAACTCGATACGGTCCACCTTCGGGAGTTCTTGTGGTGCTGACATTCGCAATATTAGATGCGGTCACGGACATTTCAGCTCGAATTTGGTTCAAGAGACTACAGGCTTGAGGTTGCGACAGGCCGTGAGCCTGAAGCGAAACCGCGAGCAAAAGACCGAGAGTCGCGGCGGCTTTAACCATTGTTCCTCCTCCGGCCGGGGGCCGAGTCAGTGTCGATCTAGAGAATATGATAACTCAACCCGGCCACCACAACGGTTTGGTCCGGCATCGACGCGTTCTTTGGTAGATTCTGTTCGAAGCCGAATGTGGCCTCGCCGGTGGTAAAGACGATGACTCCGGCTCGGAGTCCGACTTTCCATTGTTCTTGAAGGTCGCGGAAATTGTCGAGCGGGAAAACCTTGTCGAATCCGGCATAGGCTGCGACATTTTCGACCCAGCCGCCCTGAGAGCGATATTCAACGGTGACCTGATGCGACCAAAACTCTCCGTGAGCCGTTAACTTTCCCAGTTCGCGACGAAGAACGGCGGGGCGCCGGAATACGGCGTATTCAAAAAGAAAGCGGGGATTCGAATCACCCTCCAGGTAGCCGATGGCTAGTTTTTCTTCGATCCATTTGCTGCTCGCGAGCTCGCTGCCGCTTTCTTGCACAAAGAAAATGCTGCCCGATAGCTGAACGGTTCCGAAGGCAAATTTATTTCCTAGGGAAATTCGACTTTGATCGATTGATTCGGTGTCATTGGTTTGTTTCTGCGCCGAGTATCCCAGTCCCCACAGCCCGAGCGACGAGGTTCGAAACCCAGTGCGAATGGAATAACTCTGCCATTTGCCCTTTTCTTCGACTGAACCAAGGCTATCTTGCTCGGTTTTTTCGGACTCGTTACCCAGCGCCGCGATAGAAGCGTCAAAGAACGCGTCCGCTCCATAGGTGCCCAAGGTCACCAATAGGTGCTGACGCTCGACTTCGGTTTTATTGAACTCGCCGCCTATCTCTTCTTTTCCCTGCACATACTCCACTGCCGCTTGGTGGCGAGCTGGCACTTCTAAACGGAGTGCCGGGTTGCCACCAATCCAGTTCGACATAAAGGACTGCGAAGATTCGAGTGCCTTCGAGGATTCGGAGAACGTCAGACCTACCGCAAGCAACAGAACTAGATTGGAACCAAAACTCATACCTCGGCGACGCAGAATCAGACCCAGACCCACGGCCAACATGAAAAAGAACAGCATCTCCGCATGCCGCAAAACCCACGCTGTCATGCGAATAAAGGGTCTGACCACGCTACGAGCCGCTTCGGACGCCTGCAGGCGATACGCCAAGCGTGGACCATAGTGGTAGTACCAGGCGATGATCTGACGGCCGACCGAGTTGCGACTGAGCACGCTGTCGCGAAACTGGCGCAGAAAGATCACGTCGTCGTCCATATAAGAACCCATAGCCGCGGTCGCGATAAAACAGTTCACTTCGGGAGCGGCGCTACCCGCGTTGCAGCTCGTGCCGATCTCGGCATCGTGGGCCGTGACTGCGGTTCGAAAGTTGGCGACATAGCCAAAGTTTTCATTCATTTGTGAAACCGCGTCGACTAAATGTGGAATCCCCAGCGCGGTTCCGTTTTGAACCAACGCGGGACTAGAAAACTGAAAAGACCTCGAGCAAGAAATCCCTAAATCGTCGCAGTGGTCGGGATAGGACATTACGGTATAGAGCTTGTTCTTTAGATCGACGAATCCAAATCCAGAACCGTAGAGCGCGGATGTCTCAGATAGTGTAAGTCCAAACTGATAACGATCGTGCATAATGCCCAGGTTGTGCGCAAACTCGTGGGCCATTGTATCCGCGCCGCAAAGAATGCCGACAACGCTGACGGCATTCACCGTATCGAAGTTGCCGATCGCATTCGTGCGCGCGATGCCGCACGCGCTATTTTGATAGAGCGCAAGTTGGATCAGGTCGGCGCCATGGGTGTCACGCAGGGTATGAAGATTGTCGAGGCATCCATCCAGCCACGAGTAGAGGCATCCGATGTCGGTCAGAAAGTTTCCGGTTTCCGCGTAAACCACCGGTTCAATATGAACGACTCTATATCGGAAGGCCGCGCAGCTATCGTTTAGAATTTCGTTAACGGATGCCATTCGGACTACGAGCACAGTTTCGATATTGGGGTTTTGGGCGAGCGCATCGTCGGAATAGGCGAGCATAACGTCGATAAAATTATCTGAACTTTTGGTGGTGACCGCCGCTCGCGGGCGAACGATGGTACCCTCGGGGTCCGTAAAAATATCATTGGATGTGAGCGATTGATTCTCGACAATCGCCTCACCAGAAGCCGTTTTTAGAACGGTGTAACTGCGGCCACCGGTTTGAATCTCCATGGCGATATCACGATCGTCATTGGGATTGGTGGCAATTACCACTCGACCAAATGGGTCATCTTGGATGGTTCCAATCCAGATCGGGCGCGAGAACTCCGTGGTGGTTTTTTTACGCTGTATGGATATGCGAATTCCCGGCGCAAGTGGCGCTTCCAACCGATCCGCGCTCATGACCTGGGGTCCGCTCATTTTAAGAGCTATTGTTCGACCTTGAACCCGACCGTCACGGCTCAGCGCCGAGGTTTCGGCTCCTGTAAGTTCAAAAACGGACGCGGCGTGGGCCTGTTCGAAAATCGCGAACGTCGCCACGACCGCAAAGCAATAAAACGTCTTTCGCATGACACCCGCCTGTTTATGTATTCTTGCACGCTCTTGCGGATACAGGCATTCGGTACGGCCGATTTCCAGACCATCGTAGTGACTCGTCCGGAGCATTCGATATTCGGACGCCGGATCGCCTGGGTTAAAAATAAAGGGCCAGGCATTCACCTGGCCCATCTTGCATACGCTATCCCGTGTCGAGCCCTTAGGTCGGACTCCTAGAAGGGAGAAAGTATGAATCACCGAAACTGTGATTCTTATCGGCGATCGATTGGAATTTTTAAATTCCTGCTTGGACTGAACTTGTTTCTGCTCAAGCTGCTCTTGTTGTGGAGCCAATTGGTTCTCTTGATCAAACCGGGCTAAAGTCGCAGGGAGACCTGCGGCTAAAGTGTGGGACTGCATTTGTCTGTGAGTTGACCATCTTCCAAAGTCTTTCAGGGCGAAAGACCTTTGGGCTCGGCCCCCGTAATGGGTTACTCGGCCCGGGCCGAGTTACTTGTCGGAAGCCACCTCAATTTAGCCTTTGGAGATTATTTGTTGGGTGTCATCTGTAAGGCAACAAACTCCTTGAGATAGGAAACAACAAGTTTATCCTTCTCGGTGGTCGTGCCGAACGAAAGCTGGATCTTGTCTTCATCGAAAACAGTAATACGGGGATGAATAAATTCATAAAAATGGCATTCCTTGCCATCTGTAGAGAGGTCGGCCTTGAAGGAGATTTCTCCTTCTTTCGTCGCCAGAGTAATCTCGCGATCTACATGATCAAAAAATGTGGCGTTAAGTGAAATGCGCGCCTGAACGCCTTTCCAAGGAATAAGGCTATCGCGGCCGCCTTTTTTTATCCAAAGGCCATCATCTTGAGCTTCAAGGATGGTGGATATCCAAAATAGGGGAAACGACCTCAGCACGATCCGTCTAGACCTCAAAAAGTCTGCTCGCAGCTCTTTCCATTCAGATTCCGCCATTTCAATTTCTTTTACTGATGCGTTAAACGATTCAACAGGTTTTCCCGTGGCCTCTTGGAAGCGCTGGTGAAATCTCCTCGCTTCGTCAAACTTTCCTAAGCATAAACAATTCAGGATGGCCATGGCGACAATATATTCATTATCGGGATGCTCGTTCACTGCTCGCTGCAAAAGCTCGATCGCTGGCTCTCCTTTGCCAGAAAAACCTAATATTGAAACAGCGTCTAATAGCGGTCCTACTTTGTCTTCAATGTCTTCATTCATCTTTCAATACCCCGCCAGAAAGGCATCAAGATTGCAATCAGTTCACAACTCGGCCCGGGCCGAGTTAGAGGCGGAAGCTCAAACCGAAACCGATGTAAAGCGAAGTGCCGGGACTGAAGCCGAATTTCATGTCACTGCGGAACCAGACCGAACCGCCGAGTTTCATTTGGATGCCGCCGCCGGCGTGGCCGCCGAAAATTAAACGGTCGCTGCGACCTTGGCCTGAGAAGTAAGTCGCATCGGCGCCGACATAAGCGATCGCGACCATGCTCTCGATCGGCACGTCCATTCGCACATCCGCGTGGATGTTCTTCCACTTCTGACCTTCGCCATTGCCCATGATTAGGCCGGATTCGAAATACGCGCCTGGGCTCATTCGCACCGCCATGCGCCCGCCGCCGAGGCCCATGATTTCGTTCACACCCGTGATTTGATTGGGCAGAAGATGACCGAGATGGA
>JALHOQ010000061.1:8982-18604 GCA_022842925.1 Bdellovibrionales bacterium
CACCCCCACCTACGGCCCCACCGCCCCCTGCGGGCTGGGCCCATGCGGTCGCGGAGACGAAAGCACTGATGAGGATTAAGACCCGAAAAACACTCGGCATCCTTCAATGGTAGGTGGTCCTTGACCCTTTGTCTATTTGGACTAAAGATAGGGCATGTTACAGCGTTTTGAAGGCTATTTTCGCGGCCCGGACGACACCGAGCTCTTCTATCAAACTTGGACTCCCGACAAAATCCGCGGCACATTTCTGATCACTCACGGCCTCGCCGAACACAGCGAGTGCTATCACCATGTTGCTAAAGAATTGAGCGAAGACGGTTGGAAAGTTCTGGCCTGGGATCTTCGTGGTCACGGCCGCTCCGAAGGGAAACGCGGGTATGTGAAAGACTTCGCCCTCTACATCGAGGACCTCACTCATCTGATCGATAAAGTGGTTAAACGCGATGGCAATCTTGTGATGTTCGGCCATTCCATGGGCGGTTTGATCTCGATCCGCTACATTGAAAGTCAGGAGCCGGATGTCGCGGCGCTGTGCTTAAGTTCGCCCGCCCTGGGCTTAACGGCCAAAGTTCCGAAGGTCAAAGAGGCGTTGGCCCATGTGGCCCTGCGCTGGGTGCCCACACTGACCATGTACAACGAAATCAAGTACGAAGACCTCACCCGCGACGAGGACATGTTGAAGTCGCACTATGCCGATACCCTTCGCCACGACAAGATCTCGCCCGGACTTTTTCTCGGCATGGTAGAAAACTTCGCACTGGCCAGCGAACAGGCCGGGCAAATCAAGCCGCCGGTTTTAATGCAGCTGAGTGGCGACGACCGCCTGGTCAGTACTGAGGCTTCGCGCGACTTCTTTCAGCACTTGCCGAGTAAAAATAAGGAGCTTCATATCTATCCGGACAGCCTGCACGAGGTCTTCAATGACCGAGATCGGGCTAAAGCTCTGGCCGACCTGAAAAAGTTTATCAATCCGTTTTAGGGAGCGTGAATGCGGCTGCTGCTTGTTTTATTCATTTTTTTAACCGGATGCGCCCATCAACCCACAGTGGGTCCCAATCAAGTTCAGCCCATGAGCGAGAGCGATTATGTTGCGCTGATGCGCAAACACACCTCGCGCGCCGATAAGTATTCGGGCTTCTATCAAACCTTCCAGGCGGACGTGACAATTCTCACCACTGAAGTGCAGAGTTCGGTCTTAAGACAGAAGGCCCATTTTATGCAGTGGGATCAGAAGCAATACCAGCAGGAGCGCGAAAAATCGCTGCAGGAGTCGAACGCCTACGCCAAGTTCTTTATGCGCTTCTATAGTCCGGAACGGGATTACGATGATCTGCACAAGGGCAAAACCATTTGGAAGGTTTTTCTGGAGTACTCGGGCAACCGGTTCGAGGGCAAAGTCGCCCGCGCCAGCGATAAAATGATCGAGGTGAAAACGCTGTATCCGAATATGGATCGCTTCTCAACGCCCTACGAGCTCACTTTCAACGTCCCCATGACCACCATCGAGCAAGGCGCCAGCAAGATCATTTTGACTAGCAGCTTGGGTTCCGCTGAATTTTCGTTCCCAGTCGGCAAATAGTCCCTCATTGAATTTCTGCTTTACGGTTTTCTGCGCCAACGGAAAAATAACCAACAATTCGATGGGCTCGCTGTGGCCAAACTTGCGCAAAGCCCACGCGTAAAGCCCCAGCTGGTCAAAGGCCTGCTTCATCTTGGTCGGCGAACCGGATTTGTAGTCGGCAATATAAATCACGCCGTTCAATTTTCCCCAAAGATCAATCTGACCTTCCACAATCCGCAGCGGCGTTTGAACTTGAAAGCCCCATTCCACAAATCCCGATGCAATCAACGCCGCGATCGGCGGATCTTGCAAGCCCAGCACATACTGAACGGCCGGATCCTCTTGGTCGTCGGTCACACCTCTGTACTTTAAGCCTTCGAGAACTTTGTGAATCCGCTGCCCGGCCAAGCGCGCCTGATAGCTGGGCATCAAAAGGTCTTTCTGCGGTGCTCGCTCGGCCCCGCCTACGAGGTCGGTCACCGCCTGGCGCTCCACTGCCTGCTCACCGGCCTGTTGAAACAAAGGGCGCACGGATGCGGGAGTTTCACGGCTGGGCGCGAAGATCTCGGCCTCCGGCCATTCTTCCCGCAGCGACCAACCGAAGCGCGGGCGTTCGTGGCGCCCGGACTCGAGTTGAAACCACGAGCTGCGCGAGGCCCAGGAGCCCGAGCCGATATCGGACCAAATAAATGTGAGTGTGGACTTGGCCCGCGTAATGGCCACATAGAGCCAGCGATTGAACTCCTCGCCTTCACGCTGGCGCTGGCGCTGGCTCAGTTGCAAGTCGAGAAGCGAGGAGATATTGCGGCCGTCTTCTTCGTTCCATAAAGGAAAGAAGAAACGTCCTTTGTCGTGGCCGAAGACTTCGGTGGTTGAGAGCTTTTGTGCCTCGCCCATTCGGGGTAAAATCACATGTTCGAATTCCAAACCCTTCGAACCGTGCACCGTCATAAGGTTGATGCAATTCGGCTCCTGCGCCGAGTTCGCATCCCCTTCCGAGGCATCCATGGGATCAAAACTCAATTCCCGCTCGCACAAATCGAGCAGTGATCGCGTGGACTCGCTTTCGAGATCCCGCGCTTTCATGATCAGCTTCCAAAGATTGGATTCTTTTCGCCCGGCCGGGTCGTTATGCAAACAAAGATCGAGCATGAACGAAGATGTGAGAACGTTTTCGAACGTTTTCGGCACGCCGAGTTCCACCACCATCTCGGCCGCGGCTTTGAGATCATGGACCGCGCGGTGATCCACCCTTCGTTCGAGCAGCGAGCGCCAAAGAGAATCGGGTTTCAATGCCGTCCACTCCTCGATTTTTGCATCGGGAGCGTAGAACCAGGGCGAGCGGAGCAGAGCAATTAAATTGGCATTGTCATGTGGATTGAGAAGAAAGGCCCAGAGCGCTTGCGCGTCCATGACTTCGCGACGGCTGGTGAACCCGCGCGAGGCATGGACATGGGTCGGATAGCCGAAGTGCTTGAGCGCGCGCGAAGCATCGAGAAGATTTTGGTGCGTGCGGCCGAGAATGCAAATGTCCTGTAGGTTGGCGCCGCTCTTGACCAGCTCACTGACTCGAGAGACGAGGGCCTGCATTTCGTCGTCCTTCGTGCGCGCGCGCAAAAATACGGCGCAGTCTCGCGCCGGCAGGTCGTCCAGGTCGCGGGTCTCCATGGCTGAAAAGTCTTCCCCATTCACCGAGGCCATAAACTCATTCATAAAATGCAGAAGGTCGGGCTGCGAACGATAATTGCGGCGCCGATGCTCCGTTTCGGCTCCGGCCCGGCGCATATCTTCTTCGGCGTTGGCGAAAACGCTCACATCAGCTCCGCGAAACAGATAGATGCTCTGCTGCGGATCGCCTACCAAATAGCGTTTCTGTCCATTCATCAGAGCGTGCACAAGCTCCACCTGCAGCGGGCTGGTGTCTTGATACTCGTCCACCATCCAGTAGTCCCAGTTCTCGGCAAAGACCGCGCCTAAGAACGATTTCTCTTTCAGGACCTTTAGGCTTAACAATTCTAAGTCCGCCATTTCAAAGCGGCTCTGCTGGGATTTAAGCTCATTCAACCTTTGACCAAAATCGAGTGCCGCGCCATGAAACTCGTTCCACAGGGCCGCCATCTTGGGCCACTGCTCTTCGTTCCACGCTTCCTTTTTGAATTCTTCGCGAAACTCAGGAATAAGGTCGTCGATGCGTTGATGCCAGTCTTCGTACTCCGGTTTTTTGGGGTTGCGGCGCGGTTTAGCCGGCAGACCCTCGGTTCCAAAGCCGGGCCAACCTTGAGCGAAGGAGCGCAAATTCAACCCATACTCGGCCCACTTTTCGTGACCGACCTCCTCTAAAATACCCGCCGCCAGCTCCAGCAACTTGGCCCGCCAATTCTCGCGGACGCCTATGGCCGCCTCGCGCAGATCCTCGACGGTGGCGGGCTGCAGCGGTCCGCACTCCCGTTCGGCCCAATCAAATCGTCGCATCATCGTCAACGTGCGCTCAAAACCGTAGCATTCGAACCACTTCAGTCCTTCCGGATGCAGAAGCAAGGTGTCGCGCAACGCCCGGCGCGCTAGACCGTCGGCTTCATTCTCATCCGCGATCTGAAACCCACTGTCGAGATCACTCAAATGCCCGACCTGTTTTAAAAAGACATTCAGCAAGCCGTGAATCGTGGAAATATGCAGGCGCAGCGGATCGGAGACGAACTGCAACAACCCCGCGTCGCGCGCGTTACAGGCGCGCAACACCAAGCGCTCTTTGAGCTCTTGCGTGGCCTTGCGGGTGAAAGTGGTCACCACAATTCGCGGAATTTGTCCGTGCTGAGCAAACGTTTGATAAACGCGGACCACCGCCTCCACTAGACCGTGAGTCTTGCCGGCGCCCGCTCCCGCGCGCACCATATAACTTTTTAGTTCAGGTGCGGGGCTCTGCACTGTTTTCTCCAACTGCATGGGTCGCAGGCTTTGAAATTTTTAGGATTCGGGTTGAGCCGACCAGCCGTAATTTCGACAATGGCCGTGCTGAGCTCGCTCTTGAGCTGCGCGAACAGCTCCTGCTTTTGCTCGGGGGTGATGTAGTTCTGCCGCCGATCTTCGCAGCTATAAAGTTCCGCCGATGCGTCCTTCACAAAAAAGCCGCGACCGCGGTCCTGGTCGCGGACCACATAGAAATTCGCCGCAGTGACTTCCGCCGGCGGCAGTTTGGCAAATCCACTCTCCAAAAGCATCGCATAGAACGGCATCTGCACTTGGCGGTTTTCCAGCCACGACTTCCAACTGGTCAGTTCGCGGGCGCTCGCCTTGTAGTCGATCAAAGCGTAACGCCCCTGCGAATCGGCATCCACGCGATCCAGTCGTCCGCGAAACCTGATCGCGGTCGGCTCGGCCACGGGACCGCCCAAACCGACATCCCAGTAGCCTTCGACTTCCACTTCGCGGCCCACGGTCTTGGTGTGGGGGAAGCGCTCGCGCCAGTCCTTTTCTACGCTGAGGAACATCTTCACAAAGCGCAGATGTTGATTGCGAATCGCGGGCCACAGGCGCTCGTCGCCCAGAAGAATTTTCTTTTCGGCTCGCACTTTCTCTATGCATTCGCTGAGTTCGTTATCGGTGTAATCGAAGCGCACGGGCTCAACCGTGAGGGCCTCGAGTATCGCGTGCAACAGGCTTCCGCGCGACATCGGGTCCATATCCAAATCCAGAGCCGGGTCGTCGGCTTGGCGGAAACGTTTTTTGGCGGCAAAAATAAAGGGACACTTCCAATAATCCGTCAAGCTGCTGGCCGAGAATGAGAGCTCTGCGCTTTTGGCGAAGGTGCTGACCAAACCATCGCGCTCACGGGCGAGAGCTGAATCCAGATCTTCGATCCGATCGACTGGAAGTTTCGTAAACTCCATCCAGTTTTTAAGGCGTAAGTGTTGAATCTCATCCCAGCGCGTAGAGCGCGGCGCTTCGGGTTCTTTTTTAAACTGATCATTGAGAATCGCCGCCCACAGCCAAAGCCGCGAGGGCGTCAACACCCCGCCTTGAAAGTCACTGGCGGCGAAGGTCAGGCGAAGTTCACTCCACTCCCGCTGCAAAAACCAGATCAGCTCGAACTCCATTTGTTGATTGTCGTTCGAGCCTAAAGCAAATCCCGTATCTTGCAAAATGCGGCCCGCATCGAGCGGACTTACCGGCGAGCGCTCCACATTGCGCATCGAGCCTTCGTTCAAATTCATAAACACGGCGTGGGTCAGCGGCAACCAGTGGGCCGAACTCAGCGAAATACACCACACGCCTTTTTCATTGGCGGCCTTAAGCGAAACCTCCCGCCGCGCCAGCAATCCCTCCACATAGTTCAACCATTGATCCGCCGGCAGTTCCAGTTCATCGGGAACCTCTTGCCCGATCACACCAAACAACGACTCTAATCGATCGCTCGCTGTTCCCGGCCAGAAGCCAAGGGCCCAGGCGAGGAAGTCCGGAAGGCGCAGGGGTTGGGTGGAGTCGACTTCGCCGCGAGCGAAAAGACTCTCAGCGCGCTCCAGATCGCGCTCATCGTAGACGTTCGAAAAAAGCCGACGGAATTCGTGTACCGGCATCCCTGGCGCGGAGGCCGAAACGAAAAGAGACATTTCCAAATCTGCCGACTTCACCCGCTTCAAGCGCGTGCGCAGGATCGCGATCCACCGGCTCATATCGGTAAAGCCGCCGAGCTTCGACGTTTCGGTTTTGTTGACCGGAATTCCCTCTTGATCAAAATACATTTTCAAAACCGGCCACGCATCCTCGACATCGGGAAGCACAAGGCCGATGGCGGAGGCAGGAACACCCGCATCGAGCCAAATCCGCACTTGAGCGACGGCGTCTTTGACTTCTGCCAGCTGAGTGGAGAAGCGACCAAAGGCCAAGTGTCCGCCGACTGGCGGTTGCCACTGCGAATCCCCCGCGTAGGGTTCCTCGAGAAGGTCGCGATAGGGTCTCAGTGTTTCGGGCATCAGCGCCAACCACGGCGCCTCCGGATAAAGCACAGTGATGTCGAAATGCTGGGCCAGCTGTTGGACAAGCTGACCTTCGACGAGCGAAATCTGGGCGCCGAGATCGAAAATCAGATTCTTTTCCCACTTCAGGGCCGAAAGGTCTTCATTCAAAAGAACTCCCGGCAGCCACGGCGCAAGGATCAGATTTTTTTCGTGAAAGCTCTCCCACAACTCCGAACAGAGTTCGAACCAATGGCCCCAGCGCACATAGGCATCCGGATTGGCGGTGAACCACTCGGCCATCAGTTCTTTATAACCTTCGTTGCCGAATACGCTCACCCACATTTGCATCTGCTTCAGGATCACGCCCACCGACTGCGGGGAGCGCAACCAGGGCAGTCGTTTCGGCTCGACCATATTCCAAATCAACGTTTGCGCGAGTTCCATCGACAGCAGCCGGAGATCGGGCCGCACCTGAAAAGCGAAGTGCTTCCACAGTTCGCCGGCCCGCAGAACGCTGGTTTGCTCCAATGCGCCGTACTGGGCGAGCCACTCTCGTTGTAAATGCCATTTGGATTGGAGATCGGAGACGATCCAGCAATCGCGGGCGGGATCGGCTTGGCCGAAGAGATTTGATTTTTCTTGAGTGTCGCGAACGCGTTGAACCTGAAGCACTAGCCCAGGCTCCCCAGAGTCTTAGCGGCGCTTCTTAAGTCGGCCCGAGCCCCAAATCGAACCGGAGCGGCTGCTCTTTGCGCCTTTGCCGCCGGACGCGCTGGAGCCACCGGCGGTGAAGTTGCCCACCCCGAGATCCATGGCAAATTCCAATAAATAACGGCGGTCTTCGATTTGACCAGGATACTCCCCCAATTCCACGCCATAGGTTGCGACATCGACTTTGAACAGCCCGAGGTTCACGCCCAAACCGGCAGTGTAATAACCCTCGCGAAAGCCACCCCGAATATCTATCAACGGTAATCCGATCTCAAGTCCGAAGTTCAACTTCCGCATCAGCTGCAAATCGGCCCGATTCAAGTACCGAATATCGATTGCGGGCGCGACGCTCACCAGCGGAAAATCGAAAAGAAGAGCCGTGCCCAGAGTAATATCGTTGTCCTCGGACGGCAGCACCGTGTTCGGATCCTCGGAGCGGAAGCGCGTGACGCCGACATTGCGCCACACCGCTGCGAAAGTGGCGCTAAAAAACGGCGCTGGCACCACAAGATTCATTCCAAGGTCGGCGCCATAACCCACGCCCCAGCCTGTGATGCGCTGAGTGATGGCATCGGGATTGAGATCGGCGATCGATCCGGGTCCGAAGGGCAACTCACCACCCGTCCGCTTGATGTACTTGAGATCTAGACCGAGCTGCAAAAATGGTCCGATGGGAGCGCCAAAGCCAAAGACATAGCCGTAGTCATTGATCACCGTGGCGTTGATCTCCGGACTGACCGGGTTATTGATCTGAATGATCACATCGGAGTGGTTGTAAACTCCAAAGCCAAACATCGGCGCGGTGAAGATGCTCGAGCCACCTATATTGAGCGAAATGGTCTCGCCGTAGAGCTCGCCAATCGCGTCAGCAAAACCGCCGTCGTCCGAATTCAGGTTTTGCATCTGAGTCAACGCTTCATAACCACTGCCGCCCGCGCGCAGGCTAAACACTTTCCAGTTCAAGCCGGCTACTTTGGCGAGACCCGCGGGATTATAGAACAGGGCCGAGTCGTCGGCCGCGAGCGCGGTGAAGGCATCACCCATCCCGAGCGCGCGGGTGCTAGAGTTAATCGTACGGATTGGCCCAGCCCACGTCTCAGTGGAAAAAAGTACGGTGACGATAAGCACGGCGGCGAGCCGAATCAGGGGCAGTTGCAAGTGGTAACGTCTCCATCGCAATCGGCGCCAAGCCCGATCACGCTATCTTCTTTTATTAATGTGCGGATGCCTTTGACTTCGTCGGCATCGAAAGTAGCGGGATCGGTGATGGTGCAGAACTGGTAGTTTGCCGGCAAGGATCCGCACAGAGTTTGCAATGTGGTCAGAGTCCCGCTGCCCAGATCCACCTGTCCGGCCAGTTGCGTGAGCGCGTCCATGGCGAGTGTCAATCCCGTGCCGACCTGGCGGGTGTAGGCTTCGGTGAAATCCCCCGCCTGGCAGGAGTCGAAGGCTCCATCGGCGGTGCCATCGTCATCGCTGTCGGCGAAGTGGCCGAGAATATTGCCGATCTTGGCGAATCCGATCACCATCATTCGCACATGCTCGTCCGCGGTGCGATCCGAACTCGCCGCGATGGACTCTAGAATATCTTCGGCCTCTTCGCACGCGTCGGCGTTAGTCAATGTGCCCGTGCGATAGGTTTGCATCAGAAAGGTCATCAGATTGCCACTCAAACTGCCGAAGGCTTCGACGAAGGAGAGAAAGTTGATCCCGCACAATCCGCCGTAAGCGTCGGCCTTCAGTAACAATACTTTGCGCAGAGCCGGGTAGCTGCCCGTCATCAAATCGATTTTGGCCAGAGCCGCGTTGTAGTTTCCGTCGTTCAATAGCTTAAGAGCGTCGACGTAGTAGGCCTCATTGGTGTTTTTGTCGGCGAACGTTTCGAGAATGTTCACGCTACAGCTTAAATTGCCAAACACGATCAGCAGGCTTAAGAGCCCGCGCGTGATCCGACGCCTTATATTCATAGATTTTAGTTTAGGATATATAGGAGACCGATAACATCGGCCGCCAGTCTAGATTCGCGGCCTTGGCTCGACTAAGGTGTGCAAGCTCCGTTAGCGAAACCTTTACCCTTGAGAAAACAGAGCATGGCCTGGCCGATATCGGTCGAGTTATTTCCTGCGGCCTCTTTGGCCTGGTTGATTTCTTCACAGACCGAGGCGTCCGCCTCTTCATTCGCACAGTAGCTCACGCTTAAGTTCGCCACAGCAAGACCCAGTTGCGACATTTCTTCAGCCGTATCACAAGGCGCAGGTGGGGCGGGTGAGTTGCAACCGGTCGCGGGATCAAGAAGGTCGTTGATCGCACTGCTGATCGCCGTCGGATTATCGATGATCTGTCCGATTTCGACGTTGCCAGGCAGCGCTGCAATGCTCTTCGCCATCCTGAACAG
>JALHOQ010000062.1 GCA_022842925.1 Bdellovibrionales bacterium
GTGATTTCAATATCTTATTTTACTTATTAGGGTTTCTTTGATTGGCTCTTCACAATCACCCAGAGAACTCTAGATGAAGGTCCTTAACCATGCCTCAAGATTAAGCGCGTCATAGAGTCGGCGGACCAAATGGCACGAAGTGTCTTAGTCCTTGTTTTTATTGAAAGACTCTCGGAGGGTCCCTTGACAAGCTGTGGCGGCCAGGACTACGTTGGCCGCAGTTTTACTGAGGGAGTCATTTTACTTGAGGGAGGCATTGGTGAACCAAGAAATGATGACAAGCAGGCCTAACGCAAAGACTAAGATCATCAAGCGGTATCAGAACCGCAAGCTTTATGACACGCAACAGAGCTGCTACGTGACGTTGGACGACATCGCAAAAATGATTCGCTCCAGCGAAGACGTCATGGTTATCGATAATAAGACCAAGAACGACATCACCGCTGCGACTCTCACGCAGATTATTTTTGAGTCGGAAAAGAAGGCATCGCAATATGCTCCCCTTTTCACTCTTCGTGAAATCATTCAAAACGGCAACGGCAGCATTTCTAGCTACCTCGCCAAGTTGGGTGCCTTCCCGCAAGATTACGCCGAGAAGCAAGCGCAAGCTCAGCTCGAAGCCGCTCAGAAGCTGGAGAGCGGAAAAGCTTCATATGACGACATGAAGAAGTCCTTGGATGAGCGCGTGGCTTCAGCCGCGAATGCGGCTACCGCCGCGAAAGATTTGGAACGTGGCTTTAGCAACGAACTTCCGGATCTGCCGAATTCCAATCGTACACTCGGCAACTAAGCTGAGAAGCAGAGATTGAGTTGTAAAAGCCCTGAGAAATCAGGGCTTTTTATTTTTTACGCGCCGAATGCTTAGTTTGCGGGCGCGGCCCGACGCAGGGGTCAGCCGACCACGCGGTGGTTGTGAGCTGCCAAACCTTTGTCGGTTGCGCTTCATATAAATAGTCAGATACCACGTTGTACATTCGAACAGGGTCGATCTTTCCGGGATCGGTGACCGTGCAGCTTGCGTCATTCTCCCACCGATACCAAGCCACGCGGCCGGCGACGCCCACAACCTTCAGGCGGGAGGTCCCGGTCAGGTTATGAGCATTCAACCAGTCCAGGGCGGATGGGAAATGACCTAGCGCCTCTGCCATCTCCATCGCATCCTTAGAATTCACATCGTAAATCACCGACTCTTCAACCCAGTCGGCCCGGGCATGCAGTGCGCCCACCATTAAAACGCTCAGGAGAATCCGCTTCATAAAATAAAGCCTAGCGAAGCGAGCGCCAATTCACAAAGGTCTTTTTGCGCTTGTCGACTTTGACTTCAGCCCACTGGCCCTCCTCGCCGGTCGGCTGACCGGACTGATTCAGGCCAACGGCCCGCACGCGATACTGACCCGGCTTTAAGCGCAGCTTGGCGACTTGAAAGCTGGAGGGCACCGATATCCATTGGCGCAAGTCGGCCTGATCAGACACATGCATCCCAATCCAGGCCACAGCCCCCAACAGCTCATTTTTTTGGCGAATTTGATCGGCGACGATTTCTTTGGCGACGATTCCTGCGGCCCGAGAAGCAATCAAGGACGCGTACTGACTATCCAAATTTTTGATCGCTACATCCGTGATATCGGAAATGAGTTGAGTCGGCTCGCTGCCGCCGCTTTCGAGTTCCAAGCGGGCGTAGGCGGTCTCGTTGAATGTGGGGTACAGTCGGGGCACCCGAACAAACTGCGGATTGGGTCGCTTCACCGGGCCCCACCCCTGTTGATAGATCAGAACAACTTCTCCGAGTTCCCGCAGATCCGCTGGTTTGACTCCACCAAATTCCTTTTTCCACTTCTGCAGGTCCTCGGTGCGACGGGCATTTTGCGCCGCCCGAATGAGATCTTCTTTGAGATACGGAATTTGCGGATTCAAATCGTAGGCTTTTTTGAAGTCAATATAGGCGCTGTCCCAGTTGCGATCGTTTTCCCAGATCAGAGCCGAAAGGTAGAATGCGAATGGATTTTGCTCGTAGTTCTTTTTGCCTTCAAAGCGAAACTTATAAAGTTTGTCGTTGAGTTTTCGCGTTTCGACGAGAGCACTATCAAATTTTTTCTCGGAAACGAAATTGATCGCCAACATGGCGTTAATCAGGACCTTCTCAAAGTCGTCGCCCTTATATTGAACCATGCCCTCATTGAACAGGAGTGACCCTGTGAGGCGCGAAACCGAGTGATAGTCCTTGAGGTCCGTGAGTTCCTCAGCCTTCAGAAAGGCCTTTGTACTCTCCTCGTAATTACCGGCCAACTGTTGCGCCGTCGCATACTCGAGAAGAAAGACAACTTGATCGTCGCCCTCTTTGTAGGCCTTTTCTTTCAACTTTTCCGCGGCGGCGACGGGATCCCCGCTTTTCAGTGTGTTGCGAAAGTCGGCGGTTTTATGCTGGTAGGTGGCGCAGCCGGTGAGAATTAAGACGCCGACCGCGAGGCAAGAAAGGTCTCGGAGCTTTTTCTTCCAACTCGTCGAGACCTTTTGCGACATTCTAGATTCCGACTCTCTTTTTCTTAAACTGCTTGCGCAGCTGTTTGTGATCGGTCCACTGAATTAGGCCGGTTTTGAGATTGGTCAGATTCATCGTCATTTTATAATAGATAGTCTTATCTTTTCCCGCCTCTTGAACGATCGAGTCCAAACGACCATTCATGATGAAGTCGGCGCCGACTTGGCCGCCTTTACCTTTTTTGCTTTCGCGCTCCACCATTCCCGAGTCCTGATAGTCATACTCTTCGGCGATATCTTCACGGGCGGCTTTGTCCACGAAGGCCACTTTGCCCGAGCGCATAAGCTCGACTTGGAACATATCGGTCACGCTCTGCGTGTCGATGTGTTCACTGGTTTTGTTTTGCAAACGAGTGACCATAACCACGGGGGGTCGTTTGGCACCGGCAATCGCGGGATGGGCGGTCGCGCTATCGACCAGTTCTTTAACCGCTTTTTGCATATCGGTTTCCGACCACTTATCGGTCAGAAGGTTGGTGTCTTCGACGTTGTCGTCATACTGGCCCTTAACAAACTGGCGCGGACCACAACCGACCGCCCCAAGAACCAGAACCAATGATAATAATTTAACGAAACTGCTCATGGATTCCTCCGCAATAGTTAGGGCTCATATTAGAGAGTGTCCGAGACGGCGGCAACTGGAATTCGGACGCGGCATGACCTCCTTACCGCGTAGTTTCGACCCGAGGCTGTGTCCCGCGTTTGCATAGCCCTCCTACCATGCATCGAATCACCACCGCTTTAGGGGCCGCCGACTTCTTTCGAAAACGTATGTCACCGGATGTCGAAGAGGTCTGGGTGGCGGCGCTGAATTCCGATAAAAGGGTTTCAGCAGCGCAGTGTCTATTTAGGGGGACGGCCGACCAATGCCTGGTCCATCCACGAGACGTCTTTCGCTTTGCTTGCCTGCACAACGCCACTGGCCTTCTTGTAGCCCATAATCATCCGAGCGGGGTGGCTCTTCCCTCCACCGAAGATGAAATCTGGACCGAACAGCTACTAACAGCCGCTGCCATTTTTATGATTCCCTTACTCGATCACGTGATCGTGACCCGCACGGGATATTTCAGCTTTCTAGAGAGTGGGAGACTCGTCGCGGAACACGACGGAAGTGCGGGGAGAGATTTGCATAAAGTGTTTCAAAAACGTAATCAGAAAGAGCGATGACCCGAATAGCTCAAGGAATTCTTCAATCACGCGGCCGAAGTGGCTGGTGAATTTCGTCGACAAACCCAAGCTCTCCCCGATCGTGGCGTATGCACCGGGCATACCTTCGATAAAATCGATACCTACGGCTAGGCCATAACAGGCCAGCGCCGCAAAGGCCAGCCAGCGCAGACTCGGCTCACGCAGTTCGCGCCATAGGAACCAGAGAATAAACAGGCCCATCGAAATTAGAAATGGTCCAAATACGAATTGCCAAGTGTAAGAGGTCTCGAGAATCGCGTCACTGCTCGCCGGAAGTCGCGACTTAGAAAATTCCTTAACGGCCGTACCCACACGCTCGTGAATTTTTGCACCGTCGTCGAGTCCTAAGTAGATGAAAAAGGCGGCGATGGCTGCCCACGCCCGGCCTCGGGTTTTTGCGAATATCAACCAAACAACCAAGCCCACAAACACGGTCTGTACGCCGGCCACCCACGCCTGCAGGCTGTCTTCGCGGGCCATGTTGAACAGACGGCGAATGGAGCTGTTCGGTATCAGTCCGTAGTAATTGAATACGATGTCGAGGAGCACGAATCCGAGTTCCAGCCCCAAGAGAAATAAAAACAGCGTCTTTATGAACCGTTTTGAGTCGATGCTGAAGAAGAGATCCATAGTCGACAGATTAGTATGGCAATTCTGTGACCGGCCGGCGGCCGCTATATGATGCACCACTGACCAGCGTTGAAACAGCGTCTACTTTTTCTTCAGAATGTTTGATTTTGAGAACACTACTGGCCTTGTTTGGCCAAGCGGTTGAGGACCTCGTCGATGTTGACCTTTTTGGCGCCGATGCGCTTAACCCCAATGACCACAAGGTTCTGGTCTAACTCCACCTCGAAACCGCGGTCGTAGGCTTGGAGGATGAAGTTCTTTACAAAATGAAGTCGCGCGGTCCGCTCCTCCTCGTTGGCCCACTTACGGTTGGCCAAACGGGCGCTGATTCTCTCTTCGGGCGTGGCATCAGCGAATCCGGTCTTTTCGCCATAGAGATCCTCGTAAATTCGTTCGGCCGTGTTCTCCTGATCCATTTGCACGCCCAGGATGCGGCCCTCATCGGCGGAATCGGATAAATAATGAGTTCCTTCACCTGCGGAACGAGTACCCATGGTTCTTTGATTTTCTAACTCGATCCGGCGTTTCATCATCATCTCAGACACTCGGGTGTCCTGCATATCTGCCGGCAAAGAAGCCTTTTGGCGAATGATGGGCGCGATCTTTTGCGCGGGCTTGACGCTATTCCGGAGTGAGGAGGCCTGCATGGACTTCCAGTAGCCGGCGAGGCCGAGCGCGAGGATGGTCGCGGCCATGCCGAACAAGACGATCTTTTGGCGATCTATCCGCGCTGGCGACACCTTCTTGGACGCGGGTGGCGGACTTTTCTCATTGGGCCGTGGGATCGTGCGGATTTTAATGTTCGGATCGCTAGACATAAATACCCTCGCAATAGAATTGAGCAAGGTCGGGGCCAAAACACTGGTCTCTCATCTGCGCTCAAGGCGCTGCCGGGAGACCTTTCTCAATTTGAGACGTTTAATCCTTAAACACTTGGACACGGGCTGTAACGGGAGAGGCCGCAAGCATGGGCCTTTACGGCAGCGCAACGGATGTCAGGGAATTTAAGAAAGCTTTACATTTTTTCACCTTAGCGGGCTTCTTTGACTCGGTTTCGAGGATTGATTCGAATGATGGAAATACTTATCGCATTGGGGGGAAACACTATGCGTACAATTGCAGCTCTACTGTTGCTCGTCTCGGTTAACGCTTATGCCTGTCCGGAACTCACCGGCTCATACACCTGCACCTATCAAGACGGCTCTTCGGAAGTGCTTTCGATCAGCCAGGAAAACAAAGACGGCGTGACCGTTTATAACTACAACGGCTCGATGATTCCGGCCGACAACAAAGTCTATCCGGTTCCGGATGACGAAACTCTCAAACAGGCCACTTTCCGCGCCTGGTGTGAGACTGCCACTCTCAAAGGCAATATCGTGGGCAAGTACTATAACAATGGCGCTTTATTCGGCGACCTCGATATGACTTTGTCCCTTTCGCTGGATGGCACCAGTCTTAAAAGTGTGACCACCGGTGCACTGACCAACTCGGGCGGCACATACCCCCTTGATGGCTCGGTGACCTGCGCTCGCAACTAAGTCTGAGTCAAATTTCAGATACTCAAAGCCCACCGGATACGGTGGGCTTTTTTTTGGGCACGCCACTTGCTCCGCAAGAATGATATCGATACAGGAGCCGTGAGTTGTGAGCTGGATTATAAAATTTAGCTGGTCTGTCTTTTTTTGTGCCGGAATGGGTTTATTGCCAGCCTCGGCCGCGGAAATTAAAGGTTCGTCGAAGTTGCAGGTTCTGTGCGAGAAGGCGCTCATACATCTGGGTGCCCAGCCTCCGATCCGAGCGATGATCACAGCGACGGACGGCATTAATACGGGCCTTGAGGCGCAAGCCTATCATCCCTCCAGTTATGACCGATTTATTCTTGATGAATTAAGTTATTATCCCCGCCGGTACCTCTCTCTCGAATATTTCGCCGGGAAGAATATTTTAGATTTGAATTCCGGGGATGGGAGATTGGTCGAGGAGCTTCGACGGCTCGGAGTCGACGCCGTGGGTTTAAGCATCGTGTTGAGCCGCTACCAGCTATCTAAACCCTACTTTGTTCAAGCGAGTGCCACTCGGACGGGCCTCGAGGATCGAAGCGCGGACCTCATTATTTCAACGTTGGGACCTCTTAGTCTGTTTTGGGAGAACAGTCCGAAGCTCGTGCACGCGATTCTAGAAGAAGCCCAGCGGGTCTTACGCAAAGGTGGAACACTGCTGATTTCGCCCATACACGTGCCCTTGAAGCGCGTGGGCCCGCCCGCCGACGTGTCGCCCGAAAAAGTTCTGGCCGGTACCGTGTTTGCCGATTTGCCCGATGGCCTTAGGATCAAGAATGCGCCCGATCGAGAATGGCTATCTAGGTACCGAGACGCTGAGTTGGATATCGGGCGCCCCCGCCGGGCCAATTACTGGCTCGAACTTGAGCGCACCGATTGATTGGTTAAAGGCTCAAGAACGCAGAAAACAAGAAGCCCTCGTTGAAGACTTGCCCGTTGCCATGAGTTGACGCGTCGATCAGGCCCCGATTATAGGTGAGCTCGCCACCGACTCTCACATTCTGATAAAAAGGAACTTCAGCGCCACCGCCGAGTGCGAAAATCACATCCATATCGCGGACGTTATGGAGCTCCTGGGTCCGACGAACGGGGCTTGTACTCTTGACCTCCGAGCGCATTTTAAATGCGGGCGAGAGGCTGGCCTTGCCGTATAATTGACGATTCTTAAAATAATATTTTGCACCAGCGGTGAGGGCTAGATACTCCAGGTTCACCTTCATTGCGATAGGGATATTGTTCTGATTGATCACCGTTCCACGAGCGCCCATTTGGTAATAGGACATCCCTCCTTGAAGCGTGATCGGTCCGTAGTCGTAGTCGCCGAGCACGCTCACTGAGAGACCGTCGTCGGTACGAGAATCCCGTAAGTCTTGGGTGCCGCCCAACCGGAAGGAGGCCATGCCGATCATGGGAACAATGCGATAAGGACGAGCCAAAGGCTTGATTGTGGAAATCGAAGCGGTGCTTTTGCCGCTTTGACTCTTTTTAGCTGAGGACTTGTTGGAAGTGGACTTGGATTTTGCAGCCATCTCCGGCGCGGCAAACGCCTGAATGCCGAAGCTGAGTGAAATCATCATTACTAGAAAACGCAACACGGAATACCCCCAGAAATTTAAGTTGGAAATCTCCCGTAAATTCCCTGAAAGGGGCTGATTTGGCAATGGTTATTACGGCGCTCTAACCCGTCGACTTCCGTGATTCAAAGGGCCCGTCCACCGGTAAAATGATTTTGAACTCCGTGCCTTTACCGACCTCGCTGGAGACCAGAATTTCGCCACCATGTTTTTGCACCACTCCGTAAGAAATACTGAGGCCAAGGCCGGTACCGCTGCCCAAACTTTTGGTGGTGAAGAAAGGATCAAAAACTTTTTCGAGGGTGGCCTTACTC
Organism: Bdellovibrionales bacterium; assembly: GCA_022842925.1. Classification (GTDB taxonomy): domain Bacteria; phylum Bdellovibrionota; class Bdellovibrionia; order Bdellovibrionales; family UBA1609; genus JALHOQ01. Next base: position 7,804 of record JALHOQ010000062.1, read on the forward strand.
ATTCCCCGGCCCGTATCGCGGATCGTCACCTCTACGCGGTCCGGCTCAGGAGCTCGAGTGGTTATGTAAATATGCCCCTCTCCATCAATCGCTTGAGCCGCGTTGCTGAGAACATTCATAAAAACCTGGTTGAGCTGGCTCGGAAAGCAATTCACCTTCGGAATCGGACCAAAATCTTTGGTCACCTCAATCCGGCCCTTAAGTTCACCACTGAGCAGGCTGAGCGTGTTTTCGAGACCCTCATGTAGATCAACCTGTTTGATTTGCGCCTCTTCGAGTCGTGAGAAATTGCGCAGGCCGAGCACGATATCGCGAGTGCGACGGGCGCCGTCTTCACAAGAGGAGATCAATTTGGGGAGGTCCTGAGTGATGTAGTTCAGATCCACTCGGTCTTTTTCGGCCTTTAAGCTCCCTGGGTCTTTATCGGCGACGTCAACTAAGTGAATCAGCTTCTGAGAATAGTCGCGCAGATGCGACATATTAGAATAAATAAATCCTATAGGATTATTCAGCTCATGCGCGACGCCGGCGACAAGCTGACCGAGACTCGCCATCTTGGCCGTGTGCACGAGTTTGGCCTGAGTGTCGCGAATTTCGTTGTTGGCGGTCTCAAGCTCGTTGATCTTCACCTTAAGAGCCTTTTGCGAATCGAAAGTCCGGCGGGAGAGATCGTTAAAGGCTTCGGACAGCAGGCCGAGTTCGGTTTCGTTATTGGCCGGCACTTCAAGAAGACCCTTGTCGAAGTCGGCCCGCTCGATCGCGGTCAATACATCGTAAATTGGAGTGAGCAAGAGTCGCGAGGCAATGAAACTCAACACAATCAGCAACACGACAATGGCCCCGACCACAGTGAAAAAAGCAACATTCACATTTTTGAGCACGGCCTTGGCCGCGCTTTTCGACGCCGCCAGGCCCATCACAAAGCCGGTCTCTCCCCACTTCAACTCACGCAACATCAGACGAAACGGCACGTCGCGGACATTGAGCTCAAAGAATCCATCGTCTTTGAGGTGAGGCACGAACGTATCCGTACGGTACAGCGCGAGGTCCTCGTGAGTGGCGACGATGGTGGGCTTTTCGCGTAAAAAGAAAAAAATCTCGGCATTCAGGCGGTTGCGAATGCTCACGAGTGTGGCCTCATCTATCACCAGCGCTTCCTCTACGTAGCCCAGGGTTTTTCCGCCCCCGCCCGTGATTCGCTTGTAAACTAGAAGCTCGAGATGAGAGACCGAGGGTTTCGCGCGATTCTGTGTGCGCTCGGCAATGACGTCGAGAAGCAGGAGTTCGCCCTGCGCTTCCATCGACTTCAACAGCGGCTCATTCATCTCAATCACTTTTTCGATATTTTCGCTGCGCTGAACTTGCCCCTTTTCGTCTTTGTAAACGGCCACTTCCAAACGACCGTCCCGGTTGTAGATCCACATCCGTTGGCCGACGGCCGAAGCTCGCAGCCATCGTTTCACATTCTCGCGGGCCTGATCCATGTTATTGGCAGCAAGAAAAAAGCCGAGAGTTTTATCGTCGGCGATACGGCCGGCGTCTTCGACGAGGCGGGCCTGAAAGTCGTTGAATATCACGCTGATTTCGCGCGCGTTCCCGAGAAGTCGGGTCGAGAGCTCCTGATCAATCGCCTGTTCGTACTTCACAAGCGAGTAACCGGTAATAAAGGCGAGCGGCACGATCGAAAAAATCAAGAGCCAAAGGATCAAGATCGTGCGCAGGGATTTACGGGGTCTCTGACGAGCCTTCATTCGTGGTCATGCCATCCTTCACCGTAAGGATAATGCGGATTTGGCCTTCTGGCATCACCCGTGGATGGCGGTCTTTGGAGAACCGGACTGGACTAAAGGTCCCGAGAAAGAGTTCGAACTCGCTGTAGTTGGACTCAGGTAGAGTGAAGTGGAAATATGACTCGGTCGATTTGCGCAGCCAACCGAGTTCCACGTTGCCCGCCACCTTCCCGCCCAGAGCCACGACTTTGTCGCGAATGGCCGGCCACGAATTGTGAAAGTCAGACACTTCGATTTCAGCTCGAAAAAGAAATCCGTGCCCCATTTGTTCTGCGTCGGTGGCCATTTGACCCGCCTTCGCCTCCGCGAGTGCAGCTTGATAATCCGCCGGGTCTGGCGACGGTGTGGGAAGCGGTGCTGGGGCAGGATCGGGAGCTTTAGCCACGGTAGCCGGTGCCGGTGTTGCCGCGGGACGAGCGGCAAGCGCAGATGGGGTATCCGGAGGGGCCAACAGGGCCGGCGGCGGAACGTTGCCCGGTGCTGGCGCCATCGCGACCGTTGGTACGGTCGTCGGCTCCGCTGGTGGGGTCGGTGTGGGCTGCGGGACCATATCCGGTTCCTTCTTCAGCTGCTCGGCAAGCATAACGTCTTCATCGAGCGATTTGATCCACGGCTTGGTAGCAAATAGGCCTAGGGCTAAGGCCATCGCCACAAAGGCGTATGGCAAGGTCTTCCACCCGCGTTGAGAAGACCACAGAGTCCATTCACGAAGTCTTTTTTTCCAGTGGGGTTCAAAATTGAGCAGGGCCTCACGCAGTCGCGGTGAAATTTTCACTTCCGAGGCCTGCTGGGCGTAGCGCAGTCCTTTGTTTAGATTCTCCAGTTCGCGAGCGGAGTCGCGATCCAGCGATAGGAACTCGTTAATCTCCTGCTCGCGATGGGAATCCAGTCGGTGGGTGACAAATTCATAGAGCAATTCCTGGCAAAGGAAGCGGGTCAACTTCTTGCGAGTGAACTCGCTTTGTTCCCGTGGGCTCTCATCAAGACTCAATGTAGCCACCCATGGCCCGTAAACCTCGGCCCACTCGGTAGCGGACCGTGCCGATCGTTACTCCCAGCCCCGCCGCCACCTCTTCATCGGGAAGATTCAGAATTCGAGAAAGAAGAACCGCCTCGACTTCTTGCACATCGCCATTGTTCAAAAAATTTATCCAGCCTGAAGTGTCGAAACCCTTGGGAAACGAGAACCCCTTTTCGCCCGGCGAAAGCACCCACTCGCGTCGGGGAATCTTTTTTATCTTATCGCGATACCGATGCGCCAACGCGATCCACTGCGCCCTATGCGAGAGATCCATATATCCCTGAGATTTGATTTCACTGAGCACGCGAAAGCTAGTGCCGACGGCCACTTGCTCATCCAGACTGAGGAAATAGAAATACTTCGCCACCGTGTCGATGAGCGAAGTTTCCATGCGGACTAATCCACTGTGAGCTGTTTAAGAAGGTCGACGTCTTCTAGGACCTTGCCCGAACCCAAAACCACGCACGAGAGCGGATCTTCGGCGATGGTGACGGGTAGGCCCGTACGCTCGCGCAAGAGCACGTCGAGATTCGACAACAGAGCTCCCCCACCGGTCAGCACAATGCCGTTATCCACGATATCGCTGGCGAGCTCAGGAGGAGTTTTCTCGAGGGCAGTGCGGACCGCATCCACGACTTCGCTGAGCGGATCCATAAGGGCGTCATTGACCTGGGAGCTTGTAATCTCAATTGTTTTAGGCGCGCCGGCCACGAGATCGCGGCCTTTGATTTCCATGCTCTTCTCTTCTTCAAATGGATAAGCGTTGCCGATCTGAATTTTGATCTGCTCGGCCGAGCGCTCACCGATCAACAAATTGAACTGACGACGAACATAGTTGACGATCGCTTCATCAAATTTATCGCCGGCCACTTTTATGGATTTACAATACACGATCCCGCCGAGCGAGATTACGGCGACACCGGTGGTGCCTCCGCCCATATCGACTACCATGCTACCAGTGGGATCGGTGATGGGAAGACCGGCGCCAATTGCCGCCGCCATCGGCTCCTCGATTAAGTACACTTCACGAGCCCCAGCGGAATGAGCGCTTTCTTTTACCGCGCGTTTTTCCACCTGAGTGATTCCATAGGGTACGCAAATGATAATGCGCGGACGGATAAAGCTCTTCTTCTGCCCCGTCGACTTACCGATAAAATATCGAAGCATGCTCTGAGTGACTTCGAAGTCCGCGATAACGCCATCTTTGATTGGTCGAATCGCGACGATGCTGCCCGGAGTTCGACCGAGCATTTCCTTGGCTTCTTTGCCAACCGCCAGGACCCGATTCTGTCCCCCGCGCACATTTTTTTGCACGGCCACAACGGAGGGTTCGTCCAGAATGATGCCCCGCCCTTTTGCAAAAACCAGGGTGTTGGCCGTACCCAGGTCGATGGCGATATCATTCGAGAAATACTCAGTAAATTTATCCATTATCGACATGATCTGAATACTCTAGGTCAGCAATAGAATGGGGTCAACCGGGTAGAGTCGCGGCCAGTTCCCGCTGAATTTGATTTTGCAGAGCATTAATTTCTTCAAGTTGGCGGGTCATGCTCCAGCCAAGACGCGTTCCCATGCTCTGCGCAACGGCTCGGGCAAATGGAATTCCATGATCCCTGCGGGAGAGGACGAGCGGCGTGCGGCGAAAGTAAAAATCAGACAGATGCAGACACATCGTCTGTTCGACTGCGTGTAAAGCCTCCGCGCACCACAGCCATTCGGATATTACGCTGCGATCGAGCCCCTCCGCGACCGCCGCCTCCGCCAAATGAAAGCCCTCCATGCCATGGCGCTCGGCCAGAGCGGACGTGGCCTTGGGATCAATCCAGAACTGCTCGGCCCAGCTGTTGTGCTCGCCCTTCGCACGTTCGAGCATCGACTCGCTCACCAAAGGATTCAGGGGTTGTACGGTTTGGGTCTTGCCGAAACGAACGCGGTCTTCGATCGGCATTTGCTCGAGTACGGCCGCGACCGTTTGTTCGGCCATGTTCCTATAGGTTGTATACTTGCCTCCGGCCACAAATGTTACGCCGTGGGGTTCAGTCCAAATCATATGTTCCCGACTGGTTTTGCTCTCCGACTGCGAACCGTCGTCAATCAAGGGGCGGACTCCGGCGTAACAGCCAATAATATCCTTGGCTTCAATTTTAGCCCCGGGAAAGTAATTTTCGATGACCTTCAGCAGGTACGCGACGTCTTCGGTTTCGGTGCGAACTTGGCCGGGATCGAGAGAAAAGTCGGTGTCTGTGGTCCCGACAATCACCATTTCATGGCGGGGAATGGCGAACACAATACGGCTTTCCGCTCCCATCACCACGGCATCCTTAAGCGGAAACCGTTCACGAAGAAATGTGAGATGCACGCCCTTCGAGGGACGCATCACCCGCTTCCACTCTTTAAATAAACTCTGCCCCAGCCGATCGGTCCACGGTCCCACCGAGCTTACAAACTGACGGGCACTCAGAACGAAGGTGTGATTCGACTCGAAATCGGTGCACTCAACACCGCGCACTCTTCCACCTTCCATAACGGCGCCCACCGCCTTAACGTAACTCGCGATTTCTGCGCCAAAGACGCGGGCCGAGCGCAGCGTTTCCAGCACGAGGCGGTCATCGTCCATATAGGCGTCGGAGTAAGTGAACCCTCCACTCAGATTTTGCGACCGCAACGACGGGTATTCGAGCAACATTTCCTCGGGCGAGTGAAACTCATGCAGTTCGGGTGCCTCGTAGAGGCTGAGGGCATCGTACGCCATCATTCCAAGCCCCATCTTCCAGGCAGGTACACGTCCGGAATTATAAATGGGAATGGTAAACCGCAGTGGGTGCACGAGATGTGGAGCCATTTCGAACAAGCGTTGGCGTTCGCTCAGCGCCTCAAAGACCAAGCCGAACTCCATATTTTCTAAATAGCGAATGCCACCATGAATCAGCTTACTCGAGCGCGAACTGGTGCCGCTTGCGAAGTCGTTCGCCTCAATTAAAGCCACCTTCATTCCGCGGCTCGCGGCGTCGCGGGCGACGCCCGCGCCAGTGATCCCGCCGCCGATAATGGCGAGATCAAAATATTCCTCTTCCATTTTCTTAAGAGCGCTTGTTCGATCGCGATGGGAGAGTGTGGTCAGTGACATTTAAAACCGGCTGCTGCGCAGTTCGATCATAGGTTCCTCGCCGTGGTGCGCGTTCTTCCATCCCTGCACCAACTGGACCCGCGCGGCGCTCGACTCGACGAGTACACACTGCAGGTGTTTATCTTTGCTCCATTTATAAGCGACCTCGAGAAGCTGCAGGCCCACGTCGGGTTCGGTAAAGATCAGATCTTCGATCCAAAGCGTCTGAGTCAGGCCGCGAAAGAAAATAAGCGGCTGCCCCAAAATGAATCCCACCATCTTCGCGCCTTGGAATGCACCGAAACTCCAACCCTGTGGCAAATAATAGGCTAACGACTCTGGGCGCCAGCGCGCGATCCAGCTATTCATTTCAACTTCCATGCGGTCACCGGCCGTGAGTTCAAGCCGCTCGCGAGCGAACTTGGCCACGGTTTCCTGATCGGTGGGCAGCAGAATGCGGATTTCCAGGTTGGAGTCCATGGCCAATGAATATATGATCCCATCGTGCTGAACAACAAGAAGCCGTTTCCTAAAGAGAAGTTGCAGAAACTTTTGGACGACCTTGAGCGCTATCGCCCGCGCGGCCGGGCCGTTGCGGCCTTTGATGCCGACGGGACCCTGTGGGACACCGACCTGGGCGAAATGCTATTCGGATACCAAGTCGATCAACGCTTGGTGCCCCTGCCTGAGGATCCCTGGGGCCACTACAATTGGCTGAAGGAGCACAAGTCACATCCGGAAGCCTATTTGTGGCTAGCGCAAATCAACAAGGGCGTCCCGATCGCGCAAGTTCGGCAGTGGGCCATTGAGGCGGTCGACCGGCATTTGCCAATTCCGATTTTTGAGTCTCAGCAAGCCGTTTTGAAAAAGCTGCGCGAGCTGGATGTGGAAGTTTATATTGTGACCGCTTCGATTAAGTGGGCCGTTGAACCCGGCGCGCGATTGTTGGGGTTGGATGATGAGCAGGTGATTGGGATTGAAACCCATGTCGTAGACGGAATCGTCACCGACAAGCAAAAAGGCGTGATCACGTACCGCGAGGGTAAGCCCGAGGCTCTGCTGGCTCGCACGGGCGGCGTGCGACCCTTTTTTGCGTCGGGCAATACCGAGGGTGACAAATGGTTGCTGGAGTCCGCTCTGGAGTTGCAACTCGTGATGTCGGCGGCTCCGATTGATTCCGAAAACTGGCCGACCGAATCGACCATGCTGAAGATGGCTCTCGAGAAGAAATGGTACTATCACCGCTTTGAGTAGCCGTTACCGCAGTTTCGAATTTTCCAAAAGGAAATCGGCTACACCAAAGGGATAAGACGATCGAGATGTCCGGTACTGAACAATTCCTCTGAGTTCAAATTCGAAATCCGCGCCCGATAACTGCCCCATCAGCCGCGTGAAAGAAACCGGCGCATCCCGTGACGTTTCGAGCATCAGGTAGCGCGTTTTGGCCAGAGTCTGGGAGGCGCCCGCCAATGCGGCGCTTTCGAAGCCTTCGACATCCATCTTCATCAGATCAATTCGCACTTTGTCCGCCAAGATATTGTCGAGTGTTTCGATCTTAACCCGAACATCGCCCGCATCATCTATTCGACATTCGGCCATAAAGTGATCGTTGGTTTTCATCATCGCCTCGCCCGGGCTGGCACCCACTGCCACTGGTTTGAAATCCACTGCGCCAGCGTCCGCCGCGAGATTTGTACGACCGATGGCGAGCACGTTGGCAACGGGCTCGATGGCTGTGACCTGAACTCCTGGCGCCAATTTGCGTATGGCCAAAGTATAGTACCCAATGTTCGCGCCGACATCGACAAACTCCCGAATCGGACCCTTACACTCCTCCTGTAGAAGTGGTAAGTGCCGAGCCACTATGCTCTGCAGGCGAATGATTCCTTCTGCCTGCTCATACATGATATCGCGGCCCCATAGTCTCACTTTCGATTTACCAAAGCGAAAGGGCATGCCTAAAATATGTTTAAATAAAATATAATATTTCTTGCCGATCAGCCCTAGCTTTTCTCGAAGCGTCAGGCACGACAAACGCAGAGTCTGATAGTCAAGGGCCAGCGAAATGCCGACCTTGATCAGCATCCACTTCATGGTCAGCGAAAATTCGCGCCGATGAGGGCTTCGACTTCGTCGATTTCTTTCGGCACACCCTTCGTCATGACTTCGCAACCGTCGGCCGTCACCAGGACGTCATCCTCGATGCGGATACCGATACCGCGCAATTCAGCCGGGACATTGGGATCGTTCTCAGGAAAATAAAGCCCTGGCTCGATGGTGAGACACCATCCGGACTCCATAGCCCGCGACTCACCTTTGATTTGAAGGGCGCCGGAATCGTGTGTGTCGAGACCCAGCAAGTGGCTTACGCCGTGGGGATAATATTTGATCTGCGCGCCGGAGCGAATGACTTCGTCCACTGTGCCCCTGACCAGTCCCTCTTCAAGAAGAATTTCCGTCAAGGCCTGTGTTGTGAAGCGCTGAAGGTCCATATGCGGGACACCGGGTTTTACTTTCGCGATGCAGTCCTTCTGTACCTTTAGGATCTTCTCATAAATACGTTTCTGTGGAGCTGAGTACCGGCCATTGACCGGCCACGTACGCGTGATATCGCCGCTGTAGTACATATACTCGGCACCGCAATCGGCCAAAATCAACTGCCCGGCCTCCAGGGTGTCCTCATTGAAACGATAGTGCAAAGTGGTGGCGTTATTGCCCGAAGCGAGAATCCCGAAGTAGGCCTCGGTATCGGCGCCCCTGTCCATGATGCTCTTTAAGAAAACTCCGTGCAGGGCCCGCTCGGTCACGCCTGGTTTGGTCGCCTTCATCATTTCGATATGCGCTTCGGCGCTGATGACGGCGGCTTTGCGCATGGACTCGACTTCCTCTTCGGTTTTTCGAATACGAAGTTCACCGACCAGCGAGTTGGCGTCTTCAACGGGCGGCAAACCTAAGCTGAAGCGAGGGCGCCAGCCGCCATTGATGGCGATCAGAACGCGCGACATGATGTGGTCAAACTCTCGATTGCGGCCGAGCGTGTAGTAAACTTTCTCGCAACCTTTTAATAACTCAGGGGCTAGCTTTTCGAAATCCTGGATGCTGTACGTCTGATCGAAGCCAAAAACCTGTTTGGCCCCCTGTAGACCGTAGCGAAAACCGTCCCATGTTTCACGCTCCTGGTTTTTTTCCCGCACGAACATCACCGTCTCGGGATTCTTGCCGGGGCGAAAAATCAGCACGCATTCCGGCTCATCAAAACCGGTCATGTAATAGAGGTTCGATTCGCACCGATAGCGGTAATGCATATCCGCGTTTCGATATTGCTCGGGCCAGGCGGGCAATACCAGCGCGCAACCGGGAGTCAGCTGCGCCAACCGCCGACGGCGAGCCTTGAAAAATTCGATATTCATAGAAGCTTTGCGCATAGGTCCCCCTCTTAAAAACGATACTTATTGACTAGAGCCGCGGCCGCGACCCCGCCCACTCTCTCGCCTAGAACGATCAGATCTTTTTTTCCGTCGAAGCTGGCAATCGGATAGTTGCTGGTGTCGACATTCACGATGTCAATATTGTACTTGGAAGCCTCGCCCATCGCGCGCTTCACTTCCTGCCAAAGAATAACATGGATGAGATTATCGGCCAAACCATCCTGGGCCACCGGCATAGCCGAACCGAGAACATTCACGAAGACGATTACATTGTAACCCTCTTTGACCAGACGCTCGATGGCCTCCGTCGCCTGCGAGGCGCCGGCTAAGAACGTGCCGTTGGCCTTAAACACAGGTGGGTACGCCAGGCACTTCTTAACGGCCTCGCCGTACGAGCCCCGTGTCTGCCAGTTTACGACTCCCGTCCAAATCGAGCGCGCGGGGCAAGTAAAAGCCACCTTGCCAGAGTTCAGATCGTCGCGCGCGAAAGCCTCTTTTAAAAACCCATCCATCACTTTTACGCTCTCCTCGCCCACGCCTTTGCGAGTGAAAAAGCCTTTGGGGTGAGGGAGGTTTTGTTGCTCCATCTTATACAGCTTCCACTCCATGTCGTGGACGGCGCCTTTCGTGGCGTAGAGACCACCCATCAGCGCGCCCCATTCTAAACCCACCACTTTGGCGATTGGGATTCGCTGGTTCTGAAAAGCTTTAAGAACGCCCACATGCGCGAAGGTCTTGCCACCACCCGGGCCGAGGATCACAGCCACCTTCTTTGGAACATCTTGCGGCGGCAGTGACGGCGTTTGCACCTGCGGTTCCGCCGCCGGTATGCCCGAAAAGTCATCTTCGCGCTGGTCACCACCCACCGTTAAGCCGGGCGCCTTCACAATAGGTTGCGGTGAAGTCCGTTTGGGTAAAATGGGACTGGTTTGGCGAGGAGGCGGAGTCGATTTACAACCG
>JALHOQ010000063.1 GCA_022842925.1 Bdellovibrionales bacterium
GGAAGAACAGCACCGCAAGGTTAAAGAAATTCAAGAGGCGCTCGTGCACACCACACGCCTGGCCTCGGTTGGTGAGTTAGCCGGCCGCACGGCCCATGAGGTGTTGAACCCATTGACGATTCTTTTAACTCGCGTGGGTCTGATGCAGAAGCGGGTGCAACCTTTGATCGCGGGCGGGGCATCGCCGCTGTCCCTGCTCGAAGAAATCCGCTCAGCGTGGAGCAAAGACTACTCGGACGGCGGTTTCGACAAGGTCCTCGGCAGCTGGAAGGGGAAGTCGGGCGTGCTTCCGGGCAAGAATCTTTTTGAAGAAGACTTAGAGAATCTGAATCGGTGTTCGGCCGAAATTTTGGACCATGAGAAAAGCATCGCCAAGGACATTCAGTTCGTGAAAGAAGAAGGCGAGCGTATTGGCAAAATCATCAATAATATGCGCCGCCTTGGGCATAGTAAGTCGGAGTTTCACCGGCATTCGGTGCACGCGCTGCTCGGCGACTGTTGCCAAATCATGAATGATCTTTTTGAACAAAAGGGCTTCAAAATCGAGCAAAGGTTCGAAGCCACGGATTATCACTGCATGGTCGATCGCGACGAGATGGTGCAGTCGATCACCAACCTGATGCGCAATTCGCTGCAGGCGCTAGAAACCTCGCATGGAGAAAATCCCCATATCGCGGTTCGTACGCACAACGTCGACGGTTTCCTTTGCATCGATATCGAAGACAATGGGGCCGGAGTCAGGGAAGAACACCAACGGCGCCTCTTCGATTCTACTTTTACCACCAAATCCCACGACGAAGGCACTGGCCTCGGTCTGGGCATCGCCCGTCGCTTCGTGCGCGGACACGGTGGAGAAATTGAGTTTGTGGGTTCGGAGCCGAAAACGAGAACGGTATTTCGCGTGCGTCTGCCGTTAGCGGCTACGCATAAGCAAGGAGCTGTGGCATGAGTACCGCAGCCAAGCTGATTCGCGATCAAAGAAATCTTTTGCCTAAGGGCAATCCCGTTCCGAATCGTCGTATTCTTGTGGTCGATGATGAACCGCAGATCGGCGAAGGAATTAAACGGATACTCTGTCCCGATACGGTCTCCGCTAGCGCGACTCCACGGTCGAGTCGCAGTCTGCAAGCGGTCACTCCCGCGACGGGGACGCCGGCTGCACCTGGCCTGGTGGCGTCGGAGTTTGACGTGGTCGTGGTGACAACGCCCGAGGCTGCTATCGATGCGGTCACCCATGCCTTGCGTGAGAATAAACCCTTCGCGATGGGCTTTTTTGACGTCATGCTCGGCGCGGAGATGGACGGGATAGAGTTAGTGAAGCAGCTGTTGTCGGTGGATCCTAAGATGTACGCCGTTTTTGTTACGGCCTATCAGGATCGCTCCGTCGATACGATCGGATCCCTGCTCGGCGATGAAAATCGTGAGAAATGGGACTACATAAATAAGCCGTTTACCGAAGGCGAGATCTTACAGAAGGGGCGCAATGCCACCAGCCTCTGGGATCTGCATCGTTTGAAGGAGTGGCAGGAAGAGCGCTTGAGCGAAGCCCATCAGCTCCTCTTACAAAATGAACGGCAGAACGCGGTGGCCGCCGTCGGCCGCAGCGTCGCTCACGAGTTCGGCAACCTTCTGACTCATATAGTAGGCAATGCCGAATTGGCTCTGGAGCAGAAGTCCGAGCCCGCGATGAAGAATGCTTTGGACTTAATATTAAAAGCCAGCGATACGGCGGCGAGTATCCTAAAGCGTTTCCGCACGCTGCACGGCTCTGCAGAAAAGACCACCCCGCCCGCACCAATGGATGTGTGGCAGGTGCTCGACGAGGCGCTTGAGCTGATGGAATTTCAGTTCCGCAAGCGCTACGTGTTGGTCAAAAAGTCTCGGCCCGAGTTTATGCCCCTGCTGGGCAACCGCCACGCCTTGGTCCAGGTTTTTGTGAATTTGTTTATGAACGCGATGTACGCGATGCCCAAGGGCGGCGAAATCAATATAAAGGTCAAAGTCGAAAAGCCCTGGATGGAGATTTCCATTCATGACAGCGGTCCGGGAATTCCGGAAGATGTTCTGCCACGGGTGACTGAGGCGTTGTTTACCACCAAAGGTGGCGATGGCAGCGGTCTGGGCTTGTCGATCTGCAAGGAAATCGTGGAGATCGAACATCAGGGTGAACTGATCATACAGAATCATTCCAAAGGGGGCGCCGAGGTGATTATCCGGCTCCCGTTAAAGGCAAAGGGGGAATAATGAAGGACTTGAATGCGAGTACAGTCAAGGCCGCGCACTTGGTGGTGCTTATAGTGGATGACGACCCCATGATCCGGCAGATCATTGTCCAGAATTTAAAGACGATCGGCTTTCAGAAATTTCTCGAAGCCCCCAACGGAACCGATGCCCATAAATTTGTGCTCGACCCTTTGCAACGGGTCGACCTGATCATTTGCGACTGGGAGATGCCGAAAACCGACGGACTGACATTTTTACGGGCGGTTCGCTCGCATCGCACGCGCAGCGATATTCCCTTTATCATGGTGACCTCGCAGGTTTCTCAGGAGCGAATGAAGATCACCAAGGCCGCGCAACACGAAGTGAACGCCTACATCGTCAAACCTTTCCGCGCCGAAGTTTTAAGACAGAAAGTCTTCCAAGTGCTGTTCGAAGCCATGGAGAAAACGGTGACGGAGAAGAAGGCAGCGGGAAGATGAGACTCCTAGCCGCGATTGCGACCACGCTCGGACTTTGGGGTGGTACTTCTGCACACGCGGCCGTCGTATCCGAAGATTTTTCCACGCGTGCCCGCTACTTGGCGGGCGGCACCGCGGTCTGGAATCAGGCTTTAGGGACCGTGCACCCGACGCTCGAAGCGACCGGCTTTTCTGGTGTGGCGGTCGAGCCCTTGATTGTGGGTGACGGTTCGGATGGCGCCTTTACGCCGGGACGCTATGAACATTTCGATCGCGACGGAGTGATCACGGGCGGCGTAATTGAGATCGACACGGATGTATTTGATGAACTTCAGGTCACCACATTTCTCCTCGAAGACGGGTATCGCATCGAAACGGTGGGCGGCGATCCCCTGATCATACGCAGTCTTTCGGACGTGATTATTCGCGGCGAGATCTGGTGCCATGGGCATTCCGCTGTCGGCGCGACTCCGGGTGAGGGCCGTTGCGGCGGTAAGCGCGGTGGCGCGGGAGTAGCCGCGGGTTTACAAGGCAACGATGGCGAGGACTCAACAGCGCCGGTGACCGGCGGTTACGGTGGCGCGGCCGGGGCAGGCGCTCGCGGCGGTGGCGGCGGAGGATCGTGGAACACGACTTCGCCTGCGGCAAATGGACCTGGATTTGTGAATACCGGAGCGGTCGATGATCCGGGTGAGGGCGGCGCTTCGTCTTCGGATCCCCGATTCACCGTTCATGCCGGTGGCGCGGGCGGCGGCGCTGGTGGTGGCGGAACTACGGGAATGACGGGTGCCGGTGGTGGTGGTGGCGGCGTGGTGATTATCCATGCGGTTCGCAATTTTGAACTGGGTTCCTCTTCAGACTCGACGATTGGTTTTATTTTTGCGAACGGTGGTGATGGGGGCGATCCCACCGGCGACGGTGGAACCGGCGCGGGTGGCGGTGGCGGCGGAGTTCAAGTTCTGGTCGGCGGTCAAATCACCATTTATAGCAACACAGCCGTAGCGGGTGCCCAAGCGGTCGGCGGCCGAAATCAGGCGCCTCTTGTCGGCGCCGCAGGCGGACCGGGCCGCAACTGGTTCTCCGCTGTCGCCGCCGGCTTCAATGGCCCTGGATTTTATGATCCTTCGGAAGAGCTGCCCTTCGCGGCGGGCGATGTGGTCTATGTTTCGACCGCTCAGAGCGTGACATCCACCGCGCTTGATTTATCCAGCACACAGGCCGAAGTCGTCTCCGTTCTGCCGTCTCCCGCCAACGCAAACTTCTCCCTTTCGTTTGCCGGGAGCTCAGATGGCTTTGTGACCGACAATACCGGCTGGACGACCGATGTGACCTTGTTGCGCGGCAAACGCTATGTTCGGTTCAAGGCCGATACGACAGCCTTCGTCGGCGCGCCTGTTCAACTCGACGCCGTGAACGTCACCTACGTTCCCGGGACGATCGATCAGTTTGACTTCAAAGCCGCCGGCTGCGGGCGGGTGAGTGATGGTGGTGACGCAGATTTTAGAAATAAATGGCCAGTTCTTTTTCTTATAGTTCCACTCCTTCTATTGGTTGGAATTCGGATCACTGCCTAACCAGTTACCGGAGGCAGCCGGTTTAAATGATTCGAGTCCTACCAAATGTCCGATAAACTCTGCTAGAACGGGAAACCGACCGTAACAAATCCCCGCAGAATCAGGCCCGAGCTCGGCGCTTGGAGAATCCATAACCCTTCGGCACCCACACCCGTGATAAAACGCTCGCCGAGGCGCGTGCGCCATTCGGGCTGGATGTAGGCCGCCTGGCCGTCGCGGGAGAAGATCGCGCTTAACCGAATATTAAATTCGCCGCGCGACAACGGATAGTTCTTTGACAGCTCGGGGCCGAACCACAGAGTCGTGTCGGCTTCCACCTCTTCGTAGCTCTTGCGGCGCAGGCTGATCATCTGCCGCACTTTCACACCGAGGCCGAGGGCCGAGACGTAGCGGGTGGCATTGAGATCGAACTCGAGCCAATTTAGGTCGTCCTGAAACGGAAAGCGTTCGGGCGGATCGGGCTTGAACATATAATAATTGATGGCGCCGTCAAAAACCCAGAGGGAGTTTCGGTAATCGCGCCAGGGCATCTCAAAACCCAACGCCATGGTGGCGCCGCCCATGAGGGTGGCCTTGGAGTTTTCGCTGCCCAGAATCTGCATATAATTGTAGTTGGGCTGCCAAAGGAGAATGGGCCGCCAGCTTTCTTGAGATTGCGTGAGGTTGACGCGCCTTTTGACCGGAGCTCTCGCTTCACCAAGTGGAATTGCTTGGGCCTCGGCAATTCCTTTTGGACCTTCGACTTTTGCGGGTGCTAGGTTCGCTGGCGCGGCTAAGGCGACGGGCGGCTGAGCCGCGAGAATTTTTCGGATCAAGACTCCGTCCAGAGCGGCGATGGCGCTGTTCGCGCCGAGGGGTTCGAAGTCGACCGTTACCGGGTCCGTGAACACGCCCATTCGGCCGCGCGAAGATCCGGCGGCGACGCGCCAGTGGTACTTTTGCAGTTTAAAGCCGCGCCAAGTAAATTCCGGTTCCTGAAGCGTTGAGTTCACGATCGGGTTGCGAAAGTCCGCCGTCTCCGAAATCTCAATGATATATTGATCGGCTTTGTCGACGGGCTCCCACGAAAAAACCGCTTCGATCTTGCCGGTGAGTTTGGCTTGAGGTTTCGCCTCCGCCGCATCGGCCACCGGGAATAGGAGGTTCCAGATAAAGGAGGCGCCATCGCGCTTCTTTGGAATTTCAGAAGCCGGTTGGCGGATTTCAGGATTGCGCAGCTTGGGTGGAGCGAAGGGTTTCTCGCGCACGAAAAGCGGATAGCGATAGAGCGGGGGAATGGTGAATCCGTCGCCGTCGACGCCTTCGACGTACCAGTGGACGTCATCCTCGCGCTGGAACTCATGGGCGAACGAGTTTTCGTCGAGGTCGAAGGCCTCAGTGCCTTTGCTTCCGCCCACCTTCAGTTTGAACTTGGGTACGTCGGGCAGGCGCTGCCACACAAATGAAACTGCATCGCCGAGTTCAACACGGTTGCGGGGAAGCGGGGCGAGAAGATGGAGTACCGGCGCGCGCCACACTTGCACATCCAGGGGCGGCGATGAGCGTGCGCCCTCGCGCAGGTATAGACGGTGCTGGCCGAGAGCGAGATCGGCGACGCCGCGCTGGACTCCGGGTTGCAGCGGGAGTGTACGCTCGGGCTTGCCCAGTGACTGAATCAAGAGTTCCGACGCTTGCCCTTGCCATTCAAGGGCTAAGGGTAGCGCTTCATCATGGAGATAAATTCGCTTAGGTGGAGTGTTTAACCACTTGAGCTGGGATTCGAGATTCATTTTTGAAACCTCAGAGCCCTCCATGCGTAGAATTTGATTGGCGCCGAGATTTTGTATACCATTGACCGTGGTGACTACCGCGTCGCCGCTCTTGACTTGCACCTCCACGCCTTTGTCTCCGACCTCACGCAGTTCGACTTCCGAGCCTTGCTTAAGCTCGACGGTCCACGACTCGCCGCCGATGCGGGAGCCAGCGAAGGCATTGCGCGCCGCCATGTTTCCGCGCACGAAGCGCAGACGGATTTCTCCGCTCTGCGATTCATCGGGAGGATCGAGAGTGATCAGGGTGTTTTCGGACAACTCCACTTCGGTGTTGTTGTCGAGCTTTAACCGAGCGGTACTCTCTTTCAAGGTCAGAATAGAATCGTAGTAGTGCACGGTTTCATCGCGGCCTGAATTTTCCCAAACGAGGCTATTCAAGCTGCGGCGGCGAAGATGGTTATGGGAGTGCGCGATCACGCCGGCTCTTTGCCCGTCGTTCGCTACGGAAGAGAATCCGAATGAGATCACGCCGGAGTGGGCGAGGAGCAAGGTGAGCTCCACCATCGCCGCCAGAATGAGCAGCAGAATGATTTTTCGATCTTGCGACTTCCGTGTCGTCATACTTTTTTATCGGTATATATTTGGGATTCCTAAAATGAGACGCGACCTCTGACCTGTTGAGAATTAACGCTCGGCTTCCGATCTGCAGTGTGGTGAAAAGATACTTCTCAAACTGCATTTTTATGATGACCTGGATCATGGTCGTGGGCTGCGATACGGGTGGGGGAAATTCGGCTTCCGGAACATCCACCACCAGCACCGCGGACGCCGGCCCGTTCCTCTATGTCTCTTCAGGGGCCTGCTACTCGGGCAACAACACTACGTTCTCGACGACCACAAGTAGTAATATGGTTTATCGAATCAGTCTTTCCTCCGGGCGCAGGGAAGTGATCGCGGATTATTTCGCCGCTCCTTCGATTTCCGGGGATTCTCCAACAGGAATCGCGAATATTGATTCGGATTATATGTATATCGCGGTCGACAGCGCAACGGCTGGAAATCGACGGATAGAAAGAGTGCGCAAGCAGGAGCGAGGGACTCGCCAGATTTTTTACAATGCTTCGGCGTTTACGGGAGCTCTGAAGTGGCTTCATTTGAACAGTGCTTCCGGGCTTCTAATCACTCGCACGACAGGAATTGAGTATATTGACTCCTCGGGTGTGCGAATCGGCGCGCCTTATGCCAATCCGAGTGTGGCCCCTTGCGCGTCCTCGAATACGATCATTACCAAGGCTCTTTCATTTGCCAACGGCAAAATCGTCTTTATTCATTCCACTGCCAACCAAAACCGAATTGGGATTCTACCTTCTTCCGGTGGCACCACTTGCCAGACAGCCCAGGCCGCCCCCGTGCTTGCGAGTTCATTCCCGAGCGCGATGTTTTACGACTCGGCCAACTCCAAACTAGTTGTGGCCTATGCGGGGAATGCGGTGACCGCTGATTTCAACAGCATTTACGCCTATACGGTCAATGAGACGACGCCTTCAATTTCAAGTGCTCAGAAGATCTACGATGCCAACTCCTATCCCGGAACTTATGGGTATCTAGCATACGGAGTTTCGGATATGTACTATGACGCCCCTCGGGGACACGTCTACATCGCTTCAGCCATCAGCACAGCCACGACCGTCGTGAATTATGTCATCGAGAAGTTTAGCTATGATCCAACTAAGATCGGAACCGACAATAACAACGTTTTAACCCGGGTGGGCACCACGTCGTTTTACAACTATGGCAACGATACGAAGTGCGTGAATCAGATGTTTGTGGCGGACTGATTACCAGCTAATTCCGCCGACCATTTGCAAGCCGTTCAACTGAAAGCGATCCTGTCCAGCCAGTTTAGTGGTGACATTTCGATATTGAACTTCACCCCAGAGAGCCCAAAGCCCCTTCTCACGTTTAAAGTTCCATTCAATGCCGGCGCCGATTTCGTAGCCAAATCCGAGATTGGTGTCGGAGTTATTAATTGTGGTAAAGTCGGTGTTCTTATCGATGCGAATATGATCGTAGCTCATCAAGCCTAAACCAAGTACGTAGACCCTTATCCCGGGAGGATAGTAGGGCATCAGATTGATATGGATGCCAATCCCGGGCTCGGTGGCGAACATCGTGTAACTGAGATCCGGATGAGCGGTGGAGCCATCGAGAAAGTCCTCTTGGCCCGAGAAGTAGAGACCGCGGACCTTGCCTATTAAGTTGGCAAACTTCCAACTCCCTTTTACGATTCCAACTTCGGCGCCGAAGGCGGTCGATTTATTGGTGATCGCCTTGTATTGATCTCCACCAAAGACGCCATATACTAGCCCTATTCTTGTTTTGCTTGGCCAGGCGCCGACGGCCTGAGCCGATTGTGCTGCCGCATTTGCAGACACATATAAACAAACAACTGTTGAAAACATTAGATATTTCAAACGCATAGGTTCAATTCAATTGTATAACGCATCTGCGATCGGCGCGACGGACCGGAGGTCGTGATCCGTGTCTGGTGAAACGTCTAGGCTAGCTCTTTAAAAACTGGCCGACTTGCCTGTTGGCAAGTCGTGCCGACCGAGGGCTTTTAGGCGGGCCGCGAGAGAAGGCTACGAATTATGTAAGAATCCGGTTATGAAAATCCATATATAGCCAGAGATGATCGGTCAGAGCTTCCGCTTTTTTGGTGGTGCACCAGGTCTTTCTAAACATTCGATTTACGTTTGCTCGAATCATGGCGCAGGTGTGGTTGAGCGAGAATAATGGATCGAAAACGACCTTCTTCAGTTCTCCTTGTCCCGTAATAGCTCCGCGACTCCCTTTGATGGTGGAATGCTGCCAGCCCGTTCCTCTTGTCCACAATGGGTAGCGTGGGTTCTGATCTGATCTTAGGTGAGCGTTCTCGGTCAAGATGGGCGACATGCTCTCAAATAGCCGATTCAAGGCTTCAGCCCGGTCATCCGGCCTTGGGCCATATTTTTTGCGAGAGAGTTTGGCGAGATGACCTTTGGCAGGCATAGAGGCCACTTGGAAGTTTAGAATCTTTCTCGATTTTTCACATACCGCCAGGGCAATGCTCAACGGCTTCAATTTCGTGTGCTCGCTGGTTTCCATTTCGTCGAACTGAACGCGCTCGATCGGAACCTCTAGATATTTTAACCAAAAGCGATTCTGTCTGAATCGGCATTTGATGGCTAAAAATTTGAGCTTTCGAGCGATGGTTTTTCGGTGAAGGTTTAGCCCGAGACTAAGGCGCCGTTGAGAAACCCCCGAGCATAGAAGAAAGTAAATCGACTGATTAAACTGCCGTTTCTTTTGTCCGAACTCGAGCTCGGAAGTCGCTCGTGAAACCGTTTTGAAACACAAATTGCAGCGCCAACGCCGGATCCACTTGGTTTGGGACTTTCGATAAAAGCGGCCATGCCGGACAAGATTTCCGCCGTTCGGACAGCGCGGACAGTGGGGATCATTTGAAGGAGGTTTCGGTGACATGCCTTAGCTAAAAGCAATATCCCAGCCAAAACAAAAACTTCGGCACGACTTGCCAACAGGCAAGTCGGCCAGTTTTTAAAAGTCCAACCAGGGAATCGAGGCGCCCTGAAATCGATAGCCGAAAAACAGTTTGCCCGAAATCGTTGAGGATTGAATTGCTCCGTCGAGGACCGAGGCCGTGGTGGAGTCGACGATAAATTGGAGCCCTCCCGTATAATCTCCAAAATTGTAACCTAGCCCTGAACGCAGGCCGATACGATGGCTGCCCGCCCAATAGGCTTCGGTTTGTGAGTTGATGTCTAAAATCTGGTAGTTCATTCCGCCGCCCAGAAAAAGAGAGGCGACAAAATAGGCGCGGCTGAAGATCGGAAAGTGGTGGCCGTAACCCATTCCGAAAAGTGCGTGATAGATGCGGATTTTCTCGAGGTCCGCGATTCGATTCCGCCCGGTTTGGACGAAGCTTGGAACCAGTGGCTCGCCGCCCTCGATCCGTGTTTCGCCGACGGACGACCAAACAAAGATGGCGCCCCCTTGCCGAAACTGAACTCCGCGCTGATCGTACGCCACCGCGTCGCTGAAAAAGCGAGGGGAGAGCGAGCGGATAAAGTTTACCCCGACAATTCGAATGCTTAGGTCCGGGCGAATTACGGCAGCTCCGGACGGAGACTTCCAGCGCTCGAGAGAGTAACCTTTGAAGCGCTGATAGATGAGTTCATGCGTACTGCGATGGCCGAAAAACCGGAACTGGTAGTCGTGGATTCGCGTTTTTCCCTTTTCAATCACGGAGTCCGGGTCTGGCGCCGAAGGAATTTGAACGCTCAAGCCTATATTCTTATAGCCGAAGCCGATCATGGGATTTGTGGGTGAGTTGGGCACGAAGGAGATATCGGAATTTCCGGGACCAGTGAGTTGAAAATCGAGTCCCGGAAAGACGAGGCCACCCTTCACCTGTAGAGTGTGGGCGTGCTCTTCCTGCCAACGCTGGTCATCGGCGGCGGCGGTGAGTAATGCAATGGCGAAGAGAAATGCAATCACGATACGACCAGAGACTCGATTCGTCCAAACACCTTTTTCATGTCGTACTCTTTGACCGCCTTAAAGCGGGCGGCGGTGGCCAGATCGGAACGGAGTTGAGGATCTCGAATCAGTTTCTCCATGGCTTGAGCGAGTGAGCGCGACGAGCGTGGCTCACAAAGCATTCCGACTTGGCCGTGATTTAAGATTTCAGGCGTGCCGCCGGAATCGGTGCCTATGCACGGCAGGCCGGAGGCGAGTGCTTCGAGCATGACGTTGGCGAAATTTTCTTCGTAAGACGGCATTACGAAGACATCGAGGGCGTTCATGACGTCGGGGATGTCTTTACGGAAATCGGTCAGAATTACGGTCTCAGGTGCGAGGTTTAAGTCCTTTAGGCGTCTTTGCACCTCGCGGTCAAACTCGGTTCCGTGGCCGTCAATCGTGTTGCCGCCGACTAGAACGAAGCGCGTGGTGGGATGATGCTTTAGAATTTCGGCCGCGGCTTCGACGAATTCCATCGAGCCTTTTTGCCGGTCGAGGCGGCCGATCAGGCCAAACAGAAGGTGCTCGGGCTGCGCTCCCCATTGGGCACGAACATCGTCGCGCCGGGCACGGGGCTGAAAGCGCTCGGTATCTACGCCATTGGGAATCACCACGATTCTGTCCTCGGGGACGGGTAGGCAGTGGGCTAGATAGCGTTTTTGAATTTCGCTTAGCGCGATCATCTTCGTCAGCCGCGAGTACATCAAGGTGTGACCGAGATCTTTTTTGTTCACGTCTTTAAAGAACATCCGTGCGAAACCATATAGGCGCACGTCCTTCATGCCCCATAGGGCGGGCGTGACCAACCAGATGTCGCGCATGGAGTGCAGGAAGACGGCTTTAACCTCGCGCTCCCGAATCAAGCGGCGTATGGCCAGGGTGGTGCCGAGCGATACATAATCTTTGTTCGCCAGCGCCAGGTGCGGCAAATCCTGTTCTTTAAGGGCTCTCTCGATCCCGCATTCGGGGGGGCAGATTTCGAGCGAAGGATAGCCAGCCTGATGAAAAAGCCGCGTCATCTTCACCGAAGACATTTCCAGGCCCCCCCAGGCGCGCGAGAAGCAAATATTCAGCACTGACGCTTTAGTCATAGAGCAGTCAACCCTAGCAGATTTGCCGAAGACTGCCTATACTCGGCCCCATGTGGAGCTGGAAAGGTCTCGGAGTGACGCTCGTCACGGCCGGTGTTTTGTCGATTCCGATGTATTTTTACTGGGATTTTTTGACTCGGGGCATGCGACCGCCTGAGGCCACGCGCATTTTAAATGAGCTGGAGAAAACTGGGATCCCAAATTTCACTTTGAACGATATGGCTGGGAAGCCAGTCTCGCTTGAAGATTTTCGCGGCAAGATTGTAGTGGTGAATATTTGGGCGACCTGGTGCGCGCCATGCGTGAAGGAATTCCCATCACTTAAGAATTTGGTTGAGAAGTTTAACGGCGAGATTGTGGTTTTGGCGATTTCTCATGACCGGGCGCAGGAAGATATTGAAAGTTTTGTGCGGGCGTTTGGGAAGATCCCGAAGGATTTTGTTTTGCTCTGGGATAAGGAGAAGGCGGTCTCGAAGATCTTTGGAACTGAAGCCTTGCCCGAGACATACATTATCTCCCCCACGGGCAAGCTTTTACGCAAAGTCGCCGGCGATACGATTTGGGATGATGCTATGGCGACCGAATTCTTTAAGGACATGATCCTTAAACATACGGCGAAGGCGGGGGATGTGAGTGGCGGGGATCCGGGCGTTCAAATGAATTTACCGCATGGGCATCCGGTAGTAGACATGAGTGATCCAGCTAAAAAGCCAGAGGCGGAATCAACGGAGGGTGAGCTGCAAAAGTCTGGTCGCACAAAAGGAAAGATTGAAACGCATTGAGTACGGTAGCCCTGGGTTTTTGAAGTAATGGTTTTTGCGCAGCCCCGCTACCGTATCGGTAGCGCCAGCGCGTCAAATCTAAGCGCGGCGAAGTGCCAAAGCAAACACGGAGACCCTTTCACTAGTTCCCGAATATTCCCTTAAGCAGCTTTTTGCCTTCTTGTTCAAGCTTCTTGGTGCCGCCGGAGTTTTTGCCGGCGTTAGCTGAATTCTTGGCGTCGGACACGGTCTTATCGACTTCAGCTTTTTTAGCGTCGAGTTCTTTAGTGACGCCGCCGAGCACTTTATCCATTTCGGCTTTGAGTTTGGCCTTCTCGGCGCCGATGCGCTCGTCGATCAAGGCGCGCAGCTTGGCTTTGGCTTCGTCGATCTTGGCCTGCAGCTGCTTTTGGAAACCCTTGGCCAACTCATCGCCCAGGTTGGAATTGATGTTCACAGCGAAGTCAGAGAATGAACCGACGATCTTCGCGTTTAAAGTAATAGTGGTAATATCATTTATAATATTACCGATAATCTCCTGAACGATTTTGTTCTTGGCCTGAAGATCGTACTTGGGGCTGGTGAAGGTGTTTTTCATCTCCATGGTGATAGTTTCATCAACCAATGTAGCATTTAAAACGCTGGAGCCGGTGGCCTGCGCAAGTGCGAGACGCACGTCCGCGCTATCGGAAAGCTTTTGCTCGCCGACAGGGAAGGCCGCAATCGATACGACCATCGATTGCTTCGCCTGCTCTTTGGTGTGATCGAGCGTGATTTTGGCGTCGAGGCCCTGAATGCCCTGATTGGGAAAATCGCCCTTCGCGAGAATCAAAGTCGGCTTTTGGATAAAGACCGGATCAGTGGTGAGGTCTTTGATTTCGCCCTTGATGTTGCCACTGAACTCGCTCTGGCCCAGTTCCGAGCTGATCGCGGCGTGCTTCATCCAGAACAACGGATAACCTGTTGTAATGGGGAAGCGGTAGTTTTTGCCTTCGCCGCGTTTAGGTGGAACTAGTCGCTCGGCTTTTTTTGCCTGCTTTTCCTCAGCTGTGCGCTTCGGCGGCATATAGTGCTTCGCCATCTCGGCGTACTTGCGAACGCCGACGAGTTTCTGCTCTACCATTTGCATAAAGAGCTGCTGCGAGAACTCTTTGCCGTCAATATTCGGCAACTTCAAACGGTCCTGTAGATCTCGGATATCCTCATTGACCATTTTTTCGAGATCTTTAAAGGCCTGGGCGTAGGCGTTGGTTTCGCCTTTTACATCTTTAGTGGTCTGCTCGACCAGCTTCACCTTTTGTTCGACTTCTTTAATGATCTTTTGAGCCTCTTGCAGACTCTGCGCGAATTCAGCCGGATTTTTACCGTCGAACTTCAAGGCTTTGATTCGGGTCTCGTAGGCTTTCAGTTCTTGGCCCTGGGGCAATTCTTTGATCCGCTGCTCCCATTTGGCGGTTTTCTCTTTTAGCTCTTTCTCGAGTTCTTTAATACGGGCGTCGGATTTGAGCTGGCCCTGGATATTTTTTAGCTGCGCTTCGGGATCGGTCCCGCCGAGAATCGAGGCGACATCGCCAAGAAAGTTTTTGTTAAATTTTTTCTGCGTCTGCGCGACCACTTGATCTTGGGCTTTTTGCAAGAGGGTTGGGTCGCTCGAGGGTGGGGGCGGCGGGACCACATAGCCCGGCGTTCGGCGCTTGTTGAGTGCCTGGATATTTAAGATCGAGGCTTCATTCACCAAAACTTTAGCGCGCAACAAGGCATCCCAAGACATTTGAAAACGGATCGAGCCGACTTGAACTAGGTTGCGTTCTGGTTTGTTTTTGTCGGTCACTTGAACATTGTCGATCTCAAGGCGGGCACCCAAAACGCTGGTGCTGAGACGTCCGACGTTTACTTCGGCGCCATTGACCTGTGTTCCGACATACTCGATCACTCGGCGCACGTGCCCATCGAAGAAGATCGTGAAGTAGGCGCCGACCAGCCCGGTTAGGATGGCGGCGGGAATAACGGCTTCCCAGCGGATCGGTCCCTTGGCTTTAGGTGTCTTGGCGGCTTTATCCGTAGAGGTTGTCATAGGTGTAGTACCACTTGTAGAGAGAGGTTGCCTGAATTGCTTTCCATACCTTGGTCTGTTTCACGCGCGCCACGACGGTTTCGCGATACTTCACGATTAAGGCGCGGCTAATGAAGTACACAAACGGCATGGCGGCGACCGTGACCACGCCGGCCCCCATCACAATGCTATTGTTAAAGCGAGTCAGCGGCACGAGAGGCATGTTGTACATGGCGGTGAGGAGACCTTGTAGGCCCTCCATCTCCAAAACCGTGGAGCCGATGGCGTGGAACACGGGATCGAGTAGCCAGCCGGCGAAGGCGAAGAAAAACGCTGCCAGAAAAGCCGCTCCCGCTTGCACGCGGAAAACAAAAATAAAAATAATCATCAAAAAGCCTTGTAGGCTCAGGATCGGGGTCATCCCCAATACAAAGCCGACCGCGATACCGGCCGCGATTTGATTGTGACCGGTCTCCGAATTCAGCATCTTCAAAAAACCAAAGATCTGCTTAAATAAAAAAGTCATATTTGCCCTCTAAACAGATGATCTACGAAAGTGCCTTCAGTGTCTGCTCAATAATGTAATCTTGGATGGTGTCGGTCATATCCGGGTACATCGGCAGGCTGACCACGGTCTCGGCCATCCGGCGGCTAACCGGAATCTCGAGGATCCGGCCCACTTTTGCATAAGCGGGTTGATCGGCCATCGTCCGCGGATAGTGAACCGCAGTCGGAACACCGTTGTCTTGCAGTTTCTTTTGAAACTGTTCGCGGTTGTTCACTTGTAACGTGTACTGGGCCCAAGCGCTGGTGCAGTTCGGGGCCAGTGTCGGAGTGACGACGCCTTTGGATTCGAGTTCCTTAAAGGCGCGAGTGTAGCGTAGGGCGCGAGCTGTGCGCTGCTCCAGCTCCCAGGGGAAGCGCTCCAGTTTCGGGATTAAAATAGCGCACTGAAGAGTGTCCAAGCGACCGTTTACGCCAACCCGGGTGTGATAATATCGGCTCTTTTGCCCGTGTACGCGAATCTCGCGCATGGCTTCGGCCAGGTCATCGCGGTTGGTGAAAATACCGCCGCCGTCGCCATAACAGCCCAGCGGTTTGGCCGGGAAGAAAGACGTCACCCCGATTTCGCTTAGGTTACAGCTGCGTTTGCCCTTGTACATGGCGCCAAAACTCTGGGCCGCGTCTTCAATCACATAGAGCGCATGCTTTTTGGCGAACGCATTGATGGCGTCCATGTCCGGTGTTTGGCCATAGAGCGAGACCGGATGAATCGCTTTGGTCTTCGGGCTCAACGCCTTTTCCATTTGCTTGAGATCGATATTGTAGGTCTCAGGTTCAATATCGACGAAGACAGGAGTCGCGCCCACCAGAAGCACGACCTCAGCCGTGGCCACGAATGAAAAGGCCGGTACGATCACTTCGTCGCCAGGTCCGATTCCCAGCGCCATAAGCGAGATCACCGCCGCGTCGGTGCCGCTCGAAACCGCGAGGGCATGTTTGCAGCCGACGAATTCCGCCAGCTTTTTTTCGAGCTCTTCGACCTCGGGGCCCATAATGTACTGGCCGTGTTCCAGAACTTTTTGAATACGATCTTGAATCGGGTCGCGGAGCGCATGGTATTGCGCTTTCAGGTCAATAAATGGGATATTCTTCATCTATAAGGTTGTGCATGAAGCCTCACGGCTCCGTCAACCTGAGGAGCAGATATGACACCCGTAATACTATCCGGCGGAAGCGGCACCCGTTTATGGCCGGTTTCTCGTGCCTCCTACCCGAAACAATTCTGTGACTTTTTCGAGGGTTCGTTTCTGGGCAATACCATCGGCCGATTAAAGGAGTTGGGCGACGTTTATATTCTGACCACTCAGTCCATGGCGACTCTGACTCGTCGGGCCGTAAATCGGGATGCGCTGAAGGATGAAAACGTTTTGCTCGAACCTATGGGTAAAAATACGGGTCCTGCTATCGCCTTGCTGTGTCACGTTTTGGCTCAGCGGGGAAAGCTGGATGAGATTGTGGGCGTGTTTCCGTCGGATCATTTGATCGCGGATGAGGACGTGTTTAAGAGGGCCGTAAAATTGGCGGCCGAGGTGGCAGGCCAGGGTTATGTCGTGACCTTGGGTGTGACGCCGAATTCGCCCAGCACGGGGTACGGTTATATTGAAGTGACAGGTGATCAAGTGGCCGCATCACCTGGTTTGGCGGCCATGAAGGTCCATGGATTTCGCGAGAAGCCGAATCTCACCACCGCGCAAGAGTACGTGCGGTCCGGGCGGCATTTTTGGAATGCGGGAATGTTCATGTTCCGAGTGCGCGATATGATCGGACATTTTCAAAACTTCCAGCCGCAAATTTGGGCCGGAATCTCGGCCATCCAACCCGACCTGAGCAATCTGGAACATAACTACGCTCGGGTGGATAGTATTTCGATCGATTACGCCATCATGGAAAAACTCGATCGCCAGGCCTGCGTGCCCTGCGATATGGGCTGGAGCGATGTGGGGTCGTGGGATGAGATGGCGCGGTTAAGTGACGAGTCCGGGAGCGTGCGAAGCCAATCCCGGGCGAAAGTGTTCACCACCGACGCGTCAAATAATTACGTTTTCTCGGTTCCGAATAAAGTCATCGGCTTGATCGACGTGACCGATTTGATTGTCGTCGACACGCCCGATGCGTTGTTGGTCGTGCGCAAGGGGTCCTCGCAGAAGGTAAAAGACCTGGTGGATAACTTGCGCCAGGCCGGGATGCCTGAAGTGACCGAACATCCTGGGCAAGGATGATCTCATTCGCTAGATGACTCCAATCGACCGGTCAGTTAGGCTTTTTATATGTTAGACCTCGACACTCTGGCCTCTGAGCGGGCCACGAAGCTCAAGCAGGCAACGGATGCCTGGAAGAAAGCGATCTGGAGCGCCAGTTTCCAAAAATTTTCCGCCAGTATGAGCGATGGTGAAGTGGAACAACTGGTTTCCTGGTGCCCTTCAGTTGAGCACCTCCAATCTGTGACTGACTATCTTTTGGAATTGAGCCGGACCGAAGGGCTCACGCCTTTCCCGCTCCTTTTAGACGTAGCTAAGCAAGCCAAAGTGAGCCCGGAGGAGTGGATTAAATCCCATCTGCCGCTGAGCCCAACCGCATGAATTTTTTTGCCGAAGGTTTTGTCGAAGCCGTGCGCGTGCTCGAAACCTGGAACGTGATGAAACAGACCGTTTCGTCACTGGTCCTGTTTCTGGCCTTTCTGGTTTTTCGTTGGGTTTTGATTATGACGATCCGGCGCTGGAATGCCCCCAGCGGCGAAGAAAAACGCCGGTGGATTATCCAGATCAAGAACGTCAGCTTTATAATTCTGGCGGCTGGTTTTTTTGGCATCTGGGCCACCGAATTGAGAACTTTCGCCCTTTCGTTGGTGGCGGTCGCGGCGGCACTCGCCATCGCGTTCAAGGAAATTATCCAGTGCTTTATGGGTGGACTTTATATCGCCAGTGTAAAACCGTTCGAGCTCGGTGATCGCATCGAAGTCAGTGGCTTTCGCGGCGAA
>JALHOQ010000064.1 GCA_022842925.1 Bdellovibrionales bacterium
TATTGGCCTTTGACCTACACACTTTATTGGCTCGAGTACCGGATCTTTGGTGAGAATCCTGTCGGGTATCATTTAGTTAATATCGTCCTCCATTCCCTAAACGGATTTCTGCTCTACCTCTTGGCACTTCGAATCGGTCTGGGGTGGGCGCTGGGCGCCGCACTCCTTTTTCTGCTGCATCCCCTACATGTTCAAGCCACCGCCTGGATCGCGCAGAGCAAAACTCTACTCGCCACTTTTTTCGTACTCGTCACCCTGCACCTCTATCACTCAGGTCGGCGCCATCTTGCGATTTTGAGCTTTGCACTGTCCTTACTGGCCAAGACATCAGCGCTCTTTCTGCCGCTAGCTCTGCTAGTTCTCGATCGCCCTAAGACCTGGCGCGACGGCCTCAAACATCTTCCGTTCTTTATGCTGGCCGCCGCTGGAGGCTTGACCACTCTCTATGTGAACTCTCTCCACTTTCATGATACGGCCTTCCCCATTTTCCAAATGCCCTGGTACGAACGGCTGTTGATTGTCCCACAGAATCTGGTGTTCTATTTGAACAAGTTTGTCCTGCCTTACCCTCTGGCGTATCTCTATCCCCCGCCAACTGCGGCCATTTGGGGCCTCATGATATTTTGGCTAGGTTGTTTTTGCTGG
Organism: Bdellovibrionales bacterium; assembly: GCA_022842925.1. GTDB lineage: Bacteria > Bdellovibrionota > Bdellovibrionia > Bdellovibrionales > UBA1609 > JALHOQ01. The sequence goes on from JALHOQ010000064.1 coordinate 646, forward strand.
CTTCGGCACCGCTTCGTCGCGGTCTTTTTGCTTTTGCTGGCGCCCGGTCTCGGCTTGGTGACGATTCCCAATATGAAGCTGTCGCTGGTCGCCGACCACTGGGCCTATCTGCCGAACCTCTTCGCCTGCTTGTTCGTGGCGGAAGCATTGCTAAGAGTGCGTAAACCCGCGATCGCAAAAATGGTCTGGGTCGTGATACTGGCCGGATCAGGAATTCTCGCCACTCGGCACGCGCGCAGCTTTGCCACCGAAACCGGTTTCTGGCGCCAGGCTGTGCAAGTGCATCCGGATTCCGCCCCCGCCGCTTACAATCTTGGCGTGGCCCACGATAAGAAATCCGAAATGAGCGAGGCCACTGCGCACTATAAACGCGCGGTTGAAATCGATCCCCAACACGCCCGCGCCTGGAACAATCTCGGCCGCGCTTATTTTTTGGCCAACAACTTGGCCGACGCCGAGATGAGTTTCGAAAAGGCCCTGCTCGCCAATCCCCGATTGACGGTGGCCTATATTAGCCTCGCCAAGGTGTACTCGCTTCTACTTCAAAAGGATCAATCGCGAGCGATTCTCGAGCGCGGACTCGCCACCAATCCCGGCGATACGGGATTGCTTAAAGCGTTGGAGGACTTCAAATGATTCTGCACCTTCTCACTTGACACTCGAGCTACTGGCAATCCGAATCGCGAACGCCGAGCTCCCGGCAGACCCGAACGAGCCAGCTATCGAATAGCAAAGCCGTACCATCCGCATCCAATCGTTCCGCTCCGAAAGGCTGCGTGACCAACGAGCGCACAGTGGACATGCGCAACGACTGCACCACTTCCTCGCCGCCCTTTTGACTCTGCCAGTAATTCAAGGCGCGATCCCGATCGGCTAGCGACTGACGCACAACCGTAGTCAAAGTCTTCCGCAAGAAGTTCTCATTCAACGGCACACCGGAATCCACATGTTTATAAAAGTGCATACGGAGCGCCTCAAACTCGGGGTAGAGAAAGCGGTTCACATAAGCCTGATCATAGAAAAAGGTCGCCCGACGCAAAGGACCGAAGTAGCGCATATAGGGATTGCCGACAAGAGACTTCTCCGCCTGAATTTCAGAGTCAACGGCCCGGCGCTCCCCGAGCAAAATCATCTCGTCCGTGGTGACTTCCGCTTCCGCTTCGAGCATCGCCTGCTCATGACTGAGTCCCTTCAGCCGTTTCTCCTGATAACGTTCCCGCAACATGCGAAAGTGGGCGAGCTCATGGTGAAGGCCAGCGAGAGCCAATTCCTGAGAGAGATCGATTCCGATCACCGGCTTTAAGTACGATGGCGACTCCGGATCCCGATTCACCCAAAAGTAGGCTGGCTCCTGCCCATAGTAGGTGTGGGCTTGTACGGGATTTCGCTCCAAGCGCTCTCTTAAGACCCATCTCACCTCGCCCCCGAAGGCCTTCACCTCGTCGATCACAGCCTGCACTTGCGGATCATCGACCCACTCGTATTCCGCGAACTCCACTTTCTTCTCTAGGCCATAAGCCTGCGGATGAAACCGGTAGGAGGTCTCCGGCGGAGTCAGCGGCCGCAATCGCGCCGCCGTCGGTAGCTGGCCGTAGTGTTCCCTTAGGATATCTGGCTCGGAGAAAACCTGACCGTTAGGACCGACACGCAGGAATTGCTTCACTGCTTGGCCGATCAAGGGCATGTGGGTCATCTGCCTTATCGTTTGCGAAAGCGCCTGACGAAGGGCCATAGCTTGATACGGATTCACGTAAGTGTCTTGGGCAAAGTCTCGCAGTTTGGCGATTGCTCCCGCCTGCCAAGGATCGATCAGATCCAAGATTTCTCTCATTTGAAAGGAAAGCTGCATCGCCTTCTCGCGACACGTCCACCAGTCGCCGCTTGAGCCAGAGAGCGTGGCCAAACACAGCATCACATCCCGGGTGCCTTGAAGGGCTTGATAGAGTTCCTCGTGTCTCGAAGCCGCGAGATGCTTTGGCCGAACTTTTTCTTCGCGCAACTGCGAACGCCGCCACTTCGGCTTGTCATCCACGATGACGCCTTTGCCGTAGCCCCCGCCCTTGGATGTGTTGGTGAAAAGCCCACCGTTGGCCCCCGTGCGCAACAAAATGGAATTGGGGCCAGCGTCAACCGAACCGTCCGCGAACATCATCACAAATATGCGCAAGTCGATCGGCACCTGACTCTTGTAGTCGGCCGAAGGCAGAGTGGTGATCGTACTTACATACTGAATTTCAAAGGCTGTGGGATTGGCGCGGACGCGCGCATTGAGTGCGGCGACTTCTTCCGGTGTTTCTGCAATGGGAAAACGAATGCCCGAACCGCCAGAGTTTTGCGGGTCTTTCACTACGAACTGGGTCGGGTCTTCGAAGTACAAATGGTACTCGTCCGGCGCAAGGCCCTTAATCGGCCGTGCCAGCTCCGGGTCCTGCGCCAGCAGGTACTGGGTGAAAATGCGGAACAGACGTTTATCATCCATCACCCGGCCGCCGAGACCGCTATAGTAAAGCTTGCGATTGACGATGGCATTGCGAAAAGATCCGCGGCGCGCGCCAGGTCGACTCGGATCGGAGCCGATCGTCGTCCATACCGAGAGTAATTTCGGCCGGCCCAACTCATCTTTGTTTACGCCGGTTATGTTGCCGTCTTTATCATATTGAAATTCGTAAACGGCTCCGGGTCTGAGCTGCACGCCCAGCTTAGCCTCAAGCTCCGCATGATCGGGAAGCGAGGGGCTGATGATCGGAATGTTTTCCTGATCGTTTTGTATGAACGACGAGTCTTCCATCCGACCGTAGATACCGGTGACGATCGGATCCTGGGCGGGCCGCCCTGTGTTCAAGCGAATCCATCCGTCCGCGTCTTCATAAAGATCCGAACTCTTGACCAACGGCATTCCAGTCGCGCGCGAGATGGCCGCGACATCGGGATGAGCACCGTTGTATATGCCGGGGCTGATCACGACGCTGATGCCATCCTTGCGACGGCTCCAGGCTTCGGCGTTGCTCTCGATCGCCCGACGCAAAAGAGTGAACGTGTTGTCAGGGGGAAGGTGCTGCGACACGAGCTCTCGAAACTCGGGTGAGATCTGTAGTAGATAATTGATGAGCTGATAGTTGTTGGTAATCCCACTCGGAGTACCGAGATTTGTTTCAAAAAATAGGGACATTGGCCAGAGCGGATCGACGATGGCACCGTCAAATCCCGCCACGGTTAGAGCCGGATACTCGGCCATATTGGGGTGAACCAGCGCAGGCTCGAAGTAAATGGATTTGCGAATAATATCTAGCGCCAGCTGAGCTTCCGCTTTTGGCATCCGGTCAAAACCGAGATCCTTAATGCCAAAGTCCTCGATCGAATAAACCTTCTGTAAAAGCGTGCGATAGAGGCGCATCAAAGGACCGGTCGACTGCACCAGTCGATTGTAATCCGCAAGACGAATCGGCGCCGGAGTTACATTGGCCTCAACAGCTACAAACTTGTCATAACGGCCAGTGGCTTCGTTCTTCACTTGAAACGACATTTCGCGGGAGGCGTGCAGGTAGGATAGCTGCGCCGCGAGGTGCTCGCGCTGAGCCGTGGGCATGTCGGCAAAAAAGCGCATAATCTTGCCGCGGATATCGTCAAGCGGTTGAAGGGCCTGACTGAATCCTATGGTTTTGAGGTGAGCCAAAAGATTCCGCTCGCAAGCGGACAAATCACGGTCATGTCCCCAGGCCGGAGCGGCCAGGGTAAGGAGGAGGCAGTAAATCCAAATGCGCATGATTTTCTCTACGGGAGAGCACCGTCTAAATCCAAGAAAAAAAGTCGGAATTTGAAAAAAATCATGCGAGTTTAAGGCATGGATTTTCTTCCTTATGCGGTGCTGGCAGCTGCGGTACTAGCGACTTTCTGCTTTGAGCTAAAAGTCACGATCATTCTTATGGTTTTTGCTCTTACATCGGCCTTCGCGGTGGGTCGCATGTCAGCGATCGGGCTGGCCAGCTTATTCATTTTAATTTTGCCGTATATCTGGCTCCGTCGGTTCCCGATCCTTCTTCTACCTGCGGTGGGAATGACCGTCGCGGCTTATCTTCACTGGCTTCCCGGTTTTTTCAATTTAAAGGTCATCGACCAGCTACGTCTTAGTCCCGATTCCATCCCTTTCACCATGTATTTGAATTTTGACAAGGCCATGGCCGGTCTATTGCTTAGTGCGTTTTTTCTCCGCGTATCCGAAAAGCGCGGCTTACGGCGAGCCGATCTTCTGTTGGTGGTGAATACTCTTGGCACACTCGTCCTCGTGCTGCTTCCCATCTCTCTGGCGCTCGGCTATGTAAAAGTGGATTTTAAACTGCCCTCAGAAACGGGACTGTGGGCGCTTAACAATTTGCTCTTTGTCTGCATGGCGGAGGAAGCGCTGTTTCGCGGAGCCATTCAAGGATCACTTACATCTAAGATTGGTTCGAGGTGGGCTATCTTGGTAGGCGCCTTACTATTTGGTGCGGCCCATTTTAAGGGTGGTATGGCCTACGTGGCCTTAGCCAGCGTGGCCGGCCTATTTTACGGTTACGCTTATGCGCGCTCAGAACGCCTGCTCGCCCCAATGCTTGTTCATTTCGGTTTGAATCTCGTCCACTTTCTCGTCTTCAGTTATCCAGCTCTCGCATAATCCGAGCTTTCGGGTTAAAATTAATATATGAATCGCGATTCAATTTTGATCGGCGGATTGACTATCGGAGCACTTTGCATTCTCGCCGCCTGGTACTTATCCGTTAAAGATTCTAAACCGTCGCTGAGTTCGGTCCGATCTGATTCCGGAACAGTCGAAAATCTTCATCCTCTTGTCAAAGAGCAGGGCGTGAGCGTCCTTTACTCATTAGACCAACCGACACAAGATACGTTAATCGCCGCCGTACAGCATTTTTGCGTAAAAAATTACGAGCGCGATTCCTGCGTTCATCATTTCGCGACCTGTGGCCACCCTTGTCTGGTGGTCATTCCTCAAGACAAGCGCAAACGGATCGTTGACGATTACAAAGCGCTCAGAAAATCGCGCGGGCTCCCCGATCTAAAGCCACTGCCTCAAGACAACTGACCTAGCGGCCGGCCGCGCCGCCACCGCCATGAGGGACAGGATTATCCCCCCGATGGACACGCGTTAAACGTTCGTTCTCGGCTCGGCTCAGAATTTTTCGCAGACCCTGTACGTTCATCAGTTTGACTAGGGAATCGTGGCAGAGCGCGAACTGCAGGCGATCTTCAGTCGTGCGCGAGGGCCTAGCCGACTCGGACGCGAGAAGAATCTGTTTCTGCTGTTCGGCCACTCTCTCCGCCAAATTCCGCATTGAAAAATCCGGCCCGCTGACGCCGTTTTGGATTTGCTGACAAATGGATGAGTCTACAATTCCGGGCGACCCCATATCTCCTAGGCGGAGGACGCGGACTTGTCCGGCCTTGTTTTCGTAAACTAACCAAACACCGCGCTGATCCGGCACGACCGCCGCGTTTTTCGTACACGTCTGATCGCCCGACCGCACTTCTTTTAGCCACTGCAAACCTTTAACATTCTCAGCGCCGGCCATCGGCTCCATTGCACAAAACCGAATGCCCTCGAGCAAAGGCGCAACCGCGGGTTCGTTCCCGAGATACTGAGCATTCGCACCGAAAACTACGGCAAGAAATAAAATGGCGATCGACATTGTGGCTCCTCAGCCGTGGCTATTGCAATTGCTGGAATAGCAAGCTTGCATTCGCCAACTTGTTCGTCGAAATCGATTGTACCCTCATTCCCTGCCACTGGCGATAGGTGGGAATCGAGCCTCCACCGCCAGGAAAATAGGTCTGACCATAACTATGGGCGCCGACCACGACTTTCTGGCCACCCACATCGACGATATAACCCGATCCGGAGCAGCCGTTGGTGCACAGTAAATCATGATAGAGCAGTCCATTCTTATACAGCCAACCATTCGACCCTGTACCGGTAAAAGTTCCGGTGGAACGACTCAGCCCCTGATCCGCCGGATACCCATAAACCGTAACCGGCTTGTTCGTCAGATTCTGAAAAAATCCCGACCCACAGCGTTTGATGTAACCTTCATCAATGCAGTCCGCACCCGCAACCTTGGGATCGTGAGTTGCAAAATAAACCGGATTGGCTTTGATCGGCTGACTGAGCGAACACTTGGCGATGTCGCTGTACCCAACGCCGTCGTCTTGGCCGGCACAACGAGCGGCTACTACATGTTCCTGGCCCAGCGAATCGCGGACCGTGATCTGGCGCTCTCCATCGCGGCCGCCGTTGTCTAGGCAGTGCCCCGCGGTTACGACTGTTTGGCCATCGCCTAGAAGCGTGCCGCTGCAATGGCCTCTCGCCCCCTGCACGCGCGCCGGATTGTGCTGATCCGCATCCGGGTCGCGGATGGGCCCGTCTTCCCTCTGGCCGTCGGCCGGCGTGAAACGTTCACCGTTTCGGGATACTTCGCATTCGCGATGGCCATTCTGATGCGTGATACAGCTTAAGGCAGGCCGGGCGCCGTCGGAGCGGGCGGCCTGACTGTCGACTAAAGTTTGCCGGGCCAAATCCTCTGCGGCCTGCGCTCGCTTTTTCAAACACTCGGTGTAGGACTGTTCTGCGAGATAGATTTTGTAAAGCAGTTGATTGCGTGCGCTCTTGTCGCGATCCCGGGGCGTCTGCGGATTCTCCACCGGTGAAAAAGATAATTTATCGCCGTTCAGACATTTTTTCCGAGCGTCGTCGGCAGTCCCTTGGCCCTTCAGCGCTCCCCCTTGTTTCACACAGTGCGAGACTCTCCGCTTGCAGTTCGCATCGTCAACCAAACCGCCCGCCATTTTATCGGCCGCTTGCGGGATACCTTGCCCGCCCGCCGCTCCACCGCCCGATTTACATCCCATTTGGGCCAATCGCTCGGAAGACGTACAACCATCAAAATGCTGAGTGAGGGCTTGCGCGCAGTTGTTGAGCAAGGCCTTCATAGGTAGATCTTTGCCCAATTCTTTCTGCGCTTTTTTGATGGTTTCTTGCAGGCCCCGTTTGGCAACGCCGCAAAGGCCATGACCATCCTCGGAGGGATCCTCTTCCGAAAGGCCCGCGTGGGCCTGCGGAAGAGGCGGACAAATCAGAGCCAAAATCAGAAAGAACTTCCCTAACGAGGGCATGAGATCATTATGTACGACACGAAATTTCAGTCGGGCTGACAAATTTGTCGTCTCGATTTGAGACGGTTACACGAACCCCATTTTACCGAACCTTCGCCATATGCTTCTCAAGCCATGTCGCGATGGCTTCGAGGGAGGCCTTTTTTTGAATGACGTCATGAACGAGGAACGACTCTCCGTTATCCGCGTCCACTACCAACCGAAATCCATTCATACGTAGGAAAATGGCGGTCGTAGCAAATGCAATTCGTTTGTTCCCGTCGATAAAGCAGTGATTTTGAGCCAAGCTCTGCATGAGTGCCGCGGCCTGCTCCGTCAGGGTCTGATAGTAACCTGATTGTGGGCGCATCAGGGCGCTCTCCAGTAAACCGAGATCTCGGGTGCCCTGGGCGCCGCCAAAGCGCTCAAGTAGGCGGGCATGCAGTTCCAATGTTTCTTGCAGTGTCGGATACAGTGTCGGTTTCAATTTACTTCGCTAACCGGCGCAAGAGTTCTTCATGCTCATTTAGAACTTCATCCATAGCACTCTTAAATGCAGGACGAACTTTCACCCGCTGCAAATATTCGGCAACAGCGTCGGAAACGACTCGCCCGATGCTTCGATCATTGGTGATTACGTACTCCTTGAGCTCACGCAGTACCTTTTCATCAATCTGAGTTGCGAACTTCTTAGATTTCATTATTCCACTTTTCATGACATTTCATGAAAAGTCAAGAATATGAGCCTAATTAACTGAATTCACGCGCCTTAATACATAAAGTCCAGTTTCAGACCACCCCATTGACTTACACCAAACTTACACCTATTCTTACACCTGCAGTAAGTTCCGTGGAGGATACATGGCCCCTAAGAAATCGCCCCCGCTTCCGCTCTCGATCAATGAACTGAAAGTGCTTCAGTTTATCGAACAGTTTGTGGAGGTGCAGAGCGTGTCGCCCACATATCAGGAGATCAAGGAGCACTTCGGTTTTGCTTCGTTCAATTCCGTGCAGCGCTATCTCAAGCAGCTGCAGGACAAGAACTATCTCTTTATACCCGGCGGCAACCAGAAGCGGGCCATGCAGATTCTCCACCCCTCGAATTCCGTCTCAAATTCTCTGCAGGCGCGAATAAGCGTGCCGGCAGCGAACCCCAACCACCCATTTCCTACCCAACCCACTTTAAAGAAAGGATTTCCGTCGCCCACCGAGTCTCCTCCTGCCGCGGCGGAAGTCCTTTCTTTGCCTTTACTCGGTCGGGTCGCCGCAGGCTCCCCGATCGAAGCCTTTTTGCAAAATGAAACGGTGGACGTGCCGGCGGGCCTGGTGCGCAACGCGGGCAAATCCTACGCCCTAGTGGTGGAAGGGCAATCTATGATCGAAGATGGCATTTTAGACGGGGACCTGCTGCTCGTACAGAAGCAATCCTTTGCCAACAACGGAGAAACTGTCGTGGCTATGGTCGGCAACCAGGCGACCGTAAAAAAGTTTTATTTACATCGCAAGCGGGCCCCAGATATCCACACTAATCCACAGACTCTTGCACATTCGTCGGTTCCGACGGAACAGCAGGTGGAATTGCGCCCCGCCAACTCTACGATGTCCTCCCTGTGGTATCCGCCTTATGAAGTCGATATCCAGGGTATTGTCGTGGGGTTGATGCGACGGTTTTAAGTATCGTTTAAACAAACGGCCTTCATTTATTTGCCCGCGAATAGGCGCTTCCGTCTCTTCGCTTAGGGCCGAGGTGTATCCATGGCGACACTGAATTCAGAAAAATTACAGGATTTGCGCCGCGAACTGGGCCCCCAGCTCGTGTCTTGTGACCATGTCGTCCCCCCGGCCGGAGTCGCCAGTGGCTGGCCTCATCTCGACCGCTTTTTGCTATGGCATGGGTTCCCCAAAAGCTCAGTGTCCCTTCTGATCTCGGAGGCGGGGGGTGCTACCACATTATGGATGAAGAGCGCGGCGGAAATCACCGCAAAAGGCCAGTGGGTGGCCTGGATCAATGATCCCGAAACGTCCTTGATGGCTGGAAGCCTGCGCCAGCGCAAAATCGACTTAAGCAAATTTCTTTACATTGAGTCTCCCAAAGACGAGCGCCAGCTGCTCTGGGCTTTACAAGAAATCATGTCGCTCGGCCTAGTCGAAATGATCGGCTGCGATTTGGGCGCGTGGAGTTTACGCGAACATCAGATACTGAAATTGAAAAAAATGGCTCTCAGCTCCGCCACCGCTTTGGTTTTTATAACCAAAAAGCACCCGGCGCGCTTGAGTTCGTTTTTTTCGCTGATCCTCAAGTTTCAAAAGGATCAGGTCAACATCCTTCGCGCTTTGCACCGCCCAACCCCTCACACCTTAGAAAGGAGAGATCTCTATGCGGACACTCTGCCTCTGCTTGCAGCGGGATTCCGATCGCTCGCGATCTGAATCGCCTTCTGTGGCTGAAAACTTCCTGACCTTCTCACCTCGGGTTCATTACCGAGCGCCCGGGCTGGTCTTTCTCGACATCACGTCCACCGCAAAAATGTTCGGTGGTGAACGACTGTTGATGGACGAAGCCGTTCAGGTTTCGAAGGAGTTTTTTCCGGAAACGACGGCGGCGGTGGCCGACACGCCTTGGGGCGCGCAGGCGCTGGCGGCGGAGAAACCCGGCGCCATCAGCCTACCGACATGCGAGTTAAGCGACTTAAGCAAAGCGCCGCTCTCGCGCCTGCATCAGCTCGAGGGGCTGATCGCCTGGCGGTCGACTCATGAGGTGGAGGATATCGTCGATTTCTTTCATATGTTGGGCATCAACCGCTTGAGCGAAATCCGTAAGTTCCAGGTCGACTCGTTTCGCGAGCGTTGGCAGGAGACGGGCACGCTGATCTGGAAGCGGTTGCACGGTTTAGACAAGCAGGTCATCTCTCCCCTGCTGCCGACCGAGGCGGTGCAAGACTATATTCATTTGGACTTTCCGGTTTCGCTTCTGCCCTTTCTTTTACATTGTCTCGAGCGCAGCTTGAAGCGGCTGATGTTCCGTCTCCAGGGCCGCGGCGAGTACGCCCAAAAGATGGTGGTGAGTCTGTTCTGCGAGTATTCGAATCGCGTACATGTCATCGAACTCGAGCCGGCCTCGCCCAGTCGCGATCTCGAGCTCTACATGAAACTGCTGGAGAACAAGCTCGGCGAGTTGAACCTCGACAATCCAATCAAGCAGATTGAGATCGAGATCTTGCCTTGTCCTGAAAAAGTTCGGCAGCTGTCGTTTTTCGAGCCACGAGTAAGCGATCGCGATAAGCTCAGTCAGCTGGTCAGCGTTTTTCATCAGGCCTCCATCACCACGGGATTCTTGCGTCCGCAAGACGAAATTCTGCCCGAGGAGTCTTGGCGTGTAACGCCGGAGTTCGAGGACTATGAACCTGTCGAGGACGCCGTTGAGATCGAGGGCAATAGCTTTCAAATCCGCCCGTCGTACAGCGCCGCCTTAAGCCAGGCGCCGAGACCTTCACGACTGCTGAAGAAACCGAAAATTTTGACGTCGAAGGATGTCGATCGCCTGCAGTTTTTAAGCTCTCAGCCCATTGAGCGACTTGAAGATAGCTGGTGGGAAAGTTCCCGCGGAAGGGATTACTTCTTCGCCCTGTCACCCAAACACGAATTTTTATGGATCTATTATGACCGCATCGAAAACCAATATTATCTCCATGGGTACTTCGATTGAAAGGTGCCCGTCGACTTTCTGCAGCCCTGCGCAGCAAGCACCTTTCGTGGAACTCTTGGCTCGCTCGAACTTCTCTTTCCTCCAGGGGGCCTCCCACCCGGAGGAGATGACTTTGAACGCGCAGGGCTTGGGTTATAAAGGCCTGGCCCTGTGTGATCTGAACGGCCTGTACGGCGTGGTGCGCGCCTTTCAGGCGATCGAGTATCCGTCGCATTTTTTATTGAACGATCAAAATCTGAACCGGGATTTCACTTTTCATTGCGGCAGCGAGATGCAGCTTAAAGATGGCAGCTCTGTGGCGCTCTTGCCGATGAACAAAGACGGCTACACCAATCTCTGTCAGATCATCACCGAGAGCAAACGATCCAGTGAAAAAGGTTTTTCGAATCTCACGCTGGAGATTCTGGCCGAACATAGCGACGACTTGATCGCCTTTGCTTTGCCGCCCTGGGATCTAAACCGACTCCATCGCTTAAGCGAGATCTACCATGACCGCCTATATATTCCGGTATGGAAGGACTACACCTGGCAGTCACTTGATCTGTACCAACAGGCACTCACTCTCGAAAAAGAATACGGCTTCGATCTCTTCGCCACCAACCGACCATTTATGCATTCGCGCGAACGCAAACATGTGCACGACGTTCTCACCTGCATCCTACACAAGTGCACACTAAAGGAAGCCAAGACCCGACTGATCGCCAACGGTGAGAGACATTTGAAACCTTTAAGTGAACTCAAAAAACTCTGGGCCGATCGGCCCGATCTCCTGGTCAAAACAAATTTTATCGCGGCCCGCCTGCAGTTTTCGCTAAAGGAACTGCATTACGAGTATCCCGAGGCCTCACGGCCGCCAGGCAAAGATGCGGCCGAGTTCCTGCGCGAGCTGGTGGAGAAAGGCGTGAAGTGGCGTTTTGCCGACGGAGTGAGCGATAAGGTGCGCCATATGATCGAACATGAGCTGGCGCTGATTCACGAGCTGAAATACGAAGACTACTTTTTAACCCTATGGGACGTGTGCCAGTTCGCGGTGAGACAAGGAATTCTGCACCAGGGCCGCGGCTCGGCCGCCAACTCCGTGGTGTGTTACGTGCTCGGTTTGACGGCGGTGAATCCCACCAAGGTTGAGCTTCTCTTTGAACGCTTTATCTCTAAAGAGCGCGGCGAGCCGCCCGACATCGACATCGACTTTGAAAGCGGCCGGCGCGAAGAAGTCATCCAGTACATCTACGAAAAATACGGCGCCCGCCATGCGGCCATGGTCTGCAACGTGATCTGCTACCGCTCGCGACTCGCCATCCGCGAGTGCGCCAAGGTTTTAAATATCCCGCAAAAAACTTTAGATGAAATGGTTAAGTTTATGGGCCGTGACGGCATCACGCGCCTCGAGAATACGCCGGAGAAAGCGCAGGAGTGGAATATTCAACCGCGCACCTTCTCCCTTCTCTTACAAATCACCCGCTCCATTGTCGGCTTTCCTCGTCACCTCGGCATTCACCCCGGGGGGTTTTTAATCGCCAAGCGGCCGATCACCGAATGTGTTCCCGTGGAAAAGGCGACCATGGACGCGCGCTACGTGATTCAATGGAATAAAGACGATCTTACGATTTTGAAGATGCTCAAGATCGACGTGCTCGGTCTCGGCATGCTCTCGGCGCTCGAGAATTGCTTCCGAATGCTCAAACAGCATAAAGGCCTCGACTACGACCTCTACAGCACCCCGCCCGACGACAGAGCCACCTACGATATGATCGGGCTCGCCGACACGATCGGCACATTTCAAATCGAATCGCGGGCGCAGATGTCTCTTCTTCCTCGACTCAAGCCCCGCACCTTTTACGATCTCGTGATCGAAGTCGCCATTATTCGACCCGGCCCCATCCAAGGCGGGATGATCCATCCCTTTATCCGCCGCCGCGATGGCGAGGAAGCGGTGACTTACCCCCATCCCGACCTGATTCCCATTTTACACAAGACCTGTGGCGTACCGATTTTTCAAGAACAGATTATGCAGATCGCCTCGACGGTTGGCGGCTTTACGCCCGGTGAAGCCGACGAACTCCGCCGAATCATGTCGTCGAGCTGGAAGAAGCACGATCTGATGCAGGGTTTACGGACGCGACTGATCAACGGGATGATCAACCACGGTATTACTCTCGAATATGCGGAACAAATTTATCAGACTATCCTCGGCTTCGCGTCGTACGGCTTCCCCGAAAGTCACGCCGCCAGTTTCGCGCTGATCACCTACACGAGCTGTTACATCAAATGTCACCACCCGGAGGTTTTTGTATGCGGTTTACTCAATGCCCAGCCTATGGGATTCTATTCACCTCGCGCGCTCATCGCCGATGCGCAAAGGCACGGCGTGAAGTTCCGCGGCGTCGATATTCAAAAGTCCGACTACGATTACACTCTTGAAAGCGGCGAGGTGCGGGCCGGTTTCCGCGCGCTTTACGGTTTAAAAGAAAAGCATATCAAGGAGGCCATCGCGGAACGCGAGCGCAACGGACCATTCAAAGATCTGAGCGATCTCGTCGCACGCACACGCTTACATAAAGGCACCTTGATGCGGCTCGCGGCGGCCGGTGCGCTTGAGAGTATCGGCTTGAACGCGCGTGAAGCTCTGTGGAAAGTCCAAGCGCTAACTATGGATACACAGAGTCTGTTCTTTGGCCGGGAGGTGGGTCATGCGCGCGAAGCCGTAAATGACGCGGATTTACTTGAGGCGCCTCAAGTAAACGCGCGTCATGATTCGGATCTACTACCGCGCGAGAACGAATGGGACACCCTCAATCGGGAATACCGCTCGAAAGGTTACTCGCTGGTGCGCCACCCACTTGGAATTTTGCGGCCGTCACTTGAACAGTGGTCGGTTTATGAACGCCGACATCGGGCACCCGGCTTTACTAAGGCCGAACACCTACACAAGTTGCGCAACGGCGAACGCGTACGCGTGGCCGGCCTGCTGGCTTTGCAACAACGGCCGCCCACGGCGAAGGGCTTTGCCTTTTTGACTCTGGAAGATGAAACCGGAAATATAAATATCGTGATCGTACCGCAGATCTACGATCAGTTTCGCTTGGTGATGGTTTATAACCCCTTGCTCGATATCACCGGCGTTCTAGAGAAAGCCAACGGCGTTATTAATATCAAAGCCCGAAGTATTAAACCGCTTCCGGTAAATAAAATGCTCGAAGCGCGGCCCGAGTTAACGGGCGCACCTTCACAACAAGGTTTTGATTTCAGCAAGTGTTTTGACGATCACTCGGTGGGATCGCGCTAGATCACATCAACTTTTCACGGGGAAAGGCACCGGGATAAGGCGGATTTCTCCAACCCGAAAAATCCGGCATCTTCACTGCCGGTAAAGTCACTTGTGGCATGGCCGGCAAATAACCGTTTAGATCCGACGCCGAAGGCAACTGTCCCCACTTGGCCGGCATCTCCTCAATCACTTGAGTATAGGCGCGGGCAAACTCCACTTGCAGCCGTTTCAAATCCGTATTTACTTCGGCCGGCGGAAGAGCGAGCAGCTGCTTTTGGCCAAAATCCGGCGTGCGCAGCATGGCTCCAAAAACGGCGTTGTACTTGGGTTCAATGCCGATGGCGCGCAAACGAGCGCGAGTCTCCTGTGCGAGCTTAAGCCAATGCGTCCACTCTTTAAGCTGCGCGGGTGAAGCACTCTTGGCCGGATCCGGATCGTTTAGATTCACAACCTGACCGGTAAACGATTTCGTGACCCGACCCAAATTCCCCTGTCCGCCAAAGCTACTGGCTCGCGACAGCACCATCATGGGCAGGTAATTGTGCCGCATCTGCAACAAATAAACGGCTTCACCTTTCCACTTCAGAATTTCATTTTTTGTTTTCGGCAGAAGGCCAGTCTGAGTCACAGCGTCCCTGTCCTGCAACGCCTGCGCGACAACCTCATAAACAGAAAGATTGTCGGGTAGGCCGCGCTTCCTCAGGCTCTCTACAAAAGAAGGCTGCATTTGCTCCATGCGAGCGGCCAGTGCAGCAATACCCTTATAAGCACGGGTAGGCATAAAAACGTTTACATCGTAATCGCGGGGAACATAGTCGGCGACGCGGCTGAAATTATTGCTCATCGCCAGCTGAAATTCGGCATCCAATGATTCCACAGAATACTCAAAAAAATCGCCCTTCCAAAATTGAAGGAGCATGGAGCGCATCGCGGTTTCCGCCTTATTCAGCATGTTAGTTTCCGTAATCTCATAGCCGTTCTCACCAAAGAGCTCGGCCATGGATTTCTCAAACATAGACGTAGACTCTTTAAACTTCATTTCGCGCTCAAGATCGTCGGCGCGCTTGGCGATATGATCGCCCTTGGCTTTCAGTTCCTCGAGCGTTTTACGCATGGCTTTGGAATCTTCCATCACTTGGCAGCCGGACATCAAAACCGCGGCGCCAACCCCCGCACACAAACCCCGAATCATCATCATTTGCTAAACCCCTTCGACAGAATGGAGAAACGATGGGTTGCAATCTAGCGACCAGCTGAGGAATAACCTATAGAAATGTTTATGTGAAATCCGAGAAAATAGTTCAAGGTTGGCCTAAGAGTGGCCAACCTTCGAACCGCATTCGAAGCGAATGCGGAGATTACTTATTCGCGGCGCCTCGTTCGCCCCATTCGTTACCCGTAGGACGTGGAGTATAGGTGTTACCGGTGCGGCTTCTGCCACCTCCGACACCACCAGCTCCACCTTCTTCTAAACTTGCGAGGAACTTGTCGACCTTGCTGCGGGTCTCTTCGCGATCCTCGTTAAAGTTTCCGCCTGATTGGACGGTGGCAACGCTGGTCTGTACGCCTACATCGGCTACGGAGTTGTCATCCGCACCTTCGGCAAAAGCCGAAGCGCCGACAAGCAACTGAAGCGCTAGAATTGTGACGAGCGTTTTCATAAATTCACTTCCTCTGACCCGGTACAATTACAAGACCCACGCCACGGGGCCAAATCTGCAAGTACATGAAATTACACATAAAGCCAACTTTAGCCCAAAACCATGCCACCTTGGCTTTTGCATTTGATTTGGACAGATCGCCAATGGAGGTCTTTTTAGCTTAAAAATTCCGCGCACTTACACCGTCAATTTTGTAACAGGGTCGGGCCGCACAAAAGCTTGGCTTATAAGGTCTACAACCCCTAATCTCAGCCCTATGCCGCAATTCCCTTTTATTAAGGTCGAGGCCACTGGCAACGACTTTCTTATCGTCGACCTTCTTACGCCCGAGGCGCGGGACATTTGGAGAGTTGAACTCGGGGCCCTCCCCCGTCCCGATCTGGTGAAAAGAGTCAGCGACCGCCATTTTGGCCTGGGCGCCGATGGCGTTGTATTTTTAGAGCCGGCCGAGGGCTTCGATTTCGAATGGGACTTTTATAACAACGACGGGGGATCGGCCGAAATGTGCGGCAACGCCGCCCGCGCGGTGAGCCTTTACGTGCAAAAGAGCTACGGCAAATCGGAACTTAAATTCAAAACCCGTGTTGGCTTGGTCCTAGCCCGAGTCCGATCACCCAGCGATATCGAGGTGGAACTTCCCGCCATTCGCGCCGAGATTTGGGGCGAGAGCTTTGATTTTGTGAATTCAGGAGTGCCGCACGCGCTGGTGAAGTGGAACGATCTTCGTGAACATGCCCAGATGCGTGAACGGGCTTTGGAAATTAAACGCCGCCCCGAATTCGCAAAGGACGGCACCAATGTGACGTTTTTGAACGTCGTGGCCCCCGGCAAGATTGAGAGCATCACGTTCGAGCGCGGGGTAGAGGATTTTACCCTCGCTTGCGGAACGGGTGCGATCGCGGCCGCCCACTCCGTTTTGCGGGGAAACGAGAATCAGAATCTGGAAGTCACCGTACCCGGTGGAACTTTACATGTGGTATTTAAAGAAGGCCGCCCGCACTTAAGCGGACCCGCGCGCGTTGTCGGCCGCATGAATTGGATAAAGGAGTAAGCGTTGACACCCGAGCAGCTTTCAAAGCCCCTTAAAGTTAAAAAACGGATTCAAGAAACTCCGGATACCGTTTCACTCGTTCTCGATATTCCGACCGAACTCAAAAGCCAGTTCCGCTATCAGGCCGGCCAATTCGTCAGCTTTTTCCTAGATATCGACGGCGAGAAAATCAGCCGTAGCTATTCAATTCCTTGCTCTCCTCTTGTTGATCAAGAGTTTAAAATCACGGTCAAAAAGGTTGAGGGCGGAAAAGGTTCCACCTACCTTTGCGAAAAAGTGAAAGAGGGCGACACTCTGCTCACCACTCCACCCGCCGGGAATTTTTTTAAGCCACTGCTCGACGACAAAGGCGTGCACTATCTGCTGTTCGCTTGCGGCAGTGGGATTACACCTGTTTTTTCCATTATGAAAACCGTGCTCCACGCCGGTCCAAATAACCGCGCCACGCTCGTTTATGGAAACCGCACAGAAAGCGCGATCATTTACAAATCCGAACTGGAGCAGATCGCCCAACAGTTTGAAGG
>JALHOQ010000065.1 GCA_022842925.1 Bdellovibrionales bacterium
CTTTGTCGATAGGCCAACTTGAGATAAACATGTTAATTTACTGTATTTTATGAGACAAACTGCGCCGCGTTGTGTATCAAACGGCGCATCCCATTGCGTCGATGGTTAGTTCTGAGGCGTCCCGGAACTGATCCAAATATCGACGAGCTGTCGATCGTCCGCGCCCAGAAGTCCGCTCGGCGGCATTGGGTTCATAGCGTTGTTCATTCGCGACCGAATGAGAGCTGCATTGGCCTGAGAATTTGCGTAGATCGTCATATTCAAACCGCCGGCCGCATTGGCGCCGTGACACTGAAAACATCGTTGTGTGAAGACATTCAGATTGGGGTTGCCGCCTGCAAGTTCATTGAAACTCACACGCGTGGGCAATCCCCCACCGCCGCCCCCGGTTCCATCATCACCTGTGATCGGTAAGCCCGAACCGTCTTCGATGCGCAAAAACTTGATTTGAAATTCGTCTGTGTTGACGACGGGATCGGCGGACGAGACCCATAGCGCCGCCCAATTCCCACCCGTTTGCAAAAGCGTTGGCGTGCCGGCATTGACCACGGCATCGATGTTGTCGAAAAACGTAAAATCTTGAACCGTACTGCCGTTGCGCATGAGCTTAAATCCGCGGATACGGTAGGACGGCAGAGGGGCTGCGCCCGTTACGGTCACGCGCGGATTTTTAAATTCATAGGCCAAGTTGGTAGTGGTTCCGGCTGGTGGCGGTTGTCGGCGCGCTTCGACTGTGAATTGAATTCGCAACTTGCCGACCAGAGCCGGGTCCACTAGATCGGCATTCAGATCAAACGCCAACTGCGGCCACGCGGCCGCATTGGCCGGGTTTGTCGTATAGACGTTGGCTGGCAAAGTTTTTTTCGTGGTGACGATTTCCTGGCCCGAATTGCACTGCTCGACGATGGCTTCGGCAGCGGCCCAAGCCGCTTGGGCACCATCGATCAAAGCTTGGTGCTGGGGGCCGGTCTTCGGTGCCTTATGACCCGAGTTCGTAGCATTGTATTCGACCTTCGCGCGGCCAAGAGAACTAAAGGAAGTCCACGCTTCATTGAAATTGGACGAAGCGAACGGACGCCCACTTTCGCCACCGGCGTCATGACAACTTGTACAATTCTTGCGGAAGGATTTGTAATACGTCTGGCGGTAAGTCACCGCCAAAGCATTTTCACAGGTCTTGGTTAAAGACGAGAATTCATCCTCCCCCTTGTGACTCGACTGCATGGAGCAGTTCTGAAACGCCACAAGAAGCGATGAGACAAGTACGAAATAGGTGAATCTTCGTAGCACGGTCCACTTCCCCTTAATATACGTCAACCACTCGGGCTCAGCCTCACGCCACTTTGATTACGCTGTCGAGAACAGCGCCAGTCAATGTACCGCTTGGAATAACCTTCGTATAAAGTGCCATGTTTTGATTAAATTTGGCCCAGTTCGCGAACACCGCCTGCGCGGCTAGCTCGGGACTGTTGCCCACCGGAGTCTTATCGTCGGCAACTTGACCCGTGGTGTAGTGCCCCACTTGAAATCCGCTTGTTGCTGGACGGCCGGCCGGATTGTAGAAGAACATAAGGGCCATGCCGGCGCTGCCGCGATCGGAAGTCCAGTTCGCGCCGGGAGCGGCGTTTTCATCCGACACCACAGAACCATCCGAAGTTACGTAAAGCATGACCTTCTTGCCCAAAATTCGAGCGGTGTCGAGAATGCGGCCGATAGCCACGCCGGCCTCGCGGTCGCGCGTGTCGCCGGTCGTGCGGCTGCCGTCATGGTAATCGTATCCGCCAAGTTCGAGGTTCACAGTGCCCGCTTGGCCGAGTAGTCCGTTATAGACCATGGCCGCGAAAACTCGCTGCGTGTTATTGGCGGCCGTAGCAGCGTTGATACCCCAACGAGTGGACACCTCAGCATTTGCGAGCGGATCAACGGCCGCACCGGCCGCGATTTCCACGTTTTTAATCCCCGCGCATTCGATCAAATTCTGCACACCCGCGACGCTATTCACAGAGGCAAGTTTGCGCGCCTGTGACGTGCTCAAATCGCCCACCAACTTGGCCAGCTTCTGGCGCTGTGGCAGGCTCAACGAAGTCTGCAGGGCACGGGTGTACCCGATCGAGTTGGCGATATCGGTGTAGCTGCGCACAATCAAAGGCGGCGGCGGATTCACCAGCGAAGCTTGTTGATTGAGGCCCGTGGCACTAGACTGGCGCCCTAAGTTTGGAATCATCGATCCAACCAGTCCACCTTTGAACACTAACCCAGTGGCGTCGAATTTATTATTTGAAGTATCATCTTGGGACTGTACGCACAAAGCCACCACGGCCGTATTGGCTAGCGTTGCAGCATCGGCATTGGCACGAATGCCGACCAGCATTTGGCCGATGGCGTTGCCGTTGGCCGTAGCCCAGCTGTTCACACCAAACTCAGAAGAGGTCGTAAGAGCATTGGCACCGGTGTTATTTCCCATTCCCATTTTGGTGTAGGACGGCAGCAAGTCACCCGATGCAAGTCGGGGAAGGAAATTCGATGAAATTCCCGCTCCACCTGACAAGTTTAGAGTCACGAAAGAAACAAGTTCGCTGCCCGACGGCGCCGCGCATTCGGCGGCGAAGGCCTGCGGGCTGAGCAGCCCGAGAGCACCCGGCACAAGGGCAGAAGCGGCGAACGGAATAATTCCATAGCCGAGAAACTCGCGACGCGTGACCGGCTTGGAGTGACCTAACTTCGCCCAGATCGGCATTTCTTTTTTAGTAACTTTCCCCATATTCGTCCCTCACCCTAATAAGTCAATGTGTCGAACGAGGCCAGCATAGCTGAGCAAGTCGACAGATATAGGTTTCTGGTTTGAGCCGCGGCAGTCCCAGCGGTCCCGACAAAGTCCGTATAGTAGGCGTTGAGAATCGATTCCTCTTCCGGCTTAATCGCGCGGCCCCAAAAGCCTTGGGCCATCGCCGAAATCGAGCTAGCGAACGAAGTGGCGTTGTTCTGAGCCAACGTCCCGCCGAAGTTCACGCCGTTAAAATACTTACGAGTTGCGCCGCCGGCCGATTCTCTCGCGATCAGGCCGCTGCAGAATTCACCGGCTAAAGATGTGGCGGCGAGCTGCAAGGGCGCGTTGACGTCCGAGAGCTTGTCCGTCTGCGATAGTGCACCCGTGCGAGCATCGTACTCTTGCAGCTGGGTGTTGCTAATCAGAAGATTCTGACCCGTTACGTTGGCGAAGCTTGAGAAAACCTGAAAGGTATTCTGCAGCACCCATGGAGATGTCTTCTGTGACGAGAACAAGTCCACGGATTGAGTGTTAGCCGGACCGGTGCTGTTATCGGCCGCTTCGAACAGGCTCGGCGCACAGTTAAAGTGCATTGTGCCCAGTCCGAACATAACTACGATTAATGTGGCGATTCTGCGTGTTTTAAGTTTCATCTTCATCATACTCTTTCCCCCCTAAATCCGGCACTTAGGATGGGCCGCAATGGCCTCATACAGTTTTTTGAGGTTGTATTGCTTAGTCTCGAGTTCCAAGCCCATGCTCACGTAGATGGCCTCCATCTGCGCGACGCCGAGCTCGGTGTGGCAAACCTGAGCCCAGATCCGTTTGGCCATACACTGGCTGAAGCGCTGGGAGTTGGCGACTAAGCGACCAAAGGCATGCGCGCCCGTGGTCCGACCGCTCAGTGCGGCGTCTGAATCAGGAGCCATTCCGCGCCAACCGAAGAGTGTGGCGTTCGATCCGCGAATGGCGTTGTTTACAAATGAATCGTCGGTCGAGACATAACCGCCCGCGTACTGGACGAAGTCATTGCGATTCATTTTGAAGATAACACCGCGATTGTTTGGATCCACATTCGGGGTGAGTCCGCCGGCGGTCACTCCGTTGGCGACGTGAATGGCCACTGGGCCGACGCCGCCAATATCGCGGAAGTCCCACTTGGCGAAAGCGCCACGGAATCCGTCCATGACCGTGTGACAGCCCTTACAGGTCGTGAGGAACTTTTGCTCGTCGCCGCCAGGGCGGCGATCGATGTCGCGGCCGATACGTAAGTCGGAACCCAAAGTGTCGGCCCAACCCGCGATCGGGATACAAGCAAACTGGCGCATGGTGTACTCCACCAAGCGGCGGTTTGTACCGGCGATAGCGTGGGCTCCGAGGAAGGCCCGAGTGGTCAACAAACCTGCGGGATCGGGACTCGGGATCGATGTGGCCGCCGCGTTCACTATGCGTTGGCCGTCCACTCGGACGAGCGCCGCACCTACATCTAAGTTGGCCCGCTCAAGAGCGGCGTAGTGGTTGTTGCTGCGGAGAATGTCGGCTTCTAAATTAGATGGGATGGTGATGCCGTTTAAGCGCGTGGAATCGGTGGCCGCATAATAGAAGTTGCCGAACAGCAGCTGGCGGGCGTCGAGGCCATCGCGAACAGCACCCATAAAGGTGGCGCTGAAATCATTCAGAGGCTCGCGAATTGTCTCTTCGCGAGTGGACATCTGCGACGCCGTCTGCTTGACGGTGACATTTAGGAATTGCGGCTGTGCCGTCGCCAGTTCGGCAGCGGCAATGCGGTCTCCCTGTTGAATGAGAGTGGCCATCTGGCCAATTAAAGGATTATCGAGAGGTTGTTTAACGCCGGTCAGGCGCTCGAGCATCCATTGTGCTTCTCCTTGCGGAGAGCGGTCTTGTGCGTGAGTCGCCATTCCCGTTAGAAAAAGGCCGATCAGCGCGAAACGCAGCGTCATTCCCCCACCCCCAGAGAAAAAAGTTCCAGTCATTTATCCACCCATACATCCGATGACTACAAACGTGAGGTTCTGAATTACGTCCCGCGATTTACATTTTTGAGTATCGATTGTTTTATCTTAGAGAAGAATCTCGAATTTCCCAATGAGAAAGCCGGCGCCTTAAACGATTTATTCAAGATCTAAGTCCAGATGCAAATAACAGCGGTTTAACGGTCTTTCGCCTCGAGATGAGACGATCAGAATGAGACACCAGAAGTTCTACGCATGTTCGGGTCTTTGCGGCCTCGTCCAGGCCTTAGACATTGGGAAGAATTAGGTTACAATCGGAGAGGCATTACTATTGAAGTGAAGTTGCGGTTATGAGTAGATTTACGACTTTAATTTTTTCATTATTAGTCAGTTTTGCGCACGGAAACGTGTGGGCCGCGCAATGGGCCGAAGCCTGCCGCGGTCATGGTCAAAAAGGCCAAGCCGAGTGTAAAGCGGCTCAAGCCGAACTGGCAGCCAAAGATGCGGCCCGCTCGGCCGCGCAAGGCGGACAGAACGTGAATGTGAATTCGCAGCGACTCGCCGCTGATGCCGCCGCTCAAAAAGGAGATGCCTTGGCCGCCAAGGCCAAGTGCGAGGCCGCGCAAAAGAAATGTGAAAGCCAATGCGACCAAGAGAAGAGCAAGGCTAAGCCGCATGCAAGCAACCCCAAAGATCCTCTATATACTCCGGCCAAGCAGGATGTGGGCGGATTGATCGATCAGGCTAAAAAGAGTGACTGCACCACTCCCATAGAGGCCCAAAAGAAACTTTTAGATCAAGCCGCGAACAATCTCGGCAAAGACCAAAACGCCGCCAACAACACTGACAAAGCTTCCAACTCCGGCGGCGGGCCGCCGCAGATCCCGCCGATCACACCGCCACAAAAAGAAGACAAACCCAAAGAAGAAAAACAGGCGCTAAACTGCGAAGGCGACGAGGGTGCCCGCTACTCGGATTGCAACCCCAAGTTTCTCTCGAAGTGCATGGACCGGATGAATGAGTCGGGCTGCGAGACCTTCGCGGGCCGCTATTGTGGTAACGCCTCGGGCGGGAATTCAGTGAATCTTAAGACGGGCGAGAATCAGCATTTTAAAACGAACTCCGCCAACTATGTGGTCGATAAATCTGGGGAAGGCTTAGGCTCTGGCTTTTGCAAAATGGTCACAGCCTATCGCTTTTGCCAATCGGTCGGCCGCTCCGAGTGTCCCAGCTGCCGCGGCTCTTCTGCGTATTCTTCGTCGGCCTGCCAAGCCGATCCCACCAAGTGCGTTCCGAATATGTCGGCCGGCTCGCTGGCCGATGCCAAAAACAAGTGTCCGACTGATCCCCTCTTCCTCGACCCCAATGTGGCTAAAGCTGTTGAGAATGGTGAAGGCACCAGTACGGCTGGCACGAGCAAAGACGGCACCTCCTCTCCCGTGATCAATCCGGGCCAAGGCGGTGGCTCTTCGACTGCTGGCTCTGGTGGTACGGGTGGCGGCGCCTTGGGTGGCGCCGGTGGCACCGGACCTGTCGGGGCCGAAGGCGCATTGAACGGCGCCACACCCGAGAGCGTGCCGATCGGTGATGCGAATGCCGTTGGCGCTGGCGGCGCGGCGGGCGGAGTCATCGGACTCGATCCCGAAGAAGGAACCGAAGAAGACGGACGCGATCCGGCGTCAGGTAGTGGCGGCGGAATTTTGCCCGCCTCCGCGATTGAAGGGATGCCGGCCCGGGATGTCTCCAATCAATTCGGGCCGAATCTGTTTTCAATCTCGTCGCAGGTGTACCGCACGATGTGCGCCGCCGAAAAGTTTTCGACCTGCTCGAACCGAAAATAGTGAGGGATAAGCTTTAGGTTAAGTGAACCGCTCACGACCCCAAGTCCAACGGTAGACCGCCAGAAGTAAGATCGCGCCCAGAACCGAAGCCACCCAACCCGCGGGTTCATCCATATGGTAAAGACCCATCGACTGGCCGATCAAGGAAGCCACAAAGGCACCCGCGATACCAAGAAGAATGGTGATAATCCAGCCGCCCGGATCACGTCCCGGCATCAGCAATTTTCGCGATCGCACCTACGACCAGCCCACTCA
Organism: Bdellovibrionales bacterium; assembly: GCA_022842925.1. Classification (GTDB taxonomy): domain Bacteria; phylum Bdellovibrionota; class Bdellovibrionia; order Bdellovibrionales; family UBA1609; genus JALHOQ01. Next base: position 6,837 of record JALHOQ010000065.1, read on the forward strand.
CGATTGCAGAAATCATTTTGCTCCTCCATAGGTAAGCAGCTTCATCATTTCACCAAATGATTTTGCAAAAGTTCAGCCGGGAGCGAGGAGCGATAAGGGCGATTCGGAGAAGTTAGACGTCCCATTAAAGGTACGCCGTTCCTTTTCGCGACAAAACGTGTCGCGAAAAGGGCCGCAAGTAACTAAGATTTAACTTAGATTTTCCCGCCGCGAGCGTCGCGGGACAGGCGCAAGATATTCAACAGTTCTTTGGCATCTAGGGAGGCCCCACCGATCAAAAAGCCGTTGACGTTATTCAAGCCCGCCAACGACGAAACGTTGTCCGCTTTCACACTGCCGCCATAGAGAATCGGAGTGACCGCGGAGGCAGCCGAGCTCCACTCCAATAGAAAACTTCGTAATATCGAATGGGCCTCTTCGACTTGCAACGGGGTGGCCACTTCACCGGTCCCAATCGCCCACACGGGTTCATAGGCGATCCAAACGGGTTTGGTCGGATCCGCCGCCGTTAGGCCTATCTTCGCCTGGCGCAAGATCACTTCCGCCGTGCGGTTCCAGCGGCGGTCGTCTAAAGTTTCGCCCACGCATAAAACGGGAGTCGTCCCAATGGATTGCAGAAACTGTACTTTTTTGGCGAGGGCCTCATCAGGTTCACCAAAAATATGCCGGCGTTCCGAGTGACCGACCAACGCAAGCTTCGCGCCCATATCCTTAAACACAGCCGGAGAATTTTCGCCGGTGGCGGCACCCGAAGGCGCGGGAAAGATATTCTGCCCGCCCCACCGAATCTCAGTGCCCGCGACTCCCTCGGCCACGGCCGCGGCGCAAACCGCGGGCGGAAAAATCACCAACCGCGCCAGTTCTTCGGGCTGGGCCATTTCTCGCAACGCCTTAATATAGGCGGCGGCCTCACTCGGGCCTTTATGCATTTTCCAATTTCCGGCGCAGACAAAATCCATTACTGCCTCTTCGGTTCTTCGATCACTTCACCCGTGGACTCGATCAACATTTCTTTATCGGAACGCTTAATGGGCTTGAGCGCGCCGATCCCGGGCAGGGCCTCACCCTGCAGAAACTCGAGACTGGCGCCCCCGCCCGTCGAAATATGCGAAAACTTGTCCGCGAGACCGCTGGCATGGGCCGCCGCAGCCGAATCGCCACCGCCGACCACAGTGATCGCCGAACTCTCGGTGATCAATTGGGCTACGGCAAATGTGCCTTCAGCAAACTCCGGCGTCTCAAACACGCCCATGGGACCATTCCAAAAAACGGTCTTCGCTCGCGCCAACTCTTGGGCATAAAGCGCAATCGTTTTCGGTCCAATATCGACGCCCATCCAACCTTCGGGGATGGCCGCGTTCTCGGTAATCGTTAAAGACGCCGTGTCTTTTATATCGCGAGTGATCTTATGATCAACCGGAAGCAGAAGCTTCTTCTTACGAGCCTTGGCCCGCTCGAGCAGCTCACCGGCAAATCGGACTTTGTCTTTCTCGACCAGCGACTTACCGGTCGAAATATTCTGAGCCGCCAAGAAAGTGTAAGCCATGGCGCCCCCGATAATAAGGGTGTCAACTTTGTCCATCAGAACTTCGATGACCTCGATTTTATCGCTGACCTTAGCGCCACCAAGAACCGCTACAAAAGGCGCTTCCGGATTCAAGCGCACGCGATCGAGCATTTCGATTTCTTTTCGCATCAAGAAACCGAGCCCGTGTTTTTCAACCAGTTCAGGCAGAGCCACAATCGAAGCATGAGCGCGGTGCGAAGCCCCGAAGGCATCGTTGATGTAAATATCAGTAAAAGCGGCCAGCTTCTGCGCGAATTCGCGGTCGTTCTTTTCCTCGCCCGGATCAAAGCGCAGGTTCTCGAGCATAATGATTTGCGAGGGCTTTAGCCCGGAGAGCAACTGCTTCGTCGCATTGGCCGCGGGCTCCTCAACCAAAATAATCTCTTTTTTCAGGGCATCGTTTAAATATGCGGCTACCGGTTCGAGCGAATACTTCTCACGATCCCCGGGTTTGCCCTTGGGCCGACCGAAATGGGAGGCCAAAATAATCTTAGCTCCTTTATCGATCGCGTAACGGATCGTCGGCATCGCCGCCAAGATGCGGGTGTCGTCGGTGATCCGGCCGCTTTCATCCAGAGGGACGTTCAAGTCGAGGCGCAGGAACAAGCGCTTGTCCTCGATCTGAAAATTTTCAATGGACTTGATCCCCTCCAGAGTTTTGCTGGCCATAGTCTTATAACCCTTTTTCTGCCATGTATTTTACGACGTCGATCATACGGGCCGAAAAGCCCATTTCATTGTCGTACCAAGAGAACACCTTCGCCATATTCGGACCCATCACCATGGTGCTGGGCAAATCGATCGTCGAGCTAAACTCGTTGCCGTTGTAATCCACGCTGACCAGCGGATCGCTTTCGACCGCCAGCACGCCTTTCAGCGAACCCTCAGCCGCCTTCTTAAACGCCTCGTTGATCGAGTCGATCGAAACCGGCTTGAGCGAACGGAAGGTCAAGTCAACGAGAGACACGTTGGGAGTGGGCACACGGATCGATACGCCGTCGATCTTGCCCTTGAGTTCCGGCAGCACCTGACCCACGGCCTTGGCCGCGCCGGTGGTGGTCGGAATCATGCTGAGCGCCGCCGAACGGGCGCGCCGCAGATCCTTATGAACGGCGTCGAGGACCTGCTGGTCGTTGGTGTAGGAGTGAATTGTGGTCATAAGACCGGATTCAATACCGAAGGTCTCATGCATGACTTTCGCAACCGGAGCCAGACAGTTGGTGGTGCACGAGGCGTTGCTGATCACGTGGTGCTTGGCCGGATCGTAGGACTGATGGTTGATACCATAGACCACCGTCGCATCCGCGCCCTCGGCGGGAGCGGAAACGAGGACGCGCTTCGCGCCGCCCTGGATATGCTTCATAAAATCGTCTTTGCTCTTGAAGGCGCCGGTGCACTCTAAAACCACGTCCACGCCCATGGCCTTCCACGGAATTTCCGCCGGATTCTTACAGGCGCTCATCTGAATCTTTTTTCCGTCGACGATCAGGTTCTTCTCGTCGCGCGAGACGGTTTTGCCGTAGCGGCCATGAGTGGAGTCGTACTTCAACAGGTGGGCGGCAGTCTTAACGTCGCCTAAATCGTTGATGCCGACGATCTCGACATGTTCAAAGCCCGCGCGAAAAACCAAACGGCCAATCCGGCCGAAACCATTGATGCCAACACGCACCTTTTTCAAAGTTCAACTCCTGGTTAAGTTTACGGGCCGTAACTTACGCCAATTTCAGCTTGGGAAACAAGGACTTTGCGTTCAGCTGCAGCTGCTCGGCCAGGCGCTCGAGAGTGACGCCTTTCAAGTCGGCCACCATCTGCGCCGTGTGCGTGACGAAGGCCGGTTGATTCTTCTTTCCCCGGTGGGGCACCGGGGCCAGAAAGGGAGCATCGGTTTCGACGTGCAGCGAATCGAGCGGGACTTTGCGGACCACATCCCTCAGAGCATCGGCATTTTTAAAGGTCACCACCCCGCTGATCGAGATGTGATAGCCGTTGTCGAGACCGCTCTTGGCCATCTCCCACGTGCCGGTAAAACAGTGCAGCAGTCCACGGGTTCGGCCCTTGAATTCGCCGATAATCTGCATTGTGTCAGGCTCGGCGTCGCGAGTGTGAATCTCCACCGGAAGCCCGAGCTCATGGGCCAGCTGCAGCTGGGCGCGGAACACGGAGCGCTGGGTTTCGTGTTCATGGGCTTCTTTGTTGTAGTAGTAGTCGAGGCCGGTTTCCCCAACTGCCACGACTTCGGCCTGAGAGCCGTGGGCGCGGATAAATTTTTCGACTTCGGGAGAATAGAGCGCGGCCTCGTGCGGGTGCACACCGAGGGTGCAGGCCACCTGCGGAAAATATCTTTCGGCGATCTGTAAAACCACGGGCAGATCATCGGGACAGGTGCCAATCGTGATCATGTTTTTTACGGCCAAATCCGACGCCGCCTTCAACGCCTCGTCCGCCGACATCTCGAGCATATTGATATGAGTATGTACGTCAATCCACTGCATCAGGCGTTCACCCGGTAAAAGAAGTTTTCGAGATTGAGCGCGCGATCGATATGTCCATGCAGATCCGCTTCCATTTGATGGGCCAGGCGCCATAGCTCCACCCGCTCATAGGTTTCCCAATCGGGGAAACCGGAGTCCTTTTCACCCATCGCCCAATCGCGCAACACGAGTTGCAGAAGCTGCGCCGCCTCGAGCGCCATGCCGCGCTCCTTTGTCGCATCCAAAAACTCCGTCACGCCCTCACGCCGGCCACTAAAACACGCGCGCGCGAACTGAATCGCCAAGCCGCGCAGTTCTTGTTGGCTTTCGTCCAAAACCCGAGCCGACGGCGGCATGCGAATCACCTGCAGCCGCGAGCGCAGAGTGGGCAGGAGCTGGCTGACTTCGGCCGTAATAAAAAAGAAGTACGTGTCGGGCGGCGGCTCTTCTACGGCCTTTAAGATGGCGTTAGTGGCCTGAGGATTTAGAGTGTGAGCGTCCGCCACGATAATGGCGCGGGCCCGGGTGACCTTGGTCAACGCGAGAAAGGAGCCGATTCGGTGCGCGGCTTCGAGCTTGATCGAACCGTTCTCCGGCTCGATTGAGAGCACGCCAATCCGAGTGTCACCGACGAGCTTTTCGGCCAGGCGCCAGGCTTCGGCGCGGGCGCTGTCGTGGGGCCCGGTCACGGCCATGGCATGGGGCAAGTGGTCCAAGTTCAATTCAGCCATTTTCTCTTCTTTAACTCACTCAGCAAAAGTTCTTGTAATCGCACCGGAGTTTCCAGCGCCGAGAGCACAAGCCAGCGCTCACCGCCCGCTTGGGCCTGGCGCAAATAGGCGGTGCGGACGCGCTCATGGAACTCGCGATTCTCGCGCTCGAAGCGATCCGGATCTTGGGCTCGTCCGCTTAAGCGCTTCAGACTCTCGTCCACCGGCAGATCCAGTAAAACGTAAAGATCCGGCTGAAGCCCCCGAGTGCTAAATCCGTTCAACCAATGGATCTCGTCTTCGTTGATTTCGCGGCCCCCGCTTTGAAAGGCCACGGAGCTGGCGGCAAAGCGGTCGCACAGCACCCATTTTCGCGCGGCCAGTGCGGGCTTGATCAGCCGCTCGACGTGCTGGGCCCGGACGGCCTGATAGAGCAGCGCCTCGGCCCGCGGCACCGGAGCGTCGTCTTGCACACGCAGCAAAAGTTCCCGAACCTCATCGCCGAGCGCACTGCCGCCCGGTTCGCGGGTCATCACGTTGGCCTGCCCCTGGGCTTCCAGCTCGCGCTGGAGGCCGTGAATCAAGGTCGATTTTCCCGCTCCGTCGAGTCCTTCAAAGGCTAAAAAATGCATCCCTCAGGTGTCGCTCAATTCGTTCTTACGAGACAGCTGTTTCGCACCGCGCAACGCAGGCCAGTGCAACGTCCAGTCCAGTCGAAAAACTGAACGATTCCACCGAAAAGACAACAGGATGAGTGCGCAAGAGAAAATCAAAGTCCTGATCGCCGACGACGACAACCAGTTGTCGCGTCGACTCGCGGACTACATCAACGATCGCGGCTTCGCTGCTAAAGTCGTCAGCAACGGCAAAGAGGCCCGCGCCGCCATTACAGAATGGCGTCCCCGCTTTATTTTGGCCGACCTTATGCTACCCGATGGCAATGCCCTGAGCCTGATCGACTTTATCAAAGGCGAGCACACGCTCCGCCATTCCTTTATAAGCGTGATTGTGATGTCGGGCCACAATGTCGAAACCAATGTCCGCCAGTCCCTGAACCGCGGCGCTAAGGACTACATCGTCAAACCCTTCCGCCACGAGGATATGGTCAAGCGCCTTGTCTTTCATTCGCGTAGCTATAAAAAGCTGAAGGAACTTTCCTCCAAGGATTTCACGCGCGTCGACGAAGCGAGCTTGATGCTGCATTTGACCGACTTGGTTCTTAGACAGGCGCTCGGCGCGACCCCACTCGATGAGATTCTATTCAATCTAACTCGAATGGTGAGCATGAAAATGGACGGCGTTCGCTGCTCCATTATCAATTGCCACGATCAGCAAAAAGGTTTTGTCGTCACCAGCAACGACGACAAAAACGCGAGCGGCATTCAGCTCGATCTTTATAAATATCCCGAGGTGCTGCACGTCCTGAACACCCAACAGCTGGTGGCCATCGAAAACCTGAAAGAAAGTTCCGAGCTGCGCCACGTGGCCGAGAAGGTAAAGGACATTTCGTTCAACTCCATGATTGTGTGCCCGGTGTCGCGTGGAGGCCACGCCTTTGGCGTTTTATCGCTGCGAATGCCGGCCGAGAAGCAAACGGTGTCGGACAACGAGATCCGCTTCGTGGAGATCGTGTCGCATGTCGTGTCGCTCGTCCTGGGCAACGAATTGCACAAGGATAACGAGGATTTCTGGCTAAAGGGCCGCGACAGCAACACCATCCCTTTCCCGGGCAGCCGGGTTAAAAATTCATAGACTTAGGGTCCCTTTTCCTCTATCTCCATAGTTCTTACAGGAGATTCTACGCATGTTGACCTTTCTCGCCGTGATCCACATTTTGATCGGCCTTGGCCTTGTGCTTTTCGTTTTGTTGCAAGATCCCAAAGGCGGCGCGATGGGCGTATTCTCCGGCGGCTCCAGCTCCAACTCGTTTTTTGGAGCCAGCGGCGCCACCAACTTCCTGACCACGACTACTAAATGGCTGGCCTTTTTGTTCGCCGCCACCTGCTTGGGCCTGACTTACATGACGGCCAAGCGCACGGGTTCCAGCGTGATGGATGATTACAAAAATCCGCCAGCTGCGACGAGCCCGGCCGAGGCGCCCGCCGTTGCTGAGCCCCCTAAGACAGATCAATCTCCCGCAGCTCCGGCCGAGACTCCTAAACAATAATGCGCACGTTCAAGACGTTTGCGCCTCTCATAGCCGTAGCGCTAGCCGTGATCGCGTGGCTCATTGTCAGCGAGACCGGTAGCCGCATGATTTCAAGCTGGCTTCAGCCCTGGCGTCCGCCCGGCCCTGAAATCGGTCGAATTTCCGAACTCGAAGGCACCATGAAAACGGTGCGTGACGGGCGCGTGCGCGAATTCACTTCCCTCACCGCGCCCCTTCCCGTCCATAGCGGAGACCGCATCGAGGTCGACAACAAGTCGCGGGCCGTGCTGATTTTAAATTCACAAGATGAAATCGAACTGGGGCCTTTAACGGCGGCGGCCGTGCAACTCTGGAATGAACGCGATCCGGGCTCGCCGATTTACGTGACCGTGCTAGGTGGTTCAACCGAGCTGCGCAAACCCGGCGTCAAGGGCAAGGCCTATGTGGTTCGCGACGGGCGCCTGTACCTGCCGGGGCAAAAACCCGTGGACAAGGCGATGGCGCTGACCGTGGTCCGCAACGCCCCACTCGACATGCACCTGGCAGATGAGGGTATGAAGGAGAATCCGGCCAACACGGCGCCCGATTTTGACCCTGAAGCCGCGGCGGCCGAAGAAGACTTGGTAGCCAAGGACCTGGGCGCGGAACCGGAGACACTCTCGAACGAGCTGATCGACGAAGTGATCGTCTCGCGTCAACAACAGCTGCAGAAGTGCTGGCTCACAAGCGTGAGAGACAACCCCAATATGAAGGCGAATCTGGTCGTGCAGTTCTCGATCACCCGCCGGGGCAGGGTCAAAGACGTCAAAATCGCGGACTCTTCCTCGAGCGACGAAGACTTAAAAAAGTGCGTGGTGACCGTGTTCGACCGGCTTACGTTCCGCTCGTTCAAAGGCTCGGAGATCGTACTTTCGTATCCGATTCAGTTTGAATAGTTAGCGATCATCCCTCAGATAATCGATATGTTCTTGCACCCAGGGCTCAGTCACCCCTTCCAATTCGAAAATGCGGGTGCCGACACTGCTCACCACCGGTTTGGGAGCGATTTCGGGTTTGAAATCATGGCGAATAAGCCGGTTTTCTTTTAACGTCGGCAGAATCGCGTCGACAGTCTTATCCGCTAGAACCGGCCGACGGATCAATTCGTCGAGAGCGTTCTCCAAATCCTCAACACCAAAGCTATAGTTTTGCACGAGATCCTTCGCCACCTTCACCACTTGCGCGGGGCCCAGCCGATTATCCTGATAAAGATCGAGTGCGAGTTGAAAGGTGTTATAGGTCGGAAGAATTCGGCGGCCGAATTTAAGATAATAATCAGCGTCGGTGTCGGCCGCGAGGTTGATATAAATTTTTTCGACCGGATCTTGTTCGGGAATATCGTCGCGCAGCCTCAAGATCGTATCGACCTGTTGGCCAATCACTTTGAAGTGGCGCAAAATCTGCCGCGCCTCTTTCTCGTCAAGCCGGCGCGAGCACAGGTCGGAGTAGAGAGTGTAGATGACGGCGTCGGCTTCCGAATCGTCACCCCAAAGAATTTGCCGCACATTGGGTCCTAAGTGCAGGCGAAGCTGAAGCAGCGCTTGCAGTTTGTAACCCAGCTGTTGGGTCAGCCGCCACCAGCGCTTCGGCGCGATGTTTTGTAAGTTGTCTTTGCAAAAAAGGCCGAAGGGATAAATCCCGTCGAAGGCGAGCTTGTCGTGAATCTTGCCCTCGAGCTGCGGCGGCGAGGCCGTGATAAAGTAAATGGGAAAGTCCTTACGGCCCTTATGCTTCTCTTGCCAATCATCGCGCAGAGCCCGCACCAAGGTTCCGGTTCCCGGGATGTTGCGCTTTTGAAACGCCTTCTCGCGCACGGTGCGAAGCAGGCCCTTTAAAGTTTCAAAGGTCGTATCCAGGTAGGTTTTATCGAGGTCCCATACATAAACCTCAGGAGTTTCCTGCTCGATGGGATCCGTGACGTAACGAAAAAGCACCACGTCCGCTGTTATTTCTGCGCGCTCTCGCCAATCTGACATATTCGGCCTCAATGATAGACAGCCTGGGGGGCTTATGGTAGTTCGCGGCATGATCCTGAAGCCAATTTCGCATTGCAGCAAGGTTCTCGACTTTTCTCCCCGTCGAGAGTGGTCGCCGGTCTTTCCGGCCCTAGTGTGGAAAGACAACCTGATTTGCGCCTTCAAGCGCGACAGCGGCGAGGCGGTCGATGTTTCTGAACATTTGTTTTTAGAAGTGTGGAAGGCCTGTCATCCCGAACTGGGTTTGGGAGAAATTGCGCGCCTTGTGGCCTGCATTCGTCGCTTCAACGGCGAGTTCTTTGTGGAAATCGGCAGCGGCTTGCTGGCCCTGTACGGCTTGCGCTTAAATGATCGCCTCGGCTTGATTCTCGATGTGCTGGTCCAGTGCCCCCGCGAGTTTCAGAATTGGGTCGATGATAAGAAAATGGCAGCGCGGGACCTGGTGCCTCTTTTGGCGGTGGCGGATGTGGCGGAGATTTCGCCCTTGCTCTTGGAGCTTCCGCGCATGCAGATCTCGAAGTTTGAGGGCGCGCGGGCTTTGGAATTGTTTATCGAGTTGTATTTGATGGGGCGTCCTTTGAATGACCTGCTGCCCACGTCCGACAATGGCAGCCTCTATCTGCGCCGGTTGGAGCAGTGGCGCAAACCCGAAACTCTCGAGCGCGACGAGGAATGGCGGCGCAAAGTGGGTCAGTGGCCGTGGCCCGCCCAAGTGCAAGCCGAGTGGCAGCGCTTCGGCGACCAAGCTGGCCTCGAGATCAAGATTCGCACGACGTCACCCGATGATTTTCAAAAAAAGCTAGAGCGCCTGGCTGAGATTCCCGACACATGGTCGACGAAAAACTAAGCGCGTTAAATGTTAAATTTGAAATGGTTTGGATCGACGAGAAATCGCGCGACTCCAAACTCGTCTCGCGTTTGCTGGAGATATTCCCGGAGGACAAAATCCGGTTTGTGGCTGAGAAGCCGTTTGCGAACTCAGCCGGCGAACTTTCGGCGCGCGAATTTGACCGCAGCAAGCGCCATCTCTTTATCACGCCGTTCAAAGGCCAGTTCTTTAAACGCTGTCCGGGTTCTCGTCCCGGTCTCGCCTGCTGCAATTACTTCGTGCTCAATTGGGGTCTTCAGTGCGACATGAACTGCTCGTACTGCTATCTGCAGAGCTTTATCAACACGCCGGTGCTTACGATCTATTCCAATCTCGACGACGCCCTCACGGAGTTGCGCACCATGGCCGCGAGCGGCTTAGCCGCGCAGAAACTGA
>JALHOQ010000066.1 GCA_022842925.1 Bdellovibrionales bacterium
AAAGTCGATACCTGGCGAGAAATCGAATTTCTAGTCGATCTAGAGAACGGCGATCTCTATCGCTCGGACGGTGTGCCGATCCCCAAGGGTTGAAATAGGTGCTCGTCGACTTTTTGCACAGCCCTGCAAAAAGTCGACGAGCACCTATTTCACAAACCGGGATTGAAATCTCGGGTTCAGCTTTTTCCAATCCAAAATGGTCAGAAGATCGGCGCAGGCGAAGTCGCGGTCCAAGGCCGGGTGGCCAAAGACTTTGGCGCCCGCGTGCAGATAGGACCGGAGCAGCGGGGGCATCAGCTCCCTTTTCTCTTCGTGAGTTAAAGCGTCCGAGCATAGCGGGTTAAAATCCTCAAATAGGAACTCAGGCGTGGGACGCACATGAAAGGCGTCGGACCAGTGTTCGCTCGCGCGTAGGTTTTGATAGAGCCGGCTGATTTTGCCGCCGTCTTGACTCTTTACACTCGAACAACCGAACAAGTATTCGGTCTTGGTTTTGAAAATATACTGGGTCAAACCCTTCCACAAAACGTCGATCGAGCCACCGTCACGATAGTTCGGGTGCACGCAAGCGCGGCCGAGTTCCAGTTTCACACCCGGCAGCCGCAGAAAATAGTCGAGTTCAAATTCTTGCGATGAGTAGAAGTGCGAAGCAAAGTGGGAGGAAAGCATGCGGTAAGTGCCGACGACTTCGTTCGTGCGCTTACAGGTGATCATCAGGTGGTCGGCCATAAAGTCGTACTCATCGACATCTAAACCATGGGACTCGCGCCGCCCCTGCCACTCTTCGATAAACACTTGGTGACGAAGCTCGAGCACTTTAAAGAGCTCGTGGGGCGCCTGAGCGGTGGTGACGAGGTAGTCGTCGCTTTCATAGCGAATCGGCACAAAGCCGCGATAGGCTCGCACCTGAGCGTAAAGTGAACGTTTCTGTTTGGCCGCAATAAAGGTCTGAATGATTCGGAGAGCTGTCATGGACCACCTCCATTGATATCAGCGTAACAGAGGTGGCGCGGAGCAATGTCAGGATCGCGTCAATGAAGGCGATCCTGACAGGTTCCTAATGCAAAACTGATGTTTGACTCTCGAGCCACGGCGGAAACTCGCCGAGTTCGCGTACAGGGTCCCGTCCCAGCGAATCCAGGCGCTGCCATTCGGCCCTCAGGTAGTAGGACTGGTCGGCCTCGGCGCCCTTTTCCTCGCCGTCGGTCACCCGGGTGCAATCATCGCCGGGCGTGTAAGTGCCGCTCTCGCAAATCGCGACTTCGATGGAGGCTGGATCTGAATTCATTTTGGCCAGCCACTCGGCCAGCTTCAACGGCGCTTTTGGCGAAATGGCAGGATCGAGGACGTATTTCTCACTGCCGATCTGAACGAGCGGCGCCACATGGTACCACCAGCTCACCGAACCGTCTTGGGCATTGGGTGATTCGACATAAAGGTCGCCGAAAGCAAAAACTTTTTTCGGCACCGGATAGTTCATTTGGGCGAGATTGCGATTGGCCAGCGCCGCGCGGGCGAAGCAACCGTCATCCGGATACATCCACGACGAACGGCGGGCGAAATCGGGACGATCTTCCTCATACAAAAAGCGCAGATCGCGAAACTGCTTAAAGCGCTCGAGCATCACTTCTTCCGATTCCCAAACGGTGGCTTCGCTGAGAGTGGCTTGGCCAAAATGCTCGGAGGTGCCCATTGGGGTCACGCGCTTTTCGATGACATCTTGCTCGGACAAAGCGCGGGCCCGACTCATGTAGGCCTTGTAACTGGTACCCGGCTCGCGCGTTGCGGAATACTCATTGTCGATGGCGAAAACTTGAGACGCACTGAAGATCAATATCAGCGAAAGAAAATGAAGCACACATCCCCCCCGGTTTGTGTTTTAGAGAATGGAAAAAAGGCTATTCAGCCTTCCTCTTCTCGTCAAGCCACGGTTGGCCCTTAGTTTCCGCCAGTTTTTTGAGCGCATCTAGGTTGGCGCGCACCGAGGGCGGCAACCGGCCTGACTCGGATTCGCTATAGCCGGCGATTTGCGCGGACTCTAATCGAATATAGCAATTCCGAGCCTGCGGCGAATGGGGAAGATGGCGGATGCAGGTCTCGAAGTAACGTTCGCTCGTGTCCAACAGGTCCAATTCGCGCAGGGATTCCGAGGCGATGCCCGCATAATAGAGCGTCTCGGCATAGTCTTTTCCCGGCTTCTTGTCGTTTAACAGGTCATGTAAGACGCCGGAGGCCTGAAGGTATTCGATCAATCCCGCCCGCGACATCGGCGACTCGGCTTGTTTCTTTACCGCCGCCGAAATCAATTTCTTCGCATCGCCCAACGTTTTCGGTTTGGTTTTCGCGCGCGACCACTCGTCAATACCCTCGCGCCATTTGATTCCACTCATTTGCAAATACACCGGCGCCCACTTACTTTGCACCATCCGAGTGATAATCCGTTCCGCCATCTTAGGATCTTTTTTGACCCGAACGGCGACCGCAAGAATTTTTAACGTCACCGATTCTAAGCTCGGAAACGGCCACAAGGCGACGTCGGGCGAGTTCATTGCTTTTTCAAATTCGAGCACGGCTTCATCAAAGCGGCGCACGGCGATCAGATAATTGGTACGGTCCAGCGAGTTGAGCTTTTGATAGAATGGATCCGCCTCCATACCTAGAAACTTGGGTCCTCGATCGCTCTGGGTATGGCAAGAAATACAGTAATTGGTTGCGTTGCGGATGATGTAACGGGAATAGGTGGGGTTGCCAATACTAAGTTGGCGGCGCGCCTCCTGCATATCCGCACTGAAACGCGAGGCTACGTATTCCATGGCGGGATCGGCAATGCCTTGAGTATTCGTGGTACCCAAGTCGTGACTGAATTTCGCCAGTCGACCCACTTCTTGATGGATGATCTCACGATTATTGGGGTCATTGAACTGCAAGGGATCGTGGGCCAGCGGTATGAGATTCGCCACACTCTGCGACAGCTGGTGCATATTCGCCGTCCACGCCTCTTTTCCAACGGCGGTTTTGGTGTCGGCGCTCTTACACGACGAGATTATCAACACGGATGCGATCAACAAAATAGACTTCATAGGTAAAACTCCTGATACTATTCCAACAATGACTCGAGGCTTTGTCACTCTCGCCTTGCTAAGTATTTTGATGCAACCCGACAGCGGGCACGCCCAGCTCTGCCAGGAGTGGGATGCCGTCAAAACCGAAGGCAAAATCGATCGGAAATCGGTGCCGGAGGCGAGTGGGCTCACCTATTCGCGCCGCTTCGCCGGTGAGATCTTTTGGATCAATGATTCCGGCAATAAGGCGGAGCTGATTCAGAGCCAAGCCGATGGCTCGGGTTGGCGAAAAATTTTGGTGGAGGGAATCAAGTTTCGCGATAGCGAAGCTTTGACCGCCGCCGATTGTGCCGATGGCGAGCCCTGCTTAATTGTGGGCGACATCGGCGATAACGGTCGCAAACGCGAAACCGGGCATTTGGTCGTGATTCGCGAAAAGGATATCAACGGCGGCAAGGTCCAACCACTTCACGCTGTGAAGTTTAAGTATCCCGATGGCGCGCAGGACGTAGAAGCTATGGCGGCGCTGCCAAACGGCGACCTGATTCTCATTGCGAAACGATTTACTCTAATGGGAGCGGTGCCGGCTGAAGTTTACTCGTTAAGTAAAGCCGATTGGCAAACTCCTTCGGAGGTCCCCGTGACCGCCAAAAAACTGGGCGAGTTGCCCATGCCGCAATGGTTTCCTGATAAGGCCTTTTTGGCGACTGCGGTGACCGACGCGGCCGTCAACCCCAAGCGCGGCGTGCTGGGAATTCTCACTTACAATGATCTAATTGAAATTCCATTAATGAAACTTAATGATCTCGCCCAGGCCAAGACCTGGAAAGAGGGGCGCGATTACGCCAAAGCCCCCATCCAGTCGCTCGCGCAGCAGGAAACTCTGACCTATCTGCCGAAGGATGGTCGCGTGATTTGGAGCTCGGAGTGGTTTAGCCCCGAAACTCCGATTTTTTCCATGACCTGTCGCAAAGCGCAGCCGTAATATAGTTCGATGAGATTTTGCACCATTTTGCTTTTGAGTTTTTGGATCCCTTTTGCTTCGGCCGAGGCGAAAAAGCTCGTCGTGATCGGGGACTCTTTGACAGAAGGTTATGGCGTCGCCAAAGAGAAGGCCTGGCCGGCTCTCTTGCAAAAGAAACTGACCGAGGCCAAAAAAGAGTATGAGGTGGTGAATTCGGGTGTGAGCGGTTCCACGTCGTCGAGCGGGCCCTCGCGAATGTCGTGGCAGTTAAAAAGCAAACCGGCCGTGGTGATTTTGGCCTTGGGCGCGAACGACGGCCTGCGCGGGTCTTCGGTGAAGTTTATGGAAGACAATTTGAATAAGACCGTGGAACTGGCCAAGAAGGCGAGCACAAAAGTGATCTTGGCCGGAATGATGATGCCGCCCAATTACGGGAAAGAGTATGCAAAAAGTTATGCGGCCGCCTTTAAGCGGGTGGCCGAGAAGCAAAAAGTGCCTTTCATCCCTTTTTTGCTCGACAAAGTGGGCGGAGTTTCAGAGCTAAACCTCACCGATGGTATTCATCCCAATGAAAAAGGCCATGTTGTGATCGCCGAAACCGTATTCAAAGCCATAGTGAAGGAATTATGAACCTCAAACTCTCGTCTCTCGGCAAAGTGTTCGAACAGGGGTCGACGCGGCTGCAGATCCTGAATGGGCTCGATCTGGATCTTCCCTCCGGCGAAGTGATCGCCGTGATCGGAGAATCGGGCAGCGGAAAATCGACCCTGCTTTCCCTTCTCGCCGGTTTCGATCAACCTTCCAGCGGCGATATTATCTGGGACGGCCAGGCCGCAAGCCAATGGGACGCGGATCAATGGGCGGCCTTTCGTAAGCAAAAGCTAGGCTTTATTTTTCAGAACTACTACCTAATTCCCTATCTAACGGCGCTCGAGAATGTGGCGTTGCCTTTACGACTTCTAGGTTTCAAAGACGTGGATACGGAGGCCGAGAAATTTTTGGCGGCGGTCGGCCTTTCACACCGTCTGCACCACCTGCCTTCGCAACTTAGCGGCGGTGAAAGTCAGCGCGTCGGCATCGCCCGGGCCTTGATTCATAAACCACGCTTGGTTTTGGCCGATGAACCGACGGGAAGCCTGGATTCCAAAACCGGGGCGCAGATTCTGGGCGCGCTTTTTGACCAGCTCACCTCGCGCGAACAGACCGCCCTGATCGTCACTCATTCTCAGGAAGTCGCCGCCCGCTGCCAGCGCGTTTACGCCCTTAAGGACGGCAAACTTTGGTTGCAGTAAGACTGATTCTCACATCACTGTGGCGGCAACGGTCTCTCTATGTGTTGTGGATCTTAAGCCTCTGTTTCGCCATCAACGGCTTGATGATTATCGATGTCTACCGCGCCAGCTTAAGCCACACGTTAAAGCTTCAAGGTACTAAAATCCTGACCGCCGACACCGCCCTCTCTACCCGGCGGCTTTTGAACGAAGACGAAAAGAGAATTTTCAAAGAGAATCTGCCTCCGAACACCCGCTTCGCCGAAATGACCGAAATGTTCGCCATGGTTTCGAGCGATAACGAGAGTCGGCTCGCTATGGTGCGCTTTATCGATGATGGTCATCCGTTGATTGGCGATCTGATGATCACAACCGAAAGAGCGGTCGATCCCGAACAAAAGGTTTTCAACGGACTCGAACTAGGCGCCCAGCCACTGGCTTGGGTCGCGCCGGATCTCTTGCCTCTGATGGATGTCAAAATCGGGGACAAGCTTAAGATCGGTCAGGTCACATTCACGATTGACGGCACGATCAAAAAAGATTCCTCGCAGACGTTTCGCATGGGTCCGATGGCCCCCAGAATTTATCTGCACAATAAGTATCTCAATAATACTCAGCTCATTCAATTCGGCTCCACATTTACCAATACGCTCTACGCGGCCCTGTCCGCGCCGATGGATGAAATTAAAAAAACCATCGAGAAGAAGTTTCCCGATCCGTCAGTTCAAGTGACCGTACCCGCCGATCTTGAGCAAGGCTCACTTCGCGTGCTCAGCCGCTTACTTGATTACTTGGGTTTAGTGGGTTTGGTCACACTTTCGATCGGCTGGATTGGGGTCTACTACCTGGGCCGACGTTGGTTGATGCTCGAACAGAACACCGGTGGGCTGTTAAAGTGTCTGGGCTTCACGTCGCGCGAAATGGAACGGCTGTGGCTGCTTAAGCTGACCGTAATACTCACTCTCGGCGTAGCCGCGGGTGGGATTGTGGCCTGGACAGGTTCGCATTTCTTAGTGCCCCTTTTTCAAGAGGGACTACCTGACGATTTTATTTTGACCTGGTCCTGGCGCAACACTTTGCTTTTGATTCTGGTTGGACCCGGCACGGGCTGGCTGCTCTTGTCGGAGGCCATCGCCCGCGCGGCGCAGACGCCGCCGTTGCTCTTGATCGGCAATCAAATCGGGGCGCGTCGCCCGCTCTACACGTGGTTCATTCTCCCGATCGGTTTGCTGCTCTTGGGTGTCGCCCTCACCTTCCTCCAGGCCCGCAGCTGGACGGTGACCGGCGTATTTTTGGCGAGCCTGGTCGGCAGCGTGGTCCTGGTGGTCGCAATGGCGGCGATCGCTCTTACCATCGTGCGCGTGGTTCGCCGCCGTACTAACGGCTGGATCGCCCACACCAGTCTGTCACTTTGGCTC
Source organism: Bdellovibrionales bacterium (assembly GCA_022842925.1). Taxonomy (GTDB): domain Bacteria; phylum Bdellovibrionota; class Bdellovibrionia; order Bdellovibrionales; family UBA1609; genus JALHOQ01. The sequence goes on from JALHOQ010000066.1 coordinate 6,716, forward strand.
AGACGGCCGACGGTGGCCGTGCTCCTAGTCACTGTGAGCGCCTTGACCGGACTTCTTTCGCAGCTCATCCCCCATTTGGAAAAAACCATCGTCGGCGAACTCAGTTCACCGACGGATGTCGAGCGTCCGGGACTATTTTTGTTCGACATTCAAGACGAGCAAAAGGAACCTCTCTTGAGTCTTTTGCAAGAGAATGGCCTCGCGGTTTTTGAACAATCGCCCTTTATTCGCGCGCGAATCGTGAGAGTGAATGGCCAGGAGTTCGAGCGCCTCGACACCCAGAGCTTTTCGACCCGTGAAGAGGAAGTGGACGCGCGCATGCGCAATCGCGGCGTCAACCTCACCTTCCGCGATCAATTGGGGCCGGCCGAAAAAGTGATTGCCGGCCGTGCCTACGACCAAATGGGCCCGAACGAAATCTCGGTCGAGGAAGGGTATGCCGAGCGACTTAAGATTCAAATTGGGGATCAGGTGCGCTTCGATGTTCAGGGCGTCGAGGTCGACGCCAAGGTCGTGTCACTAAGGGAAGTGAACTGGGATAGCTTTCAGCCCAACTTCTTTATGCAATTCAAAGCGGGCATGATTGATGAAGCCCCCAAGACTTGGATCCTGACGCTCAAGCGACACGAGAAACTGACTCCGCCTGAAATTCAAAAGCTGATCTCACGTCCATTTCCCAACGTGACGTCGATCAATATCGCGGAAACGGTCAATTCGATCAGTGAACTCATTCAAAAACTCAGTTCCGGGTTAAATTTGGCGAGCCGGCTCTCCCTTGCCCTCGGGCTTTTCGTCTTTGTTATGATCCTCCTTTTTCAAATGGTCTCCAGCGAACGCGACTGGGTCCAGCTGCATCGGCAGGGCCTGACGGGCCGCGATTTACTCAAGTTGCAGTTCGCGGCCTACGGTAGTCTCAGTTTTTTCGGTGTTTTACTCGGCTCGGGCCTGAGTATCTTGGTCTGCTGGACACTGGCTCGCTTCGCCTTTTCGGTCCATCCGCGGCTGGATTGGGTGAGTCTCGCGCAGATCTTCGGAATCACGACCTCGCTCTCGGCCCTGGCCCTGTGGTGGCTGTCCCGCCGACAGTTCAAACAGACTCGGTATAAGTCCAGAATGGACGCGCTCTAGACTTCGCGACTCACGCTCCCTTCCATATAATAAACAAATCAACAGGGAGTGTTCGTCTATGCGTAAATTTTTACTGATTCTATTTCTAGGAGCGGCGGTAAACTGCTGGGCGGCCGAAGAAGGCAAAGACGACGATCAAGACGAAGACAAGAACGATGTCTCGCTGATTTTATCGGGAATGGGTTACCCTGAGTTGCAGGTGGTGCCACGCGCGAGCGAGCGCCTCCGCATGGAAGCGAAGGCCGAGAGTGGCTCCTGGTTTATGACCCACTGGCCGATTATGCTTTCGGGTCTCACCACACTTTATATCGGTCAGACGTCGAGCGGACGTTTCAAAGAGGACTTGAGTGCGAAGCAAGAGGACGACGCCAACAGCATCGCGCTCGTAACCAAAGCGGTCGGCGCGGCCTGGCTCATCGGCGGCCTCGCCATCGGCGCGCAGCGCCCTTACGCCAACGGCTATCGCACGGTCATCCGCACGCCGGGCAAGGATGAACGCGGTCAGCTTCTGCGCGAACGCTTGGCCGAAGAAGCTCTCGAGCGCCCGGCCCGAACCATGCGAGTCCTGCAAACTGTGGCGGTGTTAACCAACTTCACGACTAATGCGCTCTCGGCGATCCACACCAACGACGAAGGTAAGATGTACGCCGGCGTAGGCGCCCTTCTCTCGTTCCTTCCGCTTATGTTTCGCGATCACAATATCAACGTGTATGACAAACATATCGAATACAAAAAGAAGATCTACGCTCCACTAAAATCGGCCCAGGTCTCGACCGGAGTTTACTATGACCGCTACAGCAAGACCGCCGTGCCCACCACCAATCTCCTGTGGACGTTCTGATGATTCGAGTCGCCGCGTTTCTCATTCTCACGCTTCCCCTCACAGTCTTCGCCGCGAGCTATGACGATGACATGCCCGAAGTGCGGCGCAAGGCCCTAAAGGAGCAAAAAGAGAAAAGCTGCGACTCCACCACCGAGTACATCAAGGCGCTGAGCTTTATGCGCGCGAACCAGGACTTCGTGGTGACCGAGACCGCCGCCCGACAAATCGCCGATAAGATTTCAAAAGGGTGCACCGGCGCGGCCGACCGCTTTGCCAAGATTCTCAAAATGCTTAAAGGGATCGGCGTTTCGGATAAAAAATCTCTCGAGATGGCGTTTGAATTCTCGCGGCTCCCCGATTACGTGCAGAACAATTTCACCGAGATCTTTACCAAATCATTCTTAACCGAATTCTTTGACTACGATTTCACCACCGCTCTCGCCCTGGCCTTCGAGCTGTCCAAAGACTATAAGGGCGACCCAGTTCAAGTGCGCAATGACTTTATCGAGCTGGTCCGCTTTTGCAAAGACGGGCAAAAGCTCGACCTGCCCACCCAGCTTTGCGCCGAGTACACCATCAAGCTGGCCCGCCTGAGCCAGTACTTTGAGAAAGGCGTGCGCGAGCCGTTTTATAAGCTCTACACCACTCTGCGCGACAAAGAGGAATTCTCCCTCGACATCAAAACTTCGCTCGATCTCAGCTACAACATCCTGAAGGGTGGGCCTAAGGCGATCGACAATTTTTTTTCCGCCTACGATTACGCCTCCAAGCCCGAAGGTCTCGGCTACGCGCAAGACAAGGCCATGAAGTTCGCCATGAAAATGGCCAAGCGATCCTATATGGGCAAGGAGCCCGTGGTGATTCCGGGTTTCGATTATCATAACGCCGTTCAAAGAGAGCTCGCCAGTGAGGAAGAGAACAAGTAGCCTCATTTGCCTACTCTTCGCGTCGGCCATGGCCGTTGCGCAAGAGTCGGTGCCGGTCAAAAGCATTGAACTCGAATGGGATCCCGTCGAAAAGGCCAGTGGTTATGAAGTGCGCCTTATGCCCGCCAAAGGTGGCAAACCACTTAAATTTTTTACGGAAGACGCGAAGCTGATGCAAGACGTACCGGTCGGGCTTTACAAGCTGCAAATTCGTTCGCGCTCGGAAGATGCCGATATCTTCAGCCCCTGGTCCGACACCATGCCGCTCGAAGTGGTGGCCAAAGAAATTACGCCGCTCAAACCCGAAGATGGCGCCGTTATGGAATCCCCCGATGCGAATAAGTTTCCGGTCGACTTCGAATGGAAATCGGTCGACGGCGTAAAGGAGTACACGATCAAAGTGTGGAGCGAAAAACGCCGCGAAACGCCGTGGGTCTTTGTGACCAAGCAGCCGAAAAAGCGCCTCGATGTACCGCCGGGCGAGATTTACTTCTGGCAGGTGCTGTTCGAAAGCGCGAGTGGGATCAGCTACGCGCAGGCGCCGACCACTTTTCGCTTCACGGTTATGGGCGCGAAACTCACCACGCCGCCGATCGGTCCGCAAACGCTGAATCCGGATATGCAGATTCTGGAATGGGAAGCCTCTCCTGGAGCAAAAGCCTATAAGGTGAAACTCTACTTTCGCTATTTGGATGAGACCGAGTTCAAGCTCGTGGATGAAACGACGACCGAAAACACCCAGTGGACCTTTAACCGTCTGAACCGCGGCGCCTACAAATTGGAAGTGGTGGCCACCGCCCCTCGGCGCTCAGCTTCGGATCCGGGAAGCTTTGAATTTACCGTGAAACCCAGCGATCAGGAAATTCAGCGGGCCTTAGCCGGCGTCAAACGCTAGTTTTCTGCTTTTCTAATATATCCGCGAGCTGATTGAGGTCGTCGCCCAGCGCGATAAAGTGATCGTTATCGCGCAAATGGACGCGCGACTTGAATTCCCCGTTGATTAGATTCACCACATGGTTGCGGATCTGCACGATGGGTCCATAAATCCGATGCGACAGCTTGACGCCCAGAAAAACCGAGATCACCAAAAGCGCCAATGAGACCGCTGCCACCTGCATCTGGGCCCGACCCAACTGGTCGAGAAGGGCGTCGGACACATCCGTCGGTACGTTGGCCGAGCTCATAATAAAACCCATCCGATTTTCGAGCTGCACCAGAAGATAAATTGAAAACAGCATGAGTGCCGTGATCCCGCCGCCGATCAAATAAAATGAAAAACGCAGCTGATGATCCGGGTCGATAAGGCCAAGCTTGGAGCGTCGATTTTGTCCCGACATATTATTAAGACTGGGGCCTTATTTTTCACCCGTCAATATGTTAATCCGGACCTCATGCGGAAGAAGTTCGCCATTTTCTTGGCCGTTTTGTGTCTGATCCTCGGATACCTCTCCTATTCTTGGGGCTTGTGGACCTATATCTTCAGCATATCCGGCACGGTTCCTCCCTCGCCCAACGCCCGCCGCAGCGACGACACCTTTTTTAAGGCCGACGGCGCCACTGGCCGCGTGTTGCTGGTTCATGGCCTAAACTTTGATGCCTCTAAACTCCACCCGCTGGCCGAACTTTTCGTGGCCGAGAAGCAGAGTGTGTTGGTCCCCCGCTTGGCCGGTCACCGGGGCGCGATTGAGGAAACTTTGTCTGTGCCCACTGAAATTTGGTTTTCTCAGGTGCGCGAATGGAAGGCGGGTCTTGAGTCACCCTTGACCTGCGCTGGCTATTCCCTGGGTGGTCTTTTGGTGACCGAGCGCTACTTAAAAGGGGAACTCGAATGCTCAGGCTTTGTGCTTTTTGCGCCGGCCTTCGCTTTGCGTACGCCCGGTGTTTTGGCTGACTTCCTCATTCGCATGACGCCCAGTTCATTCACCGTTCCAAGTGGCATTCCCCAGGCTTACATGCACTTCGACCATCCGGGTCTGGGCCCCACTTATGCACTGGCGCAAGTACTGCAAAGCTTTGATCGTCTGCTGAAAGAAAAGAAAGGCCAGGCCATGCCGCCTGGAGTGGTTTTTATCGATCCACGCGACCAGGTGATTGCGCCGGAGCAAGTCAGGGAGCGAATTCGTGACCACTTTCCCGAATGGAAAATCGTCGAGATTGAAGCCGTAGACCTGCCCGAGAATCACGCCTTTCATCTGATTATCGATGAACCTCACGTCGGCGCCGAACAATGGCTGAAAATTCGCAATGAGATCGGATCGGCCCTAAAGCGCTGAGTCATTGGGGCAATTCTACGCGAGTGCGGGCCCTGTTCACTCCGTGATTTTGTTCTCACCCTGGCAAGCTATATGCAATCCATTTCACCTAGAATGAAACTACAATCTTTATTTAGGAGGTCTGAAGTGAAAAAATCGTTGATCGTGATCGGCGCCACCGTATTTGCCGTATCCGCAACTTCTTCAATCGCGCTTGCCGCAGGTACTGGGGCAAAGGGCTCTGCCGCAACGACCACTACCACGAGTACGGACACCGCATCGACACCCACGTCAGATGCCCGCATGGCGCAACAGGTCCGTGACGCTTTGGCCAAGGAGACCGCGCTCTCTTCGCAAGCAAAAACTCTGCGAGTCAGCTCGAACAATGGAAGCGTCACCGTTTCCGGTACTGTCGCCAATGAGCAAGAGCGCTCCAAGGTGGAGTCCGTCGCTCGCCAAGCCGCCGGCGAACAAGTCACGATGGATGTCGCGGTTGAGTAAACTGAACTGAACTAATTATAGGCAATTCGCTGCGAAGGGGCAGATTGATTAACCTCGATCTGCCTTTTCCTTTTTGGTGGGCAACAGCCGCGATTCACAGGAGACAAATCCGGGAAGGTGAGCGGCTCGATCACTGTGCGAAAATTCGAGGGCCAGGGCCAGTGCCAACTGCGAATCTCGGCGAATCAATCCCTCATCGATAAAGTGAAGGGCGTTCGACCACTGGAATTCGGCGTGGGAATCTTTTGACTTCTTAAAGCCACCCTCCGCTCGCAAAAAAGAGGTCAGCGAGCGATGGGGATAATCTTCCAGATCCAGAACGGTATTGGGCAACTCTTCGAGCTTAAACTCCTGTACCCCATCCTTTTTCCCTAAATAAAACCATTTTCTTTCGCGCATGGCGCCCACAAACTGGTCCCAATCCCAGCCGCTGAAGTCCTGTAGAACCTGAACATAGGCCGCTCGAACTTTCATCTCCGCCAAAGCACGAAACTCGTGATGTCCGTCCACCAACCACAGCCGCCCATCCGGACCGACCACGGCCGGAGCGGGATCCTCAAACAGCTTGCGATCCAGCCGCTCCTCACTGAACCGCGAGAGCCGCTTGATCTTCACCTGCACCCAGGCCAAACCCACAAACCCTTGTGTGGGAAGAATCCGCGCCGGATTGACCTTGCGGATCGGAAATTTGGAATGTGCAAAAGTGAGGGCCGGGAGAATGGCCACTATGGCCAAAAGCACGACTTTGATCGAAATACGCATTGGGCCTAGATTAGCATTTTTAACAAAATCCGAACAGGCGGCCCGAGCAATCTTAACGAAAGCCGAACATAACTCGGACATGCTGCGGGAGAATTGTGTTTATACTTTAGACAGTGGACACAAGGATGTGTGACATGCGCCTTATGATAGTAACGGATGCTTGGCATCCGCAGGTCAACGGTGTGGTTCGGACACTGACGGAACTCAGAAAGCGCCTCGTGCAAAAGGGGTGGGAAGTTCTGGTTCTCGGGCCCGAAGGACTGACGGTCGGCTGCCCCACCTACCCCGAAATTCGGCTCACCCTCAATCCCACATACCATATCCAAAGCGTCTTAGAGGAATGGCAACCCGATGCGGTTCATATCGCCACAGAAGGACCAATGGGCTGGGCCATGCGGCGAATTTGCCTAGAGAAGGGTTGGCCGTTTACGACATCCTTCCACACCCGATTTCCAGAATATTTAAAGAGAAGGCTCTCGATCCCGCGCCGGTGGACCTATCGGGTCCTTCGCTCCTTTCATGACGCCTCGGAACGGGTTCTAGTGCCCACCGCTTCGGTCCAACGGGACCTCGATGCCGTCGGCTTCCGCAATACCCGCATCTGGGGCCGCGGCGTGGACACGGATCTATTCACAACCGAAAAACCCGCCATTCTCAATCTCCCCCGCCCCATCCACCTCTACGTCGGCCGTATCGCCAGCGAAAAAAATCTTCCCGCTTTTCTGAACTTAAGTCTTCCGGGCACCAAGCTCTTAATCGGCGAAGGGCCCGAAAGAAAACGCTATGAAAAGCTCTTTCCGCAAGCGGTTTTTTTGGGGCCACGCCACGGCTCCGAACTGGCCTCGTACTACGCTGCCGCGGATGTATTTGTGTTTCCCAGCTTCACTGATACGTTCGGTCTGGTGTTGCTCGAGGCTCTCGCCTGCGGCACACCTGTCGCCGCCTACCCCACGGCGGGCCCGGTCGACGTGCTCACCGACGCGAATGTGGCCAGCCTGGATCTCGATCTCGAAAAGGCGATCGATCGCAGCTTGAAATTGGATCGTCAGGCCTGCCGGGAGTTTGCGCTCAAGCACTCTTGGGAGCATTGCCTGACCACATTTGTTCAGAACGTAGTGCCCATTCCAGAGGGGGCCGACGACGGCCCGACGCTGCGGCGCACTCCGCAGAATCTCAAGTCCGCACCGAATAGCCGCTACTACGCCTTCGCCAAACTGTGATTTGACCTGCTCTGAAATTGCGGCCATCCTCTTGTCTTCAGGATTATTCAACAGGGGGACACTTATGATTCGCAGCCTGATTCTTATTTCGACTCTAATAACCGCACCCGCCTTCGCGCAAGATACCACCTACATTCCAGCCGCAGACACGACCAACACCGGAACTAGCACCTCCATGCCCGCGCCTGACGAAGAAGAGTTCAAAGAACTCAGAAATACGACCGAATTCGGCCTGATGGTGTCGTCGATCGCCGGGGGAACTCAGTATGCCAATCTAGGCTTGATTCGCCACGTGGGAGAGAACTGGGAAATCGGTATCCGCGGTTCGCTGCCGATGGAGTTCGGCGAGGAGGCTTCGGTGTACATGGGTCAAATCTTCGGCCGCTACGCTTTTATCAATTCCGACAATGTCATGTATCTTGAAGCCCAAGCCATCCAGGGTTTTTATAGCTGGGAACAGAGCACGACTCCGTTCGGTGGATTAGGGCTCACGTATGGCTACCGTCGCAATTTCACTCCTGAGTTCAACGCCGGAGTGAACCTGGGCGTGGATTGGGCCACGGCGCGGATTTCTCGCAATGAATATGTTTCGAACACGGATGCGCTTTACAACCGCGTGAACTTTGTGGGCGGGTACAATTTCTAAACCGCCCGCGCGAAGAAATCGGAAAGTTTTATGACCTTGGCGGGCCCGCCGTCAGGGTCGCGGAGCAGATCAGCCAATATTCTAAGCGCGTCAGTGGTCGTAAAGATGCCGCACAAGCCCTTTTCGTTCGCGACCACGGCGCAACCGTATTTTTTCTCCATCATATTTTCAATAACATCAATCAACAGGTCATCGGGTTCCACCACATAGGGCCCCTTGACCATCGCCTCGCGAACTGTGGCCTTCGCATTCGGATGCAGGGCCGCGTACCGCCACAAATCCCGTTCGCTCAATAGGCCCACGACCTGACCGTCCTTCTCCGTCACCGGCAAGTGCCGCATCCCCCATGAACGCATAATCTCCATGGCGTCGGTAAGGCTGACAAAGGGTCCAATCGAGATCGGCTGCTTAGTCATGGCTCCGTTGATCGGCTTTTGCACAGGGGCTCCCCTTCAATTTGATACACGGGAAGAGATGCAATGAAGGTGCCCGCGTTTTACGCGATCTGAGGCCAATCCCCGAGACAAAATGTCCGCCAGGCAAGCAGTTTGTCTCAACGGGTGAGTCTTACACACCGGGCGGGTCTAACGACCCCGCTGAATTTACAAAACTGACCCCGCGCCTGACTTCCCCTACCCCCTTTGGGTAATTTTGCACTCAACCAAAAATCAAAACAGGGGGATAAAGATGAAAAAGTTGATGCTAGTCGCAAGCTTGATTCTAAGCCAATTCGCGTTCGCGTACAGTGATGACGCTGTTGATGCCGCTGAAAAGCTCTACCGACTCACAAAAGACCGCTTCAGCGTGGGTGAAGTCACTCGAGTCGATGTGGCACAAGCGCACGCGTTTGTTTATGAAATGAAATATGAAGCTGGGAAAATTTCGAAGGCCGACTATTGCAAACATTTGATTTCGAGTCGCCAGATCGCCTTGACGGGCGTTAAGGAAGATGAGCGCGTGGGTACGCGCACCATCGAAGACGTTATCCGAGCCGAGATCGACTACCATAAAGTCGTCGCATTCTGTAAATAAACGTCTGGCGCGGATTCTGCTAAAAGCCTATAGACAAGTAACTTTAGGCTTTGGGAGTCCGTGGTCATGCGCTTTTTTTCTGGATGGTCCTGCATTTTGACGCTGTTGTTATCGGCCGGCCCGGCTTGGGCCGGTAGTCCCAATCCCCGCATTTATCAGGTCTGCGATACCATCTTGAGCCACAAAGGCTTGACCTACCTGGAGCCACAGCATCACCTTTACTTGCCGGCGATCCATCAGTATTTGTTTCGCGGTAAAACCGGAACCCGATTCACGGTGCGCGCCACCATTCACTCACCCAGCCTGCGCGACTTCCGTGAGAACATTAATATCGAAAAGTTAAGCCCTCGGTCCGTGCGTTTTCCAACCATTACACAGGAATCGACAATCCGGCTGGTCCTAACGGAGCAGAAAGCCAATGGCCGTCCGATCGAAACGGTTGAGGAGTATAGATTTTTGGAGCTGGAAATTGAAGGGCGAAGCTCTTGGATCCTGGATACCGACTGGCTTGAGCAAAGCTGGTGGAGGCCGGCTTCCCGTCAACGCATGGCTTTGCTGTTTATCGCAATGTCAATGGCCCGAAAAGCCGATGAGATCGGCTT
>JALHOQ010000067.1 GCA_022842925.1 Bdellovibrionales bacterium
CACTGCCTCTAGTGATTGTCACTGGAGAGAAAACTACGACCGGACTAAGGCCTAGAACACAGCTGAGATGATTTTGAAAACGAAAACGTTTTTAGAAAACAACAAAGTTAACAACAAAAGGAGCTTCGCAATGAGAAGAGTACTAGCTGCAGCAGTGCTCGTGGCATTTATGCCGACGGCAAATGCACAAGATAAAGCTAAGGGAGATTTCAGCACCGATGCTGAGTATCGCGCTCGTTATTTCCTGATGCAAAACCCGACCGCTAACGAAACGGATGTTAGCTCGGCTGGACAAGGTGAACATCGCTTTCGTTTTGGCGCGAACTACAAGGCCAGCGAAAAGCTGAGCGCTGGATTGACCTTAATCCACAACGCTCAGTGGGGTCAGATGAATGGTGTTACTGCTCGCCCGACAGCTGAGCATGACAACGCCACTGGTGGCTTGGAAGAAAACTTCATGGCCGTCAATGAAGCTTACATGAAGTGGATGGTTTCGGACGACCTCAGCTTCAAGGTCGGTCGCCAAGGTTATTCCTTCGCTGATGGCTATGTAATGGGCCGCAACGACTGGGAATCAACTCCGTATTCCTATGAAGGTCTTCTCGTAAACTGGGAAGCGGAATTCGGTAAGTTCAACTTCTTTGGCTTCAAGCACAAAGATGAAGCTGTTGCCACAGGTAACTCGGCCTCAGCTGATCCGGAGCACAACTCTTACGGTATCGTGTTCGATCTTAAGAGCAAGCCGGAGTGGATGAAGGCTCTCAGTGTCCATGTGATCAAGGACAATGCGGATGCTCGTTTCGGCGCGACTCAGACCAACAACAACGGCAACCAGGGTAAAGACTATCTTCGCTATGGTTTGATGGCTGGCTTCGGATTTGGCGACTTCGATCTTACAGCTTGGTATGCTGCCCACTCGGGTAAGAGCAAGCTGATCGCCGCTGGTGGTGCAAAGACTGAGCGCGACCATGAAGGTAACCTGATTCAGGCTCAGTTGGGCTATACGGCTCAGAACTTTATGCAGAGCCGCTTCTTCTTCACCTACCACATGGATTCGGGTGACGATAACACAGGTGACGCCAACGATAAGGGCTACGATTCGTACTACACCGAGAAGCATAACTCGGCCGGTATGATGGACCTTTTCGGCTGGGGCAACCTGACCTTTATGCAACTCGGTTGGACCATGAAGCCGCAGGACAAAACTGAAGTCGGTCTTCAGTACACCATGTTCTCTCGCACTGAAGCTTCGGCTACAAGCCAGACATTCGTTGCTGGTAAGTATGGCGCTGGTCTTGGTGGAGCCGGAAATACCAAAGACAAGCTGGGCGATGAAATCGACCTCTGGGCGACTCATAGCTATACCGACTCTTTGGCTACCACTTTCCGCGTCGGTTATTTCATGCCTGGCGATCACTTCACTGATGCCACCACGAACAACGACGAAGACAAAATCCTTCACATCATGATCGAAGGAAAAGCCACTTTCTAATTGGCTGCTTAAAATCTAGAAGCTTGAAGAGCCGGTTGAAAAACCGGCTCTTTTCTTTTCTGCAAAGCATCGTGAAAAGGAACGGCGTACCTGAGACAGTTTGAGCATGGATCGCATACTTTCGATTATTCCGCGCAATATGGTGGCGTTTGTGGCCATTGCGGCGGGAATCTTATTCTTGGTCTTGAGCGATCCGCCGCACACTCTCTGCGACTCTCAGTTCGAAGTGTTGCGCGAATCGCAGAAGTTTTTTCTCTACACGGACCCTAAGCAACCCAAAATCAAGACCACAAAATATGAGCGCCTGCGTGATCGCTGCAAACTCACCAATGATCAGGGCGGTTGCTACGAGCTGTTTATCGAGATTAAAAAGATGCTATACGACTTCAACACGGTCTCCAACGACTGCGGACCCGCGGCGGGCGACATCAAGGAGCATAATAGAGCCTTGTGGGAGACCACGGAGCTGCTTATTCGCCTGGCCTGGGGCGAGAAGCCACCGGAAGCCTATCATTCTAAGTTCGGCTGGCTGGACAAGGCCGATATGTCCCTTTACTGCAATCTGAAGGAAAAGATCCAGGTCTGGTACGGTGAAGGGGCGTGGTCGACTTTTCGCGAGAAAATGATGCGTGAGCTGCCCGGAGCCAAAGATGTCGCCCGCAATCTGGTGTGGGATATGTCGCTCTTTTCTGAAAACTGCGCTAAATATCCCTAGTGCTTTCGCGTAAAGACTTTGCCGTATTTTTAGTTTTGCAGCTGATCGCCATCGTCTGGGCGGGGGCGGTCTTTAGGATCTTTGATTCGCGTCTTCTGGCGGGAGCCATGGCCGGAACCTACTTCACCGGTTTCGGGCTCTATATGCTGTATCGGCTGATGCGCGCGCCGAACACGAGAAAGTATCTCTCTCTATATCCACTTCTCATTCATGTATTTGTGATTTCACTGCCGATGATGGCGTTTCGATTCTACCAATATCAGGCGTCGTTCGAAGAGGTGAAAATCTGGGGTTTGGAAGGGCCGGTGTTCCACCGGCTCTCCACTACAGTATTTTCGATTTTGATTGTCGCGACGATCGTCGATCTTATTCGATCGAGAACGGCTTCGGCGAGATAGTCTCGGGGCGGTCGAAGGTGTCGTAGGCTTCGGTGCCATTGGGCAGAAGAGCCAAGGAGCGCGACTTACGAATCGCGGCGGCCACGTTCTTCTGTTGGGCAGCGCTAAGCTTGCTGATGCGGGAAGGAACGATCTTTCCGCCTTCCATAATAAAGCGGCCCAGAGTTACCGGGTCTTTGTAATCAAATTTGAAATCCGCAGGGTAATCAGGGCGGAATTTCGAGCGGTAATTCTTCCGCATGCCCTTTTCGTTGCCCGCATCGTCGCCGCCCATATCACGGTCGCCTCCACGAGGGCCTCTGTCGTTTCTGTCGCCACGGTCACCACGGTCTGAGTGTCTGTCCATTTTCTATCCTTTTTAGCTGTAAAGCCGTGTAGATATATTACGCTTTTAGGTTGCCAACAAGAGTCTTTTTCCTCTATAGATCCCTTTTTGCTTCATATCCTTAATTGTGTGGAGAACGTGTTATGCCCCGTTGTGAATTGACCGGTAAAGCGCCGGAAGTCAAAAACCTGGTGAGCCATTCGAATATCAAGACGAAGTCTGTGGCCATCCCAAATGTTCAGCAAAAACGTATATTTAGCCCTTTGCTGGGGACCATGGTTAACCTGAAACTCGCCGCCTCCACGATTCGCTCGATCGACCATGTCGGCAGCTTCGATAAGTTCATCCTGAATCAACCGGACACCAAGCTCTCGAAACGGGCGCTAACCCTTAAGTCCCGCATGCTGCGTAAGTTACGCGGCCAATCGGGAAAGAAAAAGAAGAAGGCGGAGTAGGCCATGGCAATGAAATTAAAAATTAAAAAAGGCTCGACTGTGCAGGTGACCGCCGGCGCGGAAAAAGGCAAAAAAGGCGCTGTGCTCGAGATTAACCCGGGCAAGATGAAGGTTCGCGTCCAAGGAATTCGGATTCAAACCCATTTCGATAAAAAAGAAGGCCTTCTCAAAAAAGAAGGATACATCCACTATAGTAACTTGAAGCTAGTGGAAGGCCCGGCGTCTCAACCTAAGACGTCCAAGGCTAAATCAAAGTCTGGGTCTGCAAAAAAGGTCTCCACTTAATAGAGATTTTGCCGATACAGATATAAGTAGGGAGACCAAATTGAGACTTCGGGTCCTTCTCTTTATATCTCTAATGTTTCCGATTTTCGCTGCGGCTCAAGAGACAGTCGAAGTTGAGAACAAGTCCTATTGGATCTGTAAATTTCAAAAAGACGTTCGGACTATTCGTGTCCATATCGGTTCCGGTGGGATTTGCTCGACCTATTACTCGAAGCAGGGCTCGGAAAAGGTGGTCGGTTCCGGCCGCAATCATGAAAGCTGCCACAACTTTTTGAATAACATCAAAACGAACCTCGAAAATTCAAAATGGGCGTGCCGGGATATTAGCGCCACCCGTATCACCGCCAGCACCGAAGAAAAACCGTCGCAGCAATGACGTCCTCTAAAATTCTAAAGGTCGCCTTGGCGCAGATGACCTCCGCCGATCAGATTCAAGAAAACTTGAGGTCCATTCATAGCATGGTTGAAGATGCGGCCGCTCAAGGCGCGCGCGTCGTATTGTTTCCCGAGAATTCGGTATTTATGCGGCTGCAGCCGGGAGCACGGTTACAGCTTTTCGACCCTGCGGGTGAAGACAGCGCTCAGATTGCCGCTTTGGCCGAGAAGCATCAGATTCATATCCTTCTGACCACGCCCACTCCCGGCAAAGACGATCAGAAGGCCGTCAATTCGACCGTGCATTGGGCTCCGGGCCGGTCGGCGCGAGTCGTGTACTCTAAAATTCATTTATTTGATGTCGAAGTCGATGGTGCGCCCCCGGTGCGTGAAAGCGATCACTTCTGGTCGGGCGAAAAGCCCGAGGTTTTAGAAATCGAAGGCTGGCGCTTTGGTCTGAGTATTTGCTACGACCTGCGCTTCGCCGAGCTCTACACCGCTTACCAGGGGTGCGTGGATGCGATTTTGGTGCCCTCGGCGTTTCTGGTGCCCACGGGCGAGGCGCATTGGCATGTGCTGTTACGAGCTCGGGCGATTGAGAGCCAGTGTTACGTGCTGGCGCCCGCGCAGGCGGGAGAGCATCACTCGAGCGGGGGTGTGGTGCGAAAAACCTATGGCCACAGTCTGGCGGTGGACCCTTGGGGCCGTGTCTTGATCGATCACGACCAGGGCCCAGGCATTCGAGTTGTGGACCTGGAACGCGAGAAGCTACTGTGGGTGCACAAACAAATTCCCATGCACGCTCATCGCCGTTTGAAGTCGGTCTAAACTTCATGTTACGCTGTTACATAATTAGGGAGTTCGCATCATGAAGTGGACAGTTTTACTGATTGTGATGGTTTCGAGTACGGTCTTCGCGCAGGAGAACGAAATCGACCGCGATCCTTCTTCTTTGATCACTCTCCCGGTGAAGCGCCTTTATCCTGGCGGCGCCGATGAAGAAGACTTAAAAGTTCAGCCGGCGATTCCCGATGCAGTCGTGCGCACTGATGCGCGTGGCATTCAGAAGGAAGTTTACAAGAGCCTTTATAACCAAGAACTCAAGGATGAAGCTCACGCACCCCCCATGGAAGAATAATGCCTCGTTTTTTAGCGGTGACGTCGCGCGGATTGATTGAACCTCTCGCCGCGGAAATGACCGAATTTCAATTTAAAAATGTGAGAGCTAGGCCCGATGGAGTTGAAATCGACTGCTCTTGGGCCGAGATGCAGCGCTTGCATTTTGAGACCCGCTTAGCCACCCGAATTCTTTTACCGGTGGCCGATTTTACCGCCTACAACGAAGAGGATCTCTATTACGGAGTTCTGCGCAAGCACGACTTCACTCAGTACATCGATCTGAAACAGTCCCTTCGCGTGGAAGCGAAAGTGCGGGAGCACGCTCAGCTCCGCGATCAGCGCTTTGTCGCCATGAAGGTAAAGGACGCAGTCTGCGATCAGTTTCGCAAGAAGTTCAACGCTCGGCCAGACGTGGGTTCGGATGAAGCCGCTGCCTTAAGGCTTGTGGTGCGAGTGGTGGGGCCGAAAATTTCTCTGGCGCTCGATTTGACGGGAGAGTCATTATCGAACCGCGGTTACCGAATGGCGGCGGGTGAAGCGCCACTTCGAGAGAATGTCGCGGCCGGATTGCTGCGCATCGCGGAGTGGAAGCCTGGAGTTTCGATTGTCGACCCGTTTTGCGGCAGCGGCACCATTCTGATTGAAGCGGCATTGATCGCGGCGGGCTTACCCGCGGTTCGAAAAAAACGGGACTACGCTTTTGCAAAATTAAAAAACTATACAGCCATCGCGGCGTCCGCCCGCTTGGGTGAAGCAGCGCCCGCGCAACCCCGTTTCTTCGGCTTTGATGCCGACGCTTCAATGGTGCAGAAGGCGCGCGAGAATGCCCGTCGAGCCGGTGTGGAAAAATGGATCACATTTGAGCAGCGGGCTGTGAAGGACTTGGGTGCCGTTCCGGCCGAGCCGGGAATGTTGATCACCAATCCGCCCTACGGCGAACGTCTGGAAGATGCGGAGAAGGCCAAATTGATTTTGGGCGATTTTGCGACCGCCATGAAACAGAATTATAAGGGCTGGACGGCGTGGATTTTGAGCGGAAACACCGAGGCGATCAAGGGGCTGCGTTTGAAGGCCGAAAGGCGTGCTCCCCTGTGGAATGGACCCATCGAATGCCGCTTTCTAAAATACTCCATTCGATAGTAGGGAAATAGTCCGGACCTTCCTCCTAAATAGACAGGCCCTGCCACCGCATTTACCCTGATAACATGTCCGCAAAGACGAAGATGACCGACTTGGCCGTCCCGCTGATCGTTTTGATCAATGTCGGTCTTTACTACCTTTGGAATTATCCGCCGTGGCCCGGAACCCAGGGTTTTTTGGCTGAGCACTTCGTGGCGAGTCGCAATCACATCAAGGATTATCAGGTGTGGACCCTGGTGACTTCGCTGTTCTTTCACCGCGATATCGTTCATTTGTTTATTTCAACGTTGGGTTTGGTTTCGATCGGTTTGTTGCTTGAGGACCTGGTCGGCAGCAAACAGTTTACGGAGTTTTTTCTGCTCTCGGGCCTGGTCGGCAGTATGAATCACGTGATGATTTCGCCGGTCGTGAACCTGCCGGATGCGGAGATTTACGGTTCGACGGCGCCGCTGACGGGTGTCATGGTGGTGGCGGCGCTGATTTTTAGAAATAAGACAGTGTGGCTTTTCAAAGTTATTCCTATCCGGCCGGCGTATGGGGCGGGCCTTTTTATGGCGCTAGATCTCTTGGGTATGCCCCTTTCGAGTGAAGATGTGGGCTCGCCCATCGGGCATGGCGCCCATATCGGCGCGGCCTTGGTGGGCCTGGTGTACTATCATAAAATTCTGCGCCATCGTGTTTGGCGCAATCTGCGTTCGGAAACCGACAATGAGAAGCGTCTCTATGAAGTGAATGTGGCGAAGGCCGGGTGGATGATTCCGTGCCGCGGCGAGGAATATGACGACATGGTCGTCTTTCTTCGCGATGTGCTAGGCATGAAGGTCGCCATCCAGGGCCGGCCAGAAATCGATAACAAGGTTTCGAAGTACACCAAGTTCAATACGCCCAACGGAATTGTCGAGTTGGTCGAGCCCGACCGTTTCTCGGGTGATATTTTTCCTAACCCCACATTGGCGATTACGGTCGATAACCTGACAGCTGCGGTGGCGAATCTGGATGCTCGCAATGTGAAATTCGTGGCGCCGATCTTTCACAAGCACGAGGGCTGGGCGCTGATTTATTTCAAAGCCCCGGATGGCCGCGTTTATCAGATTCAAGGCCCGTACGCGAATATTTGAGAAATTACATAGTCCGGCTAAACCCGTTGCCTGAATCCCGCGTACGGCGGTAATCCCTCAGCCATCAAGAACAAGAGGGGAACAATGAAAAAACTGATCGGCCTTTTTTTAGCCGCATACGCGGTCAATGCCTTCGCTTACCTATCGGAATCTTATCAAACATACGATGCTCAAATAAAACAGGATGTTCTGTGGCGGAATATTTCGGAGCAGCCTTATGCGGAATTGCCTGAGATGAAGTTCTTTCCGAACGACTCTTATAAAATTCCGCATGGCTATCGCTTCACTCGTGACGCGGCCACGATGGGGCAGGCGTTTGATCATCGTTCTGATGAAATGCCCGAAGGGCGCGTTAAAATTATTCATGCGTATGGCAGCGCCGCCAAAGTCGAGTTTGTGCCTGCGACCCATCATCCATTCACGGGACTGTTCCGCTCGGGTGCGGTCGGAGTGGCTCGCCTTTCTTTGGGTGTTCCCTTCGCTTCGACCGGCTCTTTTGTTCCGGGAATGGCGATTAAATTTTTGGTCGACGGCCAGCCGTCCAAAAACATGCATGTTATGCAGAGGCTCGAAGGTCAGGGCGACAATCGTAACTTTTTTAAGTTCGCATTCACCAACAAGCTGCCGGAACCAATAGAGAAAAGCACTCGCTATGGGGCTAAATTTTTTGGCCGCTTTGTGAAAAATCCCATCTTTCTTCGCGTCGACCATGTGGCCGAGTTGGCGGCGGACGGTGCTCGAGCTGAGCGCGTGGTGGCTCCCTATCAAATTTTCTTTCAGCCGGCCGAGGGAGTGACGATCGACGAGAACGCGGCCGACTTTCGGGTGGAGTTGACCAAGCTGGCCGAGGGAACCAAGCTCTATGAAGTTTTTGGAACCTATAGCGAACATGTGCAGACGCCCATTTACATCGGTAGCCTTTATCTAAGGTCACCTTTTGTGGCTAGTGCCTATGGCGACAAGGTCTTGTACTTTCAGCATGAGGGAGCTCTGCGGAGAAGTTTTTGGCTGGGCCGCGATATTAAACCGGCGCCCTACTTGGGATGCGTGAGCTGCCCGGTTGAATAGTCTGTTTGCCGCATTGGCGATCGACGAGAATTTACAACTAAGTTTATTTATCAGTTGAAGTCGTACCGGAGGGTGGTTACAAGCCCTCCTTATGAAATACTTAATCCTGATCTCTTTATTCGCATCCCTTCCAGTTTCGGCTGGAGAAGTGAATCCGCGCGGTTTTTATAATAGCGTCTATGTAATGGCGATCGGCGGCTATCTGAGAAACTATCCAGCCCGCTGTCCCAATCCGGACTCACCGGCGTTCCGGAGGTTTGCACAGATGTTTGCGAGCCTGGAAGCCTATGAGGGTCGCGATGTGCCCACCGACATTGAGGTTTTGACCGATATGGCGGAGCAGACCACCATCCGCAGTAAAAAAACCGGTCGCACCTGCACGCTCTATATGCCGAACGGCTGCGTCAGCGCGACCTGTAACTAGGTTTTAGACGCGAAATCGAGCCGCGGAAAGAGCGGCTCGCCTTTGACCAGAGTCGCATCGGCGGGGACCAGAGGCCATTTCGACAAACTGGCCCAGTCGCGCGGCGGATTGCCGATTCGTTTCAGCAACTCATCGCACTTGCCCGGCATTACGGGTATCAACAATACGCCCGCCACTCGCAAGACTTCGAGTGTAACGGCCAGAACGTGACCCGCGGCCTCGAGATTTTCTTTGGCCAGCTTCCACGGCGCTTTTTCTTCCATGTACTTATTGGCCAATGTAAGCACGCCGATAATTTGCTCGAGTGCGAAACTGGGGCGAAAGTCTTCGATTTCTTTTTTCACTACGCCGGGAAGCGCTAGGCACTGCGTGCGAATTTCGGCCGACGTCGAGTCATCGACTTGAAAGGCGGGCTTTTTGCCGGCGAAGAATTTTTCCACCAGATTCGAAGATCGCGACAAGAGATTGCCAAGGTTGTTGGCCAATTCAGAATTAACTCGAGATTCGACTAGATCCAATGCGAACGGCGCATCGTTGCCTAAGTGCACGTCTCGGGTCAGCACATAACGAAGATTATCGAGGCCGATCAAATCGGCGGCGTCTTTGGGGCTAACCACCGAGCCTTCGGATTTGGACATCTTAGCGTTGTCGCGATTCAGGATCCAGCCGTGGGCGAAGATGTGTTTTGGTAAAGGGATGTCCAGCGCCATCAGCATTGTCGGCCAATAGACCGAGTGTGTGGTGAGAATGTCTTTGCCGAGCAGGTGCACGGGGCGGGTTTCCCTCCACCATTTGCTCCACTCGGCCTCACGCCCGTCTTGCCCTAGGCCCACGCCGGTGGCGTAGTTTAAGAGCGCGTCGAACCAAACGTACGTGACATAATCCTTGGCGAAGGGGATTTCAATTCCCCACGACAGCCGAGCTTTGGGTCGCGAAATGCAAAGGTCGTTGAGCGGCTTGCGTAAGAAGCCGAGAACTTCGTTCTTGCGGAACTCCGGCAGAATAAAGCGAGGATTGGCCTCGATGTAGTCGATCAGCTTTTGCTGATATTTAGACATGCGAAAGAAGTAATTCTTCTCGGCAATCTTGGTGACCTCTCTGCCCGTGGGGCTTTTGCCGTTCACCAGTTCTTTTTCGGTGTAGAAAATTTCTTCCGAAACGGAATACCAACCTTCGTACGTGTCTTCGTAAATTTCGCCTTTATCATAAAGTTTCTGCAGGCAATCCTGGACGACCTTTTTATGAAAGGCGGACGTGGTGCGGATAAACTGCGAGTAGTCGACGTTTAAATCCGTCCAGGCGTTCTGAAAGTTCACCACCATTTCATCGCAGTGTTGTTGCGGCGTCAGACCCCTCTTCTCTGCTGCTTGTTGAACTTTCTGCCCGTGTTCATCGGTGCCGGTGAGAAAATAACATTCCTCCCCAAACAACCGGTGGTAGCGATTTAGGATATCCGCCGTCAGCGTGCAGTAGGCCGTGCCCAAATGGGGTTTGTCGTTCACGTAATAGATGGGAGTGGTGATATAAAAACGATTCATGTTTGGACTTCGTCTCCGGCCTTTTGGCTCTGTTCTTCAATTCCCAGGTGCTTAAGGATTTGGCGCACCTGTCGCGCCAATTCGGGCAATTTCTTGATCGTCGCTCGCACTCGCATATCCGTCTTCAAATCTTGAATGGGGAAGCCGGCGTATTGGCCGGGTTCGAGAATGGACTTGGTGATGCCCGACATGCCGCCGATCTGCACGCGATCGCCGATCTCTAAGTGGCCGGCGATCGTGGTACGGCCGCCGATTACGCAGTAGCTGCCGATTTTAACGGAGCCGGCGGCAATCACGGATCCGACAATGATGGTATTGCGGCCGATCTGAATGTTGTGCCCAAAGTGGCAGTGGTTATCGATTTTGGTGCCGGAACCTATACGGCTGTCGAGGAAGGTGCCGCGGTCGATCTGAACTCCGGCGCCGATATGAACACCCTCTTCTACGACCACGCGGCCATAGTGGGTGATGCGGTGATGGTTGACCTGAGCGTCTTGCGCGTAACCGAAGCCCTCGCAGCCAATCGTTGTATGGGGGTGAATTTCGCAGTTTTTTCCAAGCTCACAGGAGTGGCCGATAAAGACCATGGGATGAATGTGGCAGCCGGCGCCGATGGAACAATAGGGCTCGATCACAGCGTTGGCGCCGACAATGACATCGTCCCCCAGAATGCAATGATCGCCGATTACAGCGCCTGGTCCTACGATGCAGTTTTGACCTATTTTAGCGGTGGGAGCTATGACGGCCGTTTTCGCGATCGGTGAGCCCTCTAGGATTTGACGGTTGCGGGTTTGCGGAAAATGCTTGCGACCGATTTGGGCCATGGCCAGTAACACCTGTTTGGAGCTCAACAGAAGCTTTACAGAGGTTGGAACCTTGGGAATGACGCTTGGGTGCACTAACCAAGCTTCGGCGCGGCTGTTTAAGGCGTCTTGAAAATGATCTGGCGTCGCGACAAAAATTAAATCGTGTGGTTGGGCGACTGAGGGATCCTGTAATGCTGCAATTGGCTGATCGGCTGAGCCCCGCTCTAGGCGCACGAGTTCGGGAAAATTTTCCAAAATTTCACGGACTTGAATGGGCATTGGCGGGTCCTCCCGAATGTGGAAAAGTCCATTCTTAGCAAGGTGTTGCACTCTTTCATCCCACTTTCCGACCTAGCCTTTCAAGGAAAATTGATGTACCTACTGGGGTTTTGACATGGAGATCTGATGGCACTGAAATCCCGGGCCGCGAGTTCGGCCAAAGTGAAAGCTGTTGTGAAAAAGGCCAAGATTGCAAAGACTCCGGTGAAAGCTGCGGTGAAGGCCATGGCCAAAGCCGAAAAGCCAGCCAAAGTGGCGAAAGCCCCACCGGCGGCGGCACCTAAGGCCTCTGGGAAACCGGCCGCCAAAGAAATATCGAAAGCCAAGGAGGCTCTGAAGGCCGTCCCGGCTCCGAAACCGGAAGCTGCGGTTGCCGCACCCGCTCCTGAGAAAGCTCCCGCAAAAACCCGTTCACGCAAGATTTCAGTGGCGGCAAGCAGCTCTGAGGCCGCCTCGGCCCTTGTGCAGAAGTGGAATTCTTTATTTAAAAAGGCCGAGCAGATCGATTCAAAGCCGTACAATATGAGGGGCGTATTTGAGGAAAAGACGGCCATCGTGCATAAGATCCTGGGCTGGGGCTATATTTTGGCTAACCGCAATGACCGTTTGGAAGTTCTGTTCAAAGATGGCATAAAGTACCTGATTTCGAACTATAAAGCTTAGGAAGATATGGCCAAAGACGATCTCGCTCAGCTCGAGGGACAAGTAGTGGATGCCGCCGCGGGCGGGATTTACAAAGTAAAATTAGAAAATGCCGTAGAAATTTCGGCCAAACTCTGCGGTAAGATGCGGCGTTTTAATATCCGAGTAGTTGTGGGCGATAGAGTGACCGTTGGTGTTTCGCCCTATGATCCGACCCATGGTCTGATCATGTATCGTCACAAATAAATCATATGCAATCGATTACAAGTTACATCGCCAAGAGAGTCCCCGGGGTTCCGAGTCGGTCCATGGAGGCCGTTTTGGCTTTGCACGGCGAAGGTGCCACCGTTCCCTTTATGGCTCGGTATCGCAAAGAGAAGACGGGCAACCTGGATGAAGTGCAGATCCGCGGCATTTTAGAAGCGTTTGAGGATCACAATACGATCCTCCAGCGCCGCGAGTTCGTGCTGAAGGAAGTCGATAAGCAGGGAAATCTCACTCCCGAATTAAAAAAGGCGTTAGAAAACTCCTGGGATCTGAATGAGATCGAAGAGATTTACCGTCCATTTAAGAAAAAGAAAAAATCCAAAGCGACTCTAGCTCGCGAGGCGGGACTGACTCCTTTAGCCGACTGGATCTGGGCGTTAAGCCATGGCGAAGTGACCGAAGAGACCACCTTGGAAGTCAAAGCCAAGGAGTATGTTTCGGCCGCCAAAGGTTATGCGACCTATGATGAAGTTTTGCGTGGGGCTCAGCATATCTTAGTTGAGAAGCTTTCGAACGATATGAATCTACGCGCGATGGTGCGCGATGAAATTTATCAGCGTGGAAAACTCAAGTCGGTTCGCACTCCGGAATTCAAGGCGCACTCGAAATATGAAATGTACGCCGAATTCAGTGAGGCGATTAAGAGTCTGGATGCACGCCGGGCCTCTCATCGCTACCTGGCTTTACGCCGGGGCTGGCAAGAGGGCGAGCTGAAAGTCACCCTCGAGTGTGACGAAGATCTTTTGCAACGGGAGTTTGAGAAGGTCGCGATAACGAAAGATTCGCAGGCTAATGAGTTTTTAAAAGCGACAGCTAAGCAGGCCTTGGCTGTCCATGTGATTCCGTCGATCGGCAACGAACTCCATTCGCAGCTGAAAGAGCGCGCCGACTTGGATGCGATTTTGGTTTTTGCCGAGAACGTCCGCCGCGTGCTGATGAGTTCGCCGTTCGGCCCGAAAGTCGTGCTGGGTATCGATCCGGGCGTGCGTACGGGATGCAAGGTCTCCTTAATCGACCGCAGCGGTTCTTTTGTTTCGCACACGGTTTTACATATTCAAGGTGATGAGGCGAAGGAGAAAGCCAAGGCTCTCTTTGGCGAAGCCTTACAAAAAATCAAGATTGATGCGATCGCGGTCGGCAATGGGACCGGGGGTCGTGAAGCGGAAACGTTTATTCGCGGCGTGATCAAAGAAATCGGGGCCGAAGTGCCCGTGATTATGGTCAGCGAGAGCGGAGCCAGTGTTTACTCAGCGTCGGATGTGGCGCGCGAGGAGTTCCCGGATCTGGATCTGACCGTTCGCGGTGCGATTTCGATTGCCCGTCGATTACAAGATCCGCTGGCGGAGCTGGTGAAGCTCGATCCTAAGTCCATTGGAGTAGGTCAATATCAGCACGATGTGAATCAGACGCGGCTTAAGAAGTCGCTGCATGAAGTGGTGGAGTCTTGTGTGAACCAGGTCGGCGTCGACCTGAACACGGCCTCAGTGTCGCTGCTGCAATACGTGTCGGGTATCGGACCGGCGATTGCTAAAAATGTAGTTGAGCATCGAAAAAAGAATGGACTGTTTAAAGAGCGCGAGGAGCTGCTAAAGGTTCCGGCTTTCGGCGGCAAGGCATTTGAGCAGGCGGCTGGATTTTTGCGCGTGAACGACGGCAAAACAGTTTTAGACCGCACTGGAATTCATCCGGAGCGTTATTCGGCCGTGCGCGAAATGGCGCAAGAGGCCGGTGTGACGCTGACGCAGCTGATCGGTGGCGGAACTGAGAAGCTGAAGCCTTTACGCGAGAAGTGGTCCAAGCTGATCGGGGAATTCACCTTTGATGATATTGTTCGGGAGCTCGAGAAGCCGGGTCGCGATCCACGGGATCCGTTTAAAGTTTTTCAGTATCGCGATGACATTCATGAGCTTAAGGATTTGAAGGGCGGCATGATTTGCCCTGGTATCGTGACCAACGTGACCAACTTTGGTGCGTTTGTTGATATCGGCGTTCATCAGGATGGCTTGGTTCATATTTCGGAGTTGAGTCATCAGTTCGTGGATGATCCGCGCAAGGTGGTTTCACCGGGCGATATGGTCCAGGTGAAGGTGCTGGCGGTGGATTTGGATAAGAGCCAGATCTCGCTGACTTTGAAGCTGGAAGAAAAGCCGAAGCCGGAAGCGCGTCCGCCGCGTGAGAAATCTCAGCAGCAACAGCAACGTGGTCCGCGTGGTGATCGACCGCAAGGTGAGCGTAACGCCAGCGGTGGCGGTGGCAAGGGCGGTCCGCGTGGCGATCGACGCCAGGGCGGCGGCGGTGGTGGTGGTGGCGGCAAGCCTCATCACGGCGGCCGGCCAGGTCATGGTGGCGGCGGCGGCGGGGGCGGCAAGCCCATGGGCCCGCGTCCAGACAAGAAGCCGTTTAATAATCCATTCGCCGCGCTGACCACGCTGAAGAAGTAGCAAGTCAACTCGGCCCGGGCCGAGTTGGCGGGATGTTATGGTGGTTCAGTTTCATCATGTCGATATGATTATTCCCCAAGGTAGCGAGCCCCAGGTCCGGGGAAGAATGAAATCAACTCTGTACGTACAGAGTTGCGTATTGATTTTGACCATCGGAGTTCTTATCTCCGGCTGCCGATCCAACACACGAATCCTTTCCGACCAAGAGCGCGCCGCCCACGGGCTAAACGGTGTGATCTTCGATGCGCCACTTTGCCCGACAACGTGGGACGAGAGCCGGCGCTCGAGTCGCGTCGCGGGAAAGTGCGAGCTGGTGACGTGCGAGCCCGATGGCAGTGGCTACCGATGCACAGCCCGCAGGCAAGAATAAGAACGGTCTTGTTGACCCTAAGCCCATTGCAAAAGCAAATTGAGGGCTATGTCATACTCAGTTTTGCTCTCTCTCATATTTTTTCTGTTCGCGCCCACCGCTCAGGTGAGCCAAGGCCCATGGACCGGTTCTTGGGAAACCACCTTCGGGCTTATGACCCTCACGCAGACCGGCTCGAAAATCAGCGGTGAGTATTTAATGTCGGGCATGCCTTGCAAAATTCAAGGTACGGTGTCGGGCAAAAAGTTTCAATTTTCCTACACGGAACCAAAAGCCACGGGCGAGGGCTGGTTTGAACTCGACGGGGATCAGTTCCGTGGGCAATGGAAGGAGAAAGGAAGTCCGAATTGGTCGTCTTGGATTGGTCGGCGAAGCGATGACCGAATTTCGTTCTCTGGAGTGTGGAACACATCCTTTGGGCCCATGCGCTTGATCGAGGGCAAGAACGGCGAGTTGCGCGGGATTTATGCTCTGGGCGAGGGGTCGAAAATCTGGGGAAAGGTTAAAAACGGGCGGTTTGAATTCGAGTATCGCGAAGCCGGCGCCGCGGGCAAAGGCTGGTTTGAACTCAGCCCCGACGGAAGTTCTTTCGCCGGGAAATGGCTTCAGAACGGAAAGCGCGACTGGCTCGATTGGCGTGGCCAGCGGCTCAATCCCATTCCCGGGCGGAAGTGGTTGGTCGTACTCGAGGCGGCCTGGCATTCCTCCTATGATCCGCGTGAATATTCTTTCGGCGACATGCTCAAGGCTTTTTTCGACCGCACTCCGAATGTGGAAGTACGCCGACGTCCGCTGACCGACGAGAAGGGAGTGAAGCGGTGGCTGGATGAACTGGCGTACCTGCCGGAGCCAATTCTACTGACAGTGGCCGCTCATGGGGAAAGCGATGGGCCTAAAGGAAATGACGGAACTATTTCGGCCAAAGCATTAGCCGACTCGCTCCAGTACGCAGGAAGTCTGAAGGCCGTGCATTTTTCATCCTGTCTTGTAATGAATGGTAGCTACGGAAAAAATTTGCACAAGATGCTAAGCGATCATGGGCTGCGTGTTTCTGTTTCGGGTTACAAGAATTCGGTTGATTGGGCCGTGAGCGCTTTGTTCGAAATGAACTATTTTGATCTTATTCTAGCCCGGGGGATTGACCCTAGGGACGCGCCAAAGGCGGCTCTGGCCATGTTCCCCGCAGCGGGAACGCAAAAGTTTAAAGAAGTCGCGATTGCGCCCGGTGGCTTTGATTGGCTTTACTGAACCCCTAAAGCCGTGACCCTTGCCGGAAATCTAGAATCCGATCGGCGAGCTGGCAAAAGCCGCCGGCTTCGGAT
>JALHOQ010000068.1 GCA_022842925.1 Bdellovibrionales bacterium
CGAGCTGGAGCCATTCATCGGCCCTGAGGCCTTTGCCGACGATCACCTTCTTCGCGCCATCTGACGCAGAGGGTTGCAAAAAGTCGACGAGCACCTTATAACCTCCCCCATGATTGCCACAGCTGACGTCAGTCTCCGCTATGGAGCACGCAAACTCTTTGATGAAGTGAACGTTAAGTTCACGCCCGGAAACTGCTACGGCCTCATCGGCGCCAACGGGGCCGGAAAGTCGACGTTTCTCAAAATCTTGTCGGGGGAGCTCGAGCCCACTTCGGGTGAGGTCGTGTTTGATCCGAATCATCGGCTCTCCGTACTTAAACAAGACCGTTTCGCTTTCGACGAAGAAGAGGTCCTCAAGACCGTATTGATGGGAAACCAGAAGCTGTTTGCGATCATAAAAGAAAAGGACGAGCTCTATAATAAGCCGGACTTTTCTGAAGCCGATGGTGAGCGCGCCTCCGAGCTTGAAAGCAAATTCGCGGAAATGAATGGCTGGGAGGCCGATTCGGAAGCGGGAGCCCTGCTGGAGGGACTCGGCGTGCCGGTCGCCCTTCATAGCAAGAAAATGAAGGAACTCGATCCGGCGGAAAAAGTGAAAGTTCTTTTGGCGCAAGCCTTGATCGGTCAGCCCGATGTTCTTTTGCTGGATGAGCCCACCAACCATCTTGATATCTATGCCATCCAATGGCTCGAAAAATTCCTTTCGGAATTTAAAAATACCGTAATCGTCGTTTCGCACGATCGCTATTTCTTGAATCGCGTCTGCAGTCACATGGCCGATCTGGATTACGGTAAAATTCGAGTCTACACCGGCAACTACGATTTCTGGCGACAGGCCAGCGAACTCCATCAAAGGCTGCTGAGTGAGCAAAACAAAAAGGCCTCCGACAAGGCCGAGGAGCTGAAGGCTTTTATTCGACGCTTCAGTGCCAATGCGTCCAAATCCCGACAAGCTTCCTCACGCCAAAAGCAGTTAGAGAAACTTGAGTTTAATGACATGCCGGCCTCCAGCCGCCGCGAACCTTTTGTGGGCTTTGAATCCAAACGCGAAGCCGGTTCCGATATTCTCACCGCCACGGGAATCAGCAAAACTTTAAACGGTGAAACACTACTCAAGAATGTCAGTTTCACAGTTAAGAAAGGCGACAAAATCGCTCTGCTCGGCCGCAATGATTTAGCAAAAACTCAGCTCCTCGATATTCTGGGCGGGGAGAGCCAGCCCGATACGGGTAGCTTCAACTGGGGCATCACGATTACGCCAAGCTATTTTCCCACCGACAACAGCAAATATTTCGACAATTCGGAGGCGCAGACGCTGGTCGATTGGTTGCGCCAGTATTCGGACGAGAAAGACGAGACTTTTATTCGCGGATTCCTCGGCCGAATGCTGTTTAGCCGTGACGAAGCTTTAAAATCTCCCAAGGTTTTATCGGGTGGTGAAAAAGTTCGCTGTATGTTGGCCAAGATGATGCTCTCGGGTGCGAACGTTCTTCTCCTCGACGGCCCGACCAATCACTTGGATCTCGAAGCGATCACGGCCGTCAACGAGGGCTTGCGCCGCTTCAATGGGACCGTGATCTTTACCACCCATGACCACGAATTTATTCAAACGACCGCCAACCGGATTATCGAGCTGGATACCGGCATCAAAGAAGACAGCTACTGCACGTACGAAGAGTACGTGGCCTCTCGGCAGCGCTAAAAGTCGACGGGCACCTTTAGAACGTTTTCGCGTCGATTACGAAACGGTATTTCACTTGGCCCTTAACCGTGCGGTCATAGGCCTCGTTAATGCGCTTGGCATCGATCAGCTCAATATCAGAATAGACTTTTTTCTTAAAACAGAAGTCGAGCATTTCCTGGGTTTCTTTAATTCCGCCGATCAGAGACCCGGTCAGAGACTTTCGACCCATGATCAAAGAGCCGGAAGTCACCGAGTTCGCCTCGGGTGGAACTCCCACCAGCACCATCGTACCTCCACGTTTTAACGTGGCGAGATAGGGAGTGAAACTATGCTGGGCTGAAACGGTATCCACAATCACATCAAATTTTCCCGCCACCGACTGAAAATTCTCTTCCTCAGTCGACAATATAAAATTCTTAGCGCCGAGTCTTTTGGCGTCGACCTGCTTGCCGGGTGAAGTGCTGAACACGGTCACCTCCGCGCCCATGGCCTTGGCCAGCTTAACCGCCATATGGCCGAGTCCACCCAGGCCCACGACCGCCACTTTCGAACCTTTTTTGACCTTGAATCTCTTAAGTGGCGAGTAGGTCGTGATCCCCGCGCAAAGCAAAGGGGCCACGCGCTCGAGGGGCACGCCTTTTTTAATTTTCAAACAAAACTTATCTCGAACCACGATATGGCTGGAGTAGCCGCCGAAGGTGGGCGTCTCCTCGTCCATCTCCGTACTGGCATAAGTAAAAGCCGTGTGCACTTGGCAGAACTGCTCTTCGTTCGCCTTGCAGCTCGAGCACTTTCCACAGGAATCCACAAAGCAACCCACCCCGGCCAAGTCACCGACTTTGAAACGCTTCACTTTCTTGCCAACCTGAATGACTCGCCCGACGATTTCATGCCCGGGCACGCAGGGATAATGAACCTCACCCCACTCACCGCGGGCTGTATGAATATCGGAATGGCAAATCCCGCAGTAGGCGATCTCGATCACAACGTCGTCCGCCCGTGGCTTGCGTCGATCGAACTGAAATGTGTCCATCCCAGATGTAGGTGATTGGGCGGCGTATGCGCGGGTGAGAATCATGGTGACCTCCTGAAGGTGCTCGTCAGTTGGGATTGGAATTATTCAGGTCCATTTCCCGTTCCATCTTCCCGGAGTCGACTTTAACAGGAAGGGCCGTGCCACACCACCTCGTCCACTGGTAGCCGCCGTCTTTTTCCTTTTTGGCCACGAGATCGGCATCGACAATTGCATTGCATCCCGCTTTTACCGCGGCGTAGGCCAAGCGCAGAATGGTTTCGTCGCGGTCGTCACAATCTTCGACGCGAACCATGGGCAGCTTACGTTTGATTAGACGGGTTTCCTTGCTTTGATTTTTCATGAACACGAATACGTTCTTCGCCGCATTCAACCGTTCCTGATATTCGGCCAGGGGGCCTGCCACATGCTGATCAAAGCAGGGGTTACAGTAAACGGCGTGAGTTAAATCCTTCGGCACCCGACGTTCGAACAGAAAACTATCGCCCTCCATGGTCTGTGCGCAGCTCTTGCAAAGCGTGCAGTGACAGAGACCACACTGATGGGTGCCCTTCGGATTTTGACAGAGAGAACATGCAGTCATAGGGCCCAATTAACACAACGGGTCAATTGGGCCAAGAAGTATTAATGCTTAAAGGGCATTTCGCCCAGATAGTCCTTTTTGCCGATGTCTACCCCGTTATGGCGCAAGATCGAATAGGCCGTGGTGATATGGAAGTAAACATTGGGAATCGCATGTTGAGTGGCAAATTCCTTACCGTTCAACCACTTCCCTTCCCAACGGGGTTGGCTGACTTTGCGCTCCTCGGCCCCCTGAAAATCAGCGGGCGACATGGTCGCCAGATAAGAAATCACATGCTCGATACGTGAACGCAATTGAGGTAGCGAAATCTCGTTGTCGTCATGAATCGGGGCCTCTTTGCCAGTTAACCGCGAAGCGGCCAATTTGGCTGTATCGCATGCGATCTGGATTTGCCGGATCAAATTGAACTGGTCGGGAGCCAAGCGCGAAGTCAGCAACACGCCGACATCGATTTTTTTGCCTTCTGCAAAAGCATCGGCTTTACCTAAAAGAGTATTTAAGTTTCTCAGCATTTTCATAAATTGTGGGACTGTAATTTCATACAACATTTGAAGTTCTCCGATTCTATTAATTCCGAGTTTGAAAGATCTTTTAGACCATGCCGCAGGGACTTTGTCCACGAAGTCGGCCCCAAGGGAGCCCCGCATTTTCGTTGTTCGAGTTCCGGAGTTGGGAGTATGAATGGCGCATGACGTTCAGCGAATTTTTAAATCAATCCTGGCAGGACCACGGTCAGGAAACGGTTCGAGTTGCCGCCAGCTTTGAGACCGGACTTAAGCTCGTGCAACATCCCGAAGATCTGGCGCAAATGGCAGCGCTCGCGACCCATGTACTTGGCCAGCACTTGGGACGCTTTGAGGAGGCGCTCGCGTTCTTAGAAGAATTGCGTCAACATCCTCGATTTAGTTCATCCAGCGATGCCGCCGCCACCATTCTCCGCTCGGCTGCGGCGCTGCAACTGGCGAGTAGCACAGCCTCAAACCTAGATGCGTTCCCCGCTCCCGACCAAACCCGAATTTATGCTCTTGCCGCCGCTATTTTGTGCGAGCGAGATTCTACGCAGGCGCGCGAATATTTGATCACCGCAATGTCAATCGCCGCCGCCGAATTGGACCAGGCCGACCCCGCGATTAAAAGCCTGGCCGCCACCACTCACAATCTAGCCGCAGCCCTCGAGGTCAAACGCACCCTCAGCGCCGAAGAAGAGCGCCTCATGCTGGAGGCCGCATTGGCCTCGCACAAGTATTGGGAAATCGCCGGCACTTGGGTGGAGGTGAAGCAGGCCGAATACCGCTTGGCCATGACCTGCGCCAAGGCCCGCCGTTTTAATGAAGCCATGGAACATGCGAACAATGGCCTGCATTTGTGCGAACAGAACAAAGGTTCGGCGCTGGAGTACTTTTATGCTTACGAGTGCCAGGCTCTGGTTGAGCGCGCCCGAGGCAATGGCAAAGGCTTCGAAGATGCTGCGGCCAAAGCCCGCAGCCAGTACTCGCAGCTGACAATCGACGACAAAAAATACTGCGAAGAGAGTTTAAAGGCGCTCGGCTGATGCAAAAAGCAGTTCACCTTTTTTGGATGTGCATGCGGGTTTTGACCGGCGTGCTGATCGTGGTGCTGGTGACCATGGTCTTTTTTCAAGAGAGTTTGATTTTTCATCCGACCGTATCCGACTCAGCCTACGAATATTCTTTTCCCGTTCCGACGACAGAGAAGTGGTTCGAGAGCGGCGGCATCCGCATTCACTCCGTACTGTTTCAGCCACCGGAGTCCAAAGGCGTGATTTTATTTTTTCATGGCAATGCGGGCAGTTTGCAAGAGTGGGGACGAGTCGGAACGGATCTCGCCGAAGCGACCGGGTGGACTGTGTGGATCGTCGACTATCCTGGATTCGGCAAAAGTGAAGGCAAGATCAAGTCTGAAAAGCAATTGCACGAGTTGGCTCAGGTTCTTTACGGCGAAGCCCGCAAAACTTTTCCGCAGGCGAAGATTTTAATTTATGGCCGCTCGGTCGGCTCAGGACTGGCCGTGCCCTTGGCTGCCGAGCAGGACGTTCAAGGTCTGATCCTCGAAAGTCCGTTTTGGAGTCTTGAAGCGATGGCTCAGCTCGTCTATCCCTGGGCGCCAACATTTTTTTTGAAGTACAAGTTTCACTCGCATGAGCACATAGCCAGAATCAAAGCGCCCATCCTTGTGCTACACGGGGATCGAGACGAAGTTATCCCGCAATCACAAGGCGAAGAGTTGGCGAAGCTAAATCCGGCAGCAAGATTTGTAAATATCACGGGTGGGCATCACAATGATCTCGATTCGTTCGATCTTTATTGGAGTACCTTAAAAGAATTTACGAATCAGAGATAACCGCGAACGGCCGGCTACATCGCCGGCCTGAGATTGTCGATTAATACGCGGACATTGACCTCATCTGCCACAGTGATGCCCATATAACTGGGGATCTCAATTTGAAAGTCGGTCAGCTTTAACTTGAAGTCGGCAGAGATTTTGCGGTCGTCGCCGACTTTGAACTTTCCTTTCACGGCTTTAGTCACACCATGCAGAGTGAGGTCACCGTTAAATTCAGTCTCGCTCACTTCCGGCCGCTCGCTTGAGAAAGCGGTAGCGAGTTGCAGGTCGCGAATGGCCAAAACCGCCTTGGGATGAGAGGACACCTTTAGGTATTTGTTCTTCATATGATCGTCGCGCAATTCAATTCCGCTATCGAGGGTGGAAAGCGCGAATTCAAATATGCCATCGACTTTCTTTCCGTCCACGGTCAGCGTGCCTTTAGCCGATTCGCCCGTGGCTTTGATTTTGAGTAACGACGGCCGGCCGATCACCAAGGCTTCGACCGCACCGCCCTCTACCGCAAACTTCAGTGGCACGGCGTTGGCGAAAATCGGAACAAGAATTAAAATCGCATGGATCAAAATTGAACTCTTCATATTATCCCCCTGGCTCTGGTGTGATTTCGGGCGCGCCGTTGCCAATCCATTCCGTGAGCAAACCCTTAAGTTCATCGCTCAAAGGTCCCCTGGGTGGCATTCTATTCGTAAGCACAGCGTCTTGAATCTGATTCAGCTCAAGTGCCACTTTTGCATAATCTGCAAATTCCTGATGGCAGCGCACACATCGAGGTGTGAAGATTTGCGCCTTCACTATCGCAAAATCGAGTGCCTTAGGATCCCCCAGCCCGCCTCCGCCGCCACCATCACCGCCGCCGCCCCCGTTATCGGCCGCGGGCGAACTCGGCGATCCTTCGTGCGATGGCTCGGCGCACCCGCTCCATAACAAACTTAGTAAGACTAACGTTACTATTTTAGTTTTCATGTCCCCTCCCCGGTTACAGATTCGTTATACGCGACACTCGAGCGGAATTTCGAGCGGAGAACTCTTAACAAATTGAGGCGATATGAGTTAATTTAGAAATCAGACCCCGTGGGAGGGCCATTCCATGTTGCGCCGAACACAGCTCGAAGCGAGTCTTGAGAGAGGGGACTTCACTCCCCTTTTACATATGACCTCGGACGAGGCCCATCGCGCACAAGCCCTCGACCTAGTCATTCTTGTACACGCCCTGGCCGGGGAGCTCGAGCAAACGCTCTGGCACTGCGGCTGGATTGAGCAGCGCGGATTGAAACTCGATGCGGCGGCGGCCGCCACAGTGCACTTTGCGCTCGGCGTGGCCTACACACGCGTGTCCGAATACGCGAAGGCGCGAAAGCAGTTCGCAGCCTGTGGCCGTTTTCGCCGCTCGAACCGAAGGGCGCGATTTTTCGTCTTTCAAGGGATTGGCTTTTATCGGTTTTTCTGCGGACAATATGGCAAGGCGGCCGCGTTCGCACAGAAGGCCTTTGAAAACGCCGCTCAAGATAAGTACACCTTCGGCCTACTCTTAGCCGAGGAACTCCTGGCCCACGCTTTGATAGAGCAGGGTCAGGTTCGCCGCGGTATTCGCCACCTGCGTGAGGCTTTAAAAAAGGCTCGTGCCCTAAACAATTCCTCGCTTCGTCAAACCTTCCGACTTCTGCTCCTTTTGTCAGAAGCACGTTTCGGCTTGAACTGGAATTGCATCCCCAAGCTCGAGAAGGCCTTAGCCAAATTGCACCCACAGGATTCCTATTCGCGTAATGCAGTAAAGTTAGAACTCGCCAATCAATGGGCTTTGCGCGGACGTCCCGAAAAGGCGACGCGCGTTCTCGACGAGGCGTGCGATTCGATTTATTCGAGCCGCAATCGCCGCCATATCGCCCTATTGAACTTTCGTTTGGCTTTTTTAACTTGGATGCGAGGACGCTCCGAAGAGGCCGTGCGACTTCTTAAATCGACCGAATTGCATCTGCATAAGGAGGTCGACATCGCGCTCTCGCGGCGAATTCAGGGTCTTGAGGCGCGTCTAACAGGCGGCGGCCCGTATTCGCGCGTGCGTGAAGAGCAAGACTTTGGCGAAGATCCTCTTGGGGATCTATACGACGGAGTCCGTCGCAAAGAAACCGCCGCTCTTGATTTGATCCTCAAAGAGCGGCTCCTTTACTTTTTGTTTTCGTTTTTTGATATCGAGTTCAAGCAGCGCGCTTTGATTTTCGATCTTCTTCCCAAGGGAGTCATCGTAGTCGATCGCGGCGAAATTCTGGTGATTGAAAAGGGCCTCACCCGGGGCTTGCGAAAAATTCTGGAACTGCTTTCACAATCGCATCAGTCCAAGGCCGAACTTGTCGAAAAAGTCTGGAGTTACGAATACGACCCAGCTCGACATGATCCTTTAATTTACACCTCGATCTCTAAGCTGCGCCAACTCCTCGGAAGATCTTGGATCGAAGCGGACGAAAAGGGATATCGCCTCACTTCGGGAGTGCGGCTTCAGATGCAGTCCGCCGATCTTCAATCCACGCGAAGCAAGTGGACTCGCCCAGTCGACTCATCAAGAAATGGTTCGTTGAGCTTTCGTCAATTGAGAATTCTGGCAACCTTTGGTAACCGTAAGAGAGAGAGCCTTGGGGTGGAGGATGTGATGCGTGAATTCGCCGTTTCACGGGCGACCGCCACCCGCGATCTCACCACGCTGACCGATGAAGGACTTTTACTCCGACTCGGAAAGGCGCGAGCCACACGATATATAAGGGGGAACCTATGAGAATCCTATTCGCTGTTCTGCTCGGCTTGGCACCGCTCCAAGCTCCGGCTGACAATTCGATCGTTGAAAAGCACGCGGGCGTCTACTGGGTCCCCGTCGGCACCAGTAATGAAGCTCGCTATGCGGTCTTCAGCCTGCCCGAGATCGAAGTGCGCCGCTCGAATAAAGAGTTCAAAATCCGCTACCCCCTTCCACTGGAACTGACCGGCGCGCCCAATATGATCGAGCTTGAAGGAAAAATCGTCGGGTCCGGCCCCCTTCAACTCAAAGGGCCTCTCGGCTTCGGCGAGTGCCCGGCCGTCGATCAGCTTGAGAGCTGTTCGATCACCTACGAAAATCTCGCGATCAATACTCAAGTTCGATCGGATTTGCTGAAGCAGATCTCGCGCACACCCACAGAACTGGAGCTGCGCGAGAAAGTCGCGGCCGGTTTTTGCCTAGCCGCAGCCGGCGGTGGCGAACCCTGCGGATTTTTGACGGTCGGTTATTGACCCTGGGTTCGCATTGATTGCAAGGCGCCCGCCCAACTCAGAAGCTGGTCGAGCATTCCATTGAGCGATTTTTCTTGAAAGGCCTGTGGTTTAAACGCCTGACCTTCGAAGTCGTTACGGAGAGAGAGGGCAACAGCCTTGCTCACATCGGCCATCTGCAGCGTCGCTACGATCACCCGCAGCGCCTCTACCGCTCGAATGCCACCGTCACCGCCATAGCTTACAAATCCGCAAGCCTTGTCGCCCCATTCCTTATATAGAAAATCGAGTGCATTCTTGAGAGCAGCGTTGGGGCCATGATTGTATTCCGGCGTTACAAAAACGAAGGCATCAAATGGTTCAATTTTTCGCGACCAGGCTCTAGTGTGCTCTTGAGTGTATTGGCCAGCAGACGCTGGCGTGGGTTCGTCGAGTAGCGGCAAGCCGACTTCTTTCAAATCAATCAACTCGAACTCCGCGTCGCTACGCTTCTGGGAGCACTCAAAAACCCATTTCCCGACCGCTTCACCCCGCCGCTGCGGTCGAGTACTGCCGATGATCACTGCCACACGAACCATTCGCACATCTCCTGTTGACTACAGATCCCACGTAAATATGATTTCGCCATGAACGTCAAAGATTCTGAAATTAAGTCGCTCCTGAGCAAGTATAAGAAGTTTACGGTTTACGGTCTAAGCCCTGACCCAACCAAGCCGTCCCACAGCGTGCCCATGTACATGAAATCGAAGGGCTATGATATCGTCGGCACCTATCCTAAGGGCGACAATACCGGCGGCGTTCGAATCTATCCTTCCCTCAAAGAAGTGCCCGCTGAATACCGCCGCTTCGTAGACGTCTTTCGCGCATCCGACGCCATTCCCCGCGTCGTTGATGAGATCTTAGAATTGGGTGGTGTGGAGGTGCTGTGGCTACAACTCGGCATCACCCATCCGGAAGCCGAGATGAAAGCCGAAGCCGCCGGCATTCAAGTCATATCGAACCGCTGCATACTTGTTGAACATAAAAGAAACTTCTAAATGCGCGATCTCGTGCTGAACTGGGCTGCCGCCGCGGTCGACGTAGTTTGGGATTTAAAAACCTATCGAGCGTCGACTACAAAGACCGCGCCTAAGATCATCGCTCATCGCGGGGCCTGGGATCGGTGGCGAGTTGAGAACACGCTTCCCGCATTCACAGAAGCCCGGCGTCTCGGCGCCTGGGGCATTGAGTTCGACGTTCACTTCAGTCGCGATGGAGTTCCCGTCGTGCACCATGATAGAGACCTGCTCCGCTGCCACAACGTCGACGGCGTATTGTGCGAACTCGCTTTCGACGAGATCCGTAAACTGGCTCCCGCTGTCCCCACGCTTGAAGAAGTGCTGAGTCTTGAGGGACTAAACTTTTTTATCGAAATTAAAACCTTCCTCAATCCTACCCACATTTCCACTTTAAACGGCCTGCTCTCTCGCTTCGCTCCTTGTCGCGATTTTCATTTGTTGGCGCTCGATGATCAGCTCGTCCGTCCAAGCGAAAAATTGCCAAATGAGGCTTGGGTTTTGGTGGGCGAACTGGCATTGAAGTCCATGGTGGAAACCTCGCTGACCCGCGGTCTTGGTGGCGTCGCCGGGCACTTTCTCGGAATGACGGATGAGCTTAGCCAACGCCTTCAGGCCGCCGGGCAAAAGACCGGAGTCGGCTTTGTGCCCTCAGCCAATCTTTACCGGCGTGAGTGGAGTCGTGGAATAGACTGGGTTTTTACCAATTCCATGGTCGGCTTGCAAAACGCCGGCTCGACCTCATACTAAAAAGATGGAAGCGACCGTAGTCGTTCGCGAAAACTGGCTCAGCCGCAAACCTCGTTACAATGGATGGAAATGGATGGTCGCGTTCGCCTTCCTTCTTCATTTCAGCAACATTGCTTTTTTTAACGGCTGGGCGGATTGGCTGCCGGCCACCAACAGAGCCGTATTTGCCGAAGGCCAGTATTGGCGAGCCTGGACCGCGCTGTTCGCCCACTCGGATCTCGGTCATTTCTTTAGCAATGCATTCCTGTTTCTCCCCCTCACCTACCTTTTGACCAGCTACTACGGTTATTTATTTTTTCCCGCGGCCGGTTTTTTGTTCGGCGGTTTGACTAATCTTATTGTTCTCAAGACCCTTCCACTTGATACGTCGTTACTTGGGATCTCCGGCGTCGTTTATTGGATGGGTGCCGCATGGCTGACGCTTTTTGCGATCATTGACCGGCGCTCGTCGGCGCGTAAACGAGTTGCGGTTGCGGTCGCCCTCGCGGTTATGTTGTTCGTACCTGAAACTTACAAGCCCGAAGTGAGCCATCTCAGTCATTTCGTAGGTTTCGTTTTTGGCGCACTCAGCGCAGCAGCCTATTACCAGTTTCACCGTGCCGCGATCGAAGCCGACGAGGTGCGCGAGGTGATTCTTGAAGATACGGTACCGCTTTCAGATCCTTCTTGATGGCACTTTTGTTGCTCTTATCTCATCCACACACCAAGCT
Organism: Bdellovibrionales bacterium; assembly: GCA_022842925.1. Lineage (GTDB taxonomy): Bacteria > Bdellovibrionota > Bdellovibrionia > Bdellovibrionales > UBA1609 > JALHOQ01. Next base: position 11,417 of record JALHOQ010000068.1, read on the forward strand.
AGGTGCCGTCGACTAGTTTCTCGACGGCTTCCTTCTTAGAGTTTGGCTTGACCTGAACCGTAATCTTCATTTGCCAAAAACTAACCCAGCTGTTCTCATTTAAGAATGAAAAACGATCAAAAGCCGGTCAAATTTGAAGAACTTTATCCCGACTACCCGATCAAAAAGGTAAGCAAGACCGCCTACCTTCCGGGTTTAGCGGGTGGTCTAATCGCACTTGGTTTAATGACCGGCCTTACACTCGGCACTCTGTATGTTCTGTCAGAAGTTCGAATTCCCGTACCGCAATCGCTCTTGACCAAGGCGCCCATCACCGAAGACGAAATGATCGCCAGCCTGCCGGCTGATAAGCTTCTCGACATCGCCGTCAACTGCATGTCCGTCAAAGACGGCGATTGCGCCCGCAAAATCTTCTCGCATCTAATGAAAGTAAATCCCGAATTTATAAATTCGGATTTGAAACGTAAAAAGATGATGTCCGAGGCATCGGCGTTGTGAAATTCGCGATCCAGCTCATGATTTCGCTCACGTGCTGGCTCGCTTGCTGTCCGACCTGGGCGGCCTTGTCTTACCGAATTAACAACACGGCCAATCTGGATATTGATGAGTTCGGCACGTGTTACAATGTCGCCAACGCCACCGGCCGGGACATCTACATCCCAACTAAAACCTCAGGCGAATGGAGTTCATTTTATAATAATCCGCCCAGTGGAATCACCCTAGGAACCTGCGGAGATTACGCTGGACTGGCGGCGAGCACAGGCGGAACCATTACGGTCGACGGCGCCTACCAGGTCCACACCTTCAACTCGAGCGGAACCTTTACGGCTAGCGGCACCGGCTCGGTTTTCTATTTAATCGTGGGCGGCGGCGGAGGAGGAGGCCTAGCCACTGGAGCCGCCACCCGATCCGGGGGTGGCGGAGGAGGAGGCGGGGTTCTAATGGGCTCGGCTAACGTAACAGCCCAAGGTTACGCCATTACCGTTGGCGCAGGCGGCAATGGCTCACTCGGCAACGGCGGGCTGGGCGGTGAAATCGGTTCCATGCGGAGTGGTTCAAGTTCCGTGTTTCAGTCCTTTACCGCAGTAGGCGGCGGGGGTGGGGGCAATGGCGGTGCGGGATTTGGAGCTACCGGCGGATCCGGCGGCGGCGGCGGACGGAACGCGGCCACGGCGGGAACTGGAACAACTGGGCAAGGTTTCAACGGCGGGATTGGCGGCGCGGCCGTGAATGCGCAAGCAGGCGGCGGCGGCGGCGGCGGGGCCGGGGGCGCTGGAAGCAATGGAACAACTGGAGGGGCTGGCGTCGGCGGAGCCGGCGGTGCCGGAATCTCATCTTCAATTTCGGGAGCGGCTACCACCTATGGCGGTGGTGGAGGCGGCGGAAGGCTTGCGGGCAGTGGCGGCGCTGGAGGATCCGGCGGCGGTGGCGGCGGATGCAGTGGCACTAACCAGGCGGGAACCGCCGGAACCGCGAACAGAGGCGGCGGTGGCGGTGGCGGTTGCAATACGGGCAACGGCGGCAATGGTGGCGCCGGCGTTGTCATAATCCGCTACCGCGTGACTCCTTAAAGGAATACAGTCGAACCGTGAGTTTGCGAGTCTATAACCGCAAGAGGAAGTTCACTCAGACGCCAGAGCCCAAGGGCAAAGTTAAGAAAGGCCATGGCTCTCTGCGTTTTGTGGTGCAAATGCACGATGCCTCCCGCCATCACTATGATTTTCGTTTAGAGTTCGGCGGTGTTTATAAGAGCTGGGCTGTTCCCAAGGGTCCATCCCTGAACCCTCTCGATCAACGCTTGGCTGTTTTTGTTGAAGATCACCCTCTCGACTATGGCGCGTTTGAAGGAATTATCCCGAAGGGCAACTATGGCGCTGGCACGGTTATGGTGTGGGATCGTGGTACTTACGTTGAAAGAGGATCGAAAGGCCGCAAAGATTCGGAAACCGCCATGCGGGATGGCCTTGCAGAAGGCCATATCACTTTTGTTCTGGATGGCGAGAAACTGAAGGGCGAGTTCGCCCTGATCAAACTCAAAAAAGACCCCTCGCAAAAGGCTTGGCTGCTGGTAAAAAAGCGCGATGACCACTCGTCCGTCAAACGCAGCGATAAACCAAATGACCTTTCGGTCAAAACGGGCCGAACTCTCGAGCAAATTGCCGAGCAGGCGGAAGCCAAAGGTGATATTTGGCTGTCGAACCGCGGAAAAAAATCTCCGGCAAAATCTCTTGAAAAAAAGCCGGCCAGCTTACGATCCGCGCCTCTGCCACGCAAAAACAAACCTATGCTGGCGACCTTGGGTCATAACGGTCTTACCGAAGGCGAATGGATTTTCGATCAAGACCAGGGTGGCTTGCGCACAATTGCCGAAGTCGAAGGCCGTCGCGTGCACCTCTTCTCCAAATCACTACTTTCCTTTGATCAGAAGTTCCCGAAAGTCGTCGAGGCGCTGCAAGAGTTGGATATCCACGCCGTACTCGATGGTGAGATTGAGAAGAGGGGCCAGAAGGCGATCTATCATGTTTTCGACATTCTCTATCACCAAGGCCGCGATTTAAAAGATACTCCGCTAAAAGAACGCAAAAAAATTCTTAAATCGGCCTTCGTCGACTCCCCTGTTTTACGCCATACCAAACCCGCTTCCAAAAATTCCAAACAGCAGGTGGTCGCCAAGAAGGCCGATAGCTTTTACCATTCGGGTACATCCAGCGAATGGCTCTATATTGAACCGGGCACACCCAAAGCAAAAAACAAAAGCCGAATTTCAGGCGAGGCGCCCCTTACGAACCTCGACAAAGTTTATTTTCCCGACGACGGGTACACCAAGGGCGATGTGATCGAGTACTATCGAAAGGTCGCGCCGTACATTTTGCCCTACCTCAAAGACCGTCCAGAGTCCCTGAATCGCCATCCCAATGGGGTCAAGCAACCGGGCTTTTACCAAAAGGACCTCACTGGTCACATCCCGCGCTGGTTTCAAACCGAAAAAGTCCACTCGGAAAGCTCGGGCAAAACGATCGCCTATGCGCTGATTCAAGACGAACGCAGTCTTCTCTATTGCGCGAACCTGGGCTGCATCGAACTCAACCCCTGGTTTTCACGCCGACCCAGTCTCGACAAACCAGATTTTCTCGTGATTGATTTAGATCCCGACGACGACAATCCCTTCTCCCACGTCGTGGAAGTGGCGCTTGAATTCCACAAAGTTCTCAACGCGATTCAGGCGCCCAATTTCGTCAAAACCTCCGGCGCCACTGGCATTCATATTGGCGTGCCCACCGGAGCCAAATACGAATTCGATACGGCTCGCGACTTTGCACACAAAGTGTGCGAAGTGGTTCACGAAACCTTCCCGGACACGACCAGTCTCCACCGCAATCCGAACCGGCGGCGCGGGAAAATTTACCTCGATTACATGCAAAATCGCCGCGGCCAGACCTTAGCCGCGCCTTTCTGCATACGACCTAGGTCGGGGGCACCGGTGTCGATGCCCGTCATGTGGAAAGACGTTAAAAAATCATTAAAACCTGAGCAATTCAATATAGAAAACGCACCGAGTCGCATTTCTAAGTTTGTCGATCCCTGGGCCGGAGTCCTGGGTAAAGCGGCTCCCCTTGAGAAGTGTTTTAAGCTCTTGGAAGGAATGCGCAACAAAGCCTAAAGTCTGGGCAGTTCCTCGTCGAAGAGAGTGTAGACGTTTGTCTTGGGAGTCCGCATGGCTAAAGGTTCAGCAAAGGCCGCCGCTAAAAAAGAGACCGCGAAAAAGGATAAGGTCAGTCCGTTTAAAACGCGAAAGACCAAAACCGAAGCAGCCAAAGCCGCTGGCGATACCCTTACTCCTCCGCCCGAGATCGCGGAAGCCATTGACGCTTTTCGCGAAGCCCAAGACCAGGCCAAACACTTCGAAGGTGAAGCGACCATGCACAAGAACACGGTGCTCTCCTATGCCGAAGAACAGTACGCCAAACGCCTCGCCGGTGGAAAAAACAAATCGTTCAAGGTCCTCGGCGATGAAACCATGGTCACCTATGTGGTGATGGATGCGAGCGCCGGCCTCTCGGAAGAAGATGCCGAGGAGTTTGCGAAGAATTTTAGCGAGAAGGCAGCCGAGGATCTTATTACTCGTGACCTGGCCAGTTTGCGCTTTGACCCCAAGGTGCTTGCAGAGAACTATGATGCCGTAGTCGAGGCGTTGCAGGTCTTGCCGGAAAATGTTTTGGAGAATTTATTTAAACCCATGTTGATGAAAGCGCGCCCTGGCGCGGCCGAAGGCGCGAAGCATTATACAAATGACCCGGACGAATTGCTGGAGATGCTGAAAGCGCTGAAAATTAAAAATTATATTCGTTAAAAATCTTGTCGACCCCGCCCCGCCCGGCCTATCTTCAGCGGCACATGGGGCAAACGGGGGAATCCAGGTCGTTACCTGGAATTTTTGAGAGAACGATTTTTTCGAAACGTGGGAGAATCGTGGCACAGTCCGTTTTTATCCGAGCTATGCACCCCAAGACCGAAATCAGCCCCACCATGGACGCTGTGACCAAGATTCTAAAGGCCGGGTGGGTCGGACAAATGAAGATCCATGGACACCGCGCTCAGATTCATATGTCAGCGGATTCCAGCGAAGGGGTGGTGGCCTACAACCGCCAAGGCCGACCGCATAAGATGCTGCTGCCCGAGAAGATCGCAAACGAACTCCGTCGAATTTTCAGTCTTGAGAAAGGCTGGACGGTAATCGACGCCGAATGGCTAAAGCCCGAGGGCAAATTATTCGTTTTTGATATTCTTAAGAAAGACGACCTTCTTCTGCGCCGATTATCTTATTGTGAACGCT